>CP089982.1:11743750-12045000 GCA_037157775.1 Sorangiineae bacterium MSr12523
GAGGGGGCTCTCCTTCCAGCGGCGCACCGCGCTGGGGAGGACTTCTTCGCCCGCGACGATGAGCAGGCGCAACGCGGGGAGCGGCTCCTCGAGGACGTGCACGATGGATTGCGCCCAGTACGCCGTGGGGAGGTAAAGGGCGGTAACGCGCTCCGTAGCGAGAACGTCGTGCAGGGCATCCCAGTCGGGAACGCCGGGACCGCGCATGACCAGGCGCGCGCCGGCGGCCAACGTCGGGAAGATCTGCTCGACGGAGGTGTCGAAGTTGATGGTCGCAAACTGGTAGACGCAGTCGGACGCGGTGATGCCGTACATCGCGAGGTAATCGGCGGTATGCACGGCCAGGGCGCGGTGGCTGATGCCCACGGGCTTGGGCTCGCCGGTCGAACCCGAGGTGAAGATGACGTAGGCGAGCTCCTCGAGGTGCACCTCCGGGAACGGGAGCGCGTCCACCACGTCGCCCGTGCATTCGACGTCCACGACCATGGTGCCCTCGAGCGCGCGCGACGCACGGGATGCACTCGCGGGGTCGGCCACGACGCGCTGGATGCCGCCCGCCTCGACCATCGCGCGCAGCCGCTCCGCTGGAAAGGTGGGATCCAGGGGCACGTACGCTGCGCCCACCTTCCAGATCGCCAGGCATGTCGCAACGACGGCCACGGATCGATCGACGCACACGCCGATGCGCTCCCCGCGCCGTGCCCCGGTCTCGAGAAGCGCGCGCCCGATGCGGCTCGCCAGCGCATCCAGCTGGCCGTAGGTGAGTCGCTCCCCGTCGCACGAGACAGCCTCACTAGGAGCCATCTCACGCACACGCTCCGCAATTCGTTGCGTCATGGAGCGCCGGCGTCCAGCCGGCGGACCGCCGGCCTCCCGCCGGCTGGACGCCGCCGAGCGAAACGCCACCACCCCCACCGCACGATCCCCGTCGGCGGCGAGCTCCGAGAGCACCTCGACGTAATGCTCCGCCAAGGCCATCGCCCGCGAGCGAGCGATCTTCTCGCCATCCCACGCGAACTCGAGATGAACCGCATCTTCCTTGGGCACGATGAGAAGCGTCAGCGGATAGTGTGTCCGATCGCTGGCCTCGAAGTGCACCGTGGCCACGGTATCGGTGCGGCGGAGCACCTCATCGACGGGGTAATTCTCGTACACGAGAAGGCTATCGAAGAGCGCCGCGCTCGAACGGCCGACCCACTGTTGAATCTTCGCCAGGGGCGTGTGCTCGTACTGCCGCGACTCGCTTCCGCGCCGCTGCAGAGCCCCAAGCCACGCCGACACCGACTGTGCCGGCTCCAGATCCGCGACGAACGGAAGGCTGTTGATGAACGGCCCGAGCATGTTCGCAGCCTCGGGCAACTCCGCAGGTCGTCCTGCAACGGTGACGCCGAAGACGACACGGCGAAAGCTCCCGAACCGCCCCAGCACCAGCGCCCACGCGCCCTGCACCATCGTCCCGAGCGTCACCTTGTACCGCCGCGCCGCCACCCGCAGACGCTCGCTCTGCGCACCACCGAGGCTCACGGCGTGACGGTGAATCCCCGCCTCGACCCGATCGGGCCGGCCGAGCGCTTCGGTGAGCCGCCCTGCCGACTCCGTGTTTGCGAGCTCCGAACGCCACCACGACTCCCCGCTCGGCCGCGTCGAATACCACTCCACGAAACGGCGGAACGGCGCCGGCGCTTCGAAAGCCACCCCATCGCCCGTCACGCGCGCACGGTAATCGCGCACGATCTCGGCGAGCAGCCGCGCCGTGCTCCACCCATCGAAGATCGCGTGGTGGTTCGTCCACACCAAATCGAGCGCTCCGTCCGGCCGCAGAAACGTGTTCACGCGAAGAAGCGGCGCCTCGGCGAGCTCGAACCCTCGCGCCAAGTCGGCCGCGCGGAACGTCGCGAGCCGCGCTTCGTAATCGCGCTCGTTCTGCCAATCGTGCTCGGTGTACGGCAAGGCAACGTGACGCCGCACGGCCTGAAGCATCGCGCCGGACGGCATCCACTCGAACTGCGTGCGCAAAATGTCGTGCCGCGCGACCGCAGCCTCCCACGCTGCGCGCAGCGCCGCCGCATCGGTGCCGCGCGCCAAGGTTGCACGGCGTTGGTTGACGTACACCCCCTGGCCCGGCGCCAGCAAATCGTGAAAGACGAGCCCCTGCTGGATCGCGGTGGCCGGGTACACGTCCTCCACGTCGCACACAGCGGCATGGGCAAGGAGCTCGGCGAGACGTCGCTCGAAGTCGCCCGCGAGATGCACCACCGTGGCCTCGTCGACCGCCCCGGGCACATAACGCCAGTGCACGGCCAGAGCACCGCGCGTGACCATGGCGAGCACGTCGAGCGGGTGCGCCATCGTGCTCTCGGGATCGATGGCGTCGCCGGCCGACTCTTTGGCAAGGAAGAACCGCGAAGCTGTCGCCATGCCGGCGTCGACGCGCCCGAGGTAATTGAAGCTCACCGCCGCGCGCGGCAGCGCACGAACTTCCCGTTGGACCGCCTCGTCCGCGTGGTACGCGAGCACACCCCACGAGAGTCCCTTCTTGGGAACCGCGCGCAAGGCCTCCTTCACCGTCTTGAGCGCATCGCCCGGGCCGTCCGGCGGTGCGATCCACACCGGGAATCGCGTGGTGAACCAGCCGACGGTGCGGCTCGGATCGAGGCCGGCGGAAATGTCCTCGCGTCCATGACCTTCCACCTCGATGAGTGCCCCCGGCCGCTCGGCCCACGCAGCGAGTGTCTGCGCCAGCGCGGTGAGCAGCACCTCGTCGACCCGCATCCGGTACGCCTTCGGCGCGGCATCGAGAAGCCGCTGCGTGGCGGCTTCGTCCCACTGTCGAACGATCTCGCAACCAGCCGCCACCCTCGTGTCGGTCGCCTCGCCGAAGGGCAGCTTGGCATCGATGCCGCCGAGCACGGCGCGCCAGTACGGCAGTGCATCGAGCGCCTCGTCGCTTTTCGCGTACACCGCGAGCTCCGAAGCCCACGCACTCCAGGGCAGCGGGGCATCCGCCGTCCGCGGCAGCTCGCCCCGCACGGCATGCTCGTAGGCCTCGCCCAGCTCGTCGAGAAGGATGCGCCATGAAACGCCGTCGATGGCCAGGTGGTGCACCGCGAGGAGCAGACGGCCTTCATCGTCACCGGTTCGGAAATAGCCGGCTTTGAGCAGCGGCCCTCGTTCGAGGTTCAAGCTTCGCTGCACACGCTGCGCTTCGACCTCGAGCTCCCCGCCCGCGCGAAGATCGACGCACTCGAGCAGCGATGCCGTCTCCTCCGCGGCCACGTGCGACGTCCAGCGTCCCTCCGCCCGCGCGAACCGCAGACGAAGAGCATCGTGCCGCACCACCAGCGCGCGCAACGCCACCTCGAGGGCCGGCGCCTCGAGCTCTCCGCGCACGCCGAGCAGGACGGACTGGTTCCAATGATCGCGTCCCTCTGGGTTTCGCTCGAAAAACCGGCTCTGGATCGGCGTCAGCGGAATCGCGCCCCGCACCTCACCGCGAGCCTCGAGCGCCTCCGCCACCGCACGTGCCAGCTCCGCGAGGCCGTCGATGCGTGGGTGGGCGAAAAGGTCCTTCGCCGTGAACACCAGGCCCGCCTTGCGGGCGAGCGCGACGACCTGCAACGTGAGGATCGATTCGCCGCCCAGGGCGAAGAAGTCGTCGGTCACGCCGAAGTCGCGACGCCCGAGCACGCGCTGCCACACGTCGAGAAGGGCCTCCTCTTTCTCGTTCCGTGGGGCCACGCGCTCTTCGAGCACCACCTCGTCGCGAGGCTCGGGGAGTGCGGCGCGATCGATCTTTCCGTTCGCGGTGAGGGGCAGGGCCGCGAGCACGGTGATGACCGCCGGCACCATGTACGCGGGCAGCTCGGCGCCGAGAGCGCGCTGGATGGCCTCCGCACCGAGACCCTCGCCGGCCACGTAACCGAGCAGGCGCATGCGGCCGCGCGCATCGGGACGCGCGATCACGGCGGCATCGCGAACGCCCGGAAGTTCGCGCAAACGAGAGGCGATCTCCTGCGGCTCGACGCGGTAGCCGCGGATCTTCACCTGGTCGTCGAAGCGCCCGAGGAACTCGACCTCGCCGTTGGCAAGATGCCGTGCCTTGTCGCCTGTGCGATAGAGACGGCTGCCCGCTCGACCCCGTGCATCGGGCACGAAGCGCTCCGCAGTCAGCCCGGGGCGCCCCAGGTAACCGCGCGCCACGCTTTCGCCACCGATGCAGATCTCGCCCACCGCACCGCGCGGGCTCGGCTCGCCGTCGCCATCGAGCACGTACACGCGCGCGTGTGCGAGCGGCCGGCCCAATGGAAGCGCCGGCCGCGATGTCTCGGCGCCGTCGTGCGTGAGCACCCCCACCGTCGTCTCCGTGGGGCCGTAGTGGTTCATCACGTGGCACGCGGGCCTGAGCGCAGCGATGCGCGCTGCAAGCTCGGCGCCCGCCGTCTCGCCGCCCAGCACCAGGCAGCGCGCCGGTACGACGCCTTGGGCATCGCTCGCCTCGAGCAGGGCCGACAGATGGCTCGGCACGATCTTCAAGGCATCGATGCGGTGCTCGCGCATGTACGCCGCGAACCGATCCGGATCCATCGCGCGCGCCTCGTCGAGGATGTGCAAGGTAAAACCACAGAACAGCGCGCCGAAGAGCACCGTGTGCCCCAGATCCGCGGACGGCGTCGAGGCGTACGCCGCGCTGGCGATGCCCGCGGGCAAACGCAACGCGAGCGACTGCACGTACGCCGCGAGCGCGCCATGGCTCACCACGACCCCTTTCGGACGACCCGTGGTGCCCGAGGTATAAATGACGTATGCCGCTTGCTCGGCCCGTGGGGACACCATCGAGACCGCCGCGTACCCTTCTGCGTCGGGCGCCACGACCGCGATGCCCTCGGGCGCCCATGTCGCGTCGCTCACCAGAACGCGCGCCCCGCAGTCGCCGAGCTGCCACGCGAGCCGCTCCTCGGGCAGGCTCGGATCGAGCGGCACGTACGCGCCACCCGCACGCCACACGGCAAGAATGCCCGCGACGAGCTCCACCGAGCGCGGAAGGCACAACGCGACGGTGCTCTCGCGACCTACGCCCAGCTCGACGAACTTCGACGCCAGACGGCCCGCCCACACCCACAGCTCGCCCCACGAGAAGGTACGTCCCTCGTGCACGAGCGCGGGTTCGGCGGTGCGGGTACGCGCGAGCTCGGCCACGCGCGCGAGCACGTTGCCCTCCCACGTGAGGCCTTCGCCCCAGGCCTCGGCCGCGCACGGAAGCTCGACGCGCTCGACATTTGCCTCGGGTTGTTCGACCACGGCCGCGAGCAACGCTGCGTAGTGTTCGGCGATTTGCTCGATGGTGGCCACGTCGAACGCGCCGCGCGAGTAGTCGAACACCAGGCGGAATGCCCCCGCCGATTCGGTGACGTTGAGCGACAGTGCGAACTTCGCATCGCCCGCTTCCAGCGCGTGCGGAACCACGGTGAGGCCGGGAAGCCCGGAGAGGACGCGCTCGTCGAGCTCCTCCATGTTGAAGGTCACGTCGAAGAGCTTCGCGCCGGCGCTGCGATCCCCCAGCGCGCTCTCGAGCCTTGAGAGCGGCACGTCTTGGTTCGCCCGAGCCTCGAGCACCCGCGCGCGCACCTGCTCCAGCAGCGAAGCGAACGTCGCGCCGGGCGCCACATCGATGCGCACCACCAGCGTGTTCACGAAGAAGCCGATGACCCCGTGCGTCTCCCGCCGCTCGCGGCCTGAAACCGGCACACCGATGCGCACATCGCGCGCCCCGCCGAGGCGAGACAGCAAGGAAGCCCAAAGGGCCAGCAACGTCATGAACGGCGTCACCCCGCGCGCGCGGGCCATCGTGCGCACCGCCTCGGCGCGCGTTCCCGTCAAGGTGGCGACGATCTGCGCGCCCTCGCGCGCACCGCCATTTTCCACGCGGTCGAAGGGGAGCTTCGACGTCGAGGGACCGCCCAGGCGCTCGCGCCAATACGCGAGCTGCGCATCGATTGCGCCCTCGCCGAGCCACTCGCGCTGCCAGATGCTGAAGTCCGTGTAGCCAATGGCCGGTGGCGGAAGCTGCGATGCGCGCCCTTCGCGCGCCGCACCGTAGAACTCGACGAACTCGGACAACAGAATGCGCAGCGACCACCCGTCGCAGACGATGTGGTGCACCGCCAGCAAGAGCACGTGCGCCTCGTCGCCAAGCCGCACCAGCTCCGCGCGCAACAGCGGCCCGCGCGCCAGATCGAACGGCGCCCGCGCGCGTTCGCGCAGAATGCGCCCGAGCTCGTCCTCGGCCGACGCCACGCCGCGCAGATCGTGCGTTCCCCATGCGAAGACCGGCTGTGCGCGCACGCGTTGGTGCGGCTGGCCGTCCGCTTCGTCGAAGAAGGTGCGCAAGGCCTCGTGGCGCGCGACGACGCCCTCGAGGGCTGCATGAACGGCGGCGGCATCGAGCTCGCCTTCGAGACGCACGGCCCCCGCGACGTTGTACGCGTCGCTCGCGGGCTCGAGCTTCCAAAGGAACCAGAGGCGCTCCTGTCCGTGCGACAACGGGAGATCCCCTGGGCGGGACGCGAGGCGGACGATGGGCAGGCGCGACGGCGAAATCGCGTTCTCCTCGAGGCGGGCCCGGAATGCGGCCCGCTTTTCGGCGGGCAGCGCAGCGTAGCGTTCCGAAAGGCGGTGAAACTCGTCGCTTGTATTCTGCAACTTGGGGACTCCGGGGATCGTCATGTCAGGGAATCGAGCCAATCGTTCATGAGGGCGACGGCGCCATCGTCCGCCGCGTGAGCTTCATCCAGGTGCTTCGCGAGATCGCGTACGGCCGGGTGCTGGAAGACGGCGGCCACTTCGACATGCCGCCCCATGGCCTCGGAGAGCCGCGCGGCCACGCGCACTGCCGCGAGTGAGTCGCCACCCAGGTGGAAGAAGTCGCTCTCGGCGAAGGCCTGCGTCAGCCCCAACACCGCGGAGAAGGCCTCCGCCACACGGTTCTCCATCGGCGTGCGCGGGACGGTACGGGCGCCCAACTCGTCGTAGCCCGGCTCGGGAAGCGCCGACCGATCGAGCTTGCCGTTGGTCGTGAGCGGCAGCGCGTCGAGCAGCACGAACGCCGCCGGAACCATGTGCCCGGGCAAGCGCGACGCAGCATGGCCGCGCAGCGACGCCTGGGTCAGCGCGCCATCGGGTACGGCGTAGGCAACGAGGCGCGGGCCGCGTTCGCCGTCCGAACGCACGACGACCACCGCCTCGCGAACTTGGAGGTGCGCCCGCAAGGTGGCCTCGATCTCGCCGAGCTCGATGCGATAACCGCGGATCTTCACCTGCGCGTCGGCGCGGCCGATGTACTCGATGTCGCCGTCGGCGAGGCGGCGCGCGCGGTCGCCCGATGCATACAGGCGACGGCCGCCGCCGCGCGGATCGGGGACGAAGCGCGAGGCCGTCAGGCCGGGGCGTCCCTGGTATGCGCGGGCAAGGCCGGCGCCTCCCACGTAGAGCTCCCCGATGCCGTTGACCGGCACCGTGTTCATGGCCTCGTCGAGCACGTACAGCTCGAGATCGTCGATGGGTGCGCCGATGAGGCTGCGCGCCCTGGCCGGCTCGAGATCCGCCGGGGCGAAGACGCGATGGGTGACGTGCACGGTGGTCTCGGTGATGCCGTACATGTTCACGAGGCGGGGCAGGCTTTCGCCGCGGGCCTGCGCCCAAGGCGCGAGCAGCGCGGGGTCCAACTTTTCGCCGCCAAAGATGACCGCACGCAGGTCGCGCAGCGGGTGCTCCGCCTGGCGATCGATGTGCATGAGCGGCACGAACGCCGAGGGCGTCTGGTTCAACACCGTGACGCGCTCCTCGGCGAGGAGGCGGTGGAACGCGCTGGGATCGCGCGTGGTCGCATAGGGGACGACCACGAGGCGGCCGCCATGGACCAGCGGGCCGAAGATCTCCCAGACGGAGAAGTCGAACGACGGCGAGTGAAACAGCGTCCACACGTCGGCCGGGCCAAAGCCGAAGTGGACCGCGGTCGCGTCGAACAAGCGCGCCACGTTCGCGTGCGTGATGCCGACTCCCTTGGGGTGCCCCGTGGAGCCGGAGGTGTAGATGACGTAGGCAAGCTGCTCCCGGTGCACCGGTACGTGCCAACCCGCGTCGTCGGTCGCGTGGGGCAGGTTCGAGGCGTCGATGGTGTCGAGGCTCTCCCACTCGGCCGAGGGTGCGTCGAGCACGACGCGGCGGATGCCGGCGTCCCGGACGGTGTCGGCCAGGCGCTCGCGTGGGTAACGCGGATCGAGCGGAACGTACGCGCCGCCGGCCTTGAGAATGCCGAGAATCGCCGCCACCACCGCGGGCGATCGATCGATGCACACGCCCACCGGTTCCTCACGGCTTACCCCGAGCGCGAGCAGCCGCCGCCCGATGCGGGTCGACCACGCATCGAGCTCGCGGTACGTCCAGCGTTGGCCCTCGAAGACCAGCGCCACGGCATCGGGCCGCAACGCAACCTGCCGCGCGAACCGCGCAGGAACGGACTCGAACGGGTGCACGGCCACCACGGGCGCAGGGGCCTCGACGTGCAACGCCATCTCGCCGATGCGGAGCTCGACGTCGGCAGCAGCGGCCTCGAGGATGGCCGCGTAGTCTTCGAGCAGGCGCGCCACGGTGACCTCGTCGAAGAGATCCACCGCATAGCCAAAGGACAGCGTCAGACGGCCGCGCGAGGACGCTGCATCGAGCATCAGGTCGAAGGCGACGTCGCCGGTGCGCGCCGGAACGGGCGAGACGCGCAGACCGGCGAGCTCCGGTACGATGCCGTCGTCCTCTTCGTAATTGAAGGTGACACGGAAGAGCGGCGTCTGGCCCAAGTTGCGCTCGGGCCGCAAGGCATCCACCACGCGGGCGAAGGGAACGTCTTGGTTCGCCAGGGCCGACGCCATTTCCGCGCGCACCTCGCGCAGAAGGTCGCCGAAGGGCATGGCCGCCCGAAGCACCGCGCGGTGAACGACGGTGTTCACGAAGAAGCCGATGAGCGGCTCCGTTTCCACGTGCCCGCGCCCCGTGACGGGGATGCCCACGCGAATGTCGCGCTCGCCCGCGTAGCGGTGAAGCAGCACATCGAACGCCGCGAGAAGCACGACGAAGCGGGTCACGCCGGCCCGGCGCGCCAAGGCATCGATCGCGTGAACGCGCTCCGGATCGAGCTCGCGCGCGACACGCGCCCCATGCGGGCTCCGCGGACCGCGCCGCGGCCGATCCGCGGGAAGCTCGAGCGCGGGATGCTCGCTGCCAAGGTGCTCACGCCAATGCGCGAGCTTTTGCACCATCGCGGCTTCGTTCGCGGTATCCCGCTCCCAGAGCGCGTAGTCGGCGTATTGGATCGGCAGGGGCGCGAGCTCCGCACCTCGGTAAGCCGCCGCCAGCTCGGCGAGGAACCGATCGACCGAGGCACCGTCGGAGACGATGTGGTGCATCGCGAGCACGAGCACGTGGTCGCCCGGGGCGCGCTTCGCTAGCTCGACGCGAAAGAGCGGGCCGCGCTCCAGATCGAACGGGCGCGCGAGCGCATCGGGGCTCGGCTCGCCATCGCGCTCGACCCATTCGAAATCGGGCGACTCGGAGACGATTTGAACCGGCGTCCCATCGGGGCCGGCCTGAAACCGGGTTCGCAGGCTTTCGTGGCGCGCCACGATTGCCGTGAGCGCATCGCGCAGGGCAGGCACGTCGAGATCGCCCTCCAGGCGAAGCGCACCGCCCACGGTGTAGGCCGCGCTGTCGGGTTCGAGCTTCCAAAGGAACCAAAGACGCTCTTGCGCAAAGGACAGCGGGATCGCGCCCGGGCGATCCCGGCGGGGCGCCATCGCGTGCACCGAGCCCGTGGTGCGATCGAGCGATGCGGCCAAGTCCGCGAGGACCGGGTGCTCGAAGATGGCGCGCAGCGGCAGGTCCCGCTGGAGATCGCGCCGAATGCGGGCGACGAGCCGCACCGCGGAAATCGAGTGGCCGCCGGCGGCGAAAAAGTCGTCCCGTGCCGAGACCTTCTCGGTCCCGAGCACCTCGGCCCATAGCTTGGCCAGCGTCACCTCCGTATCGGTGCGCGGTGCGACGAACGCCTCGCGCGCGTCGACATCCGGAAGCGCACCGCGCGCAATCTTCCCATTGAGGGTCATGGGAAGCGCCGCGAGCGGCACCAGGACCGATGGCACCATGATCGACGGAAGCTTCCGAGCCAGCGCCGCGCGCAATGCCTGCGGTTCCGCGTGCCCGGTGACGTAGCCCACGAGGCGCGCACGATCGCCGGCATCTTTCACGACGACGACGGCGTCGACCACGCCGGGCTGCGCGCGCAAGGCGGATTCAATCTCGCCAAGCTCGATGCGGTGACCGCGCAGCTTCACCTGAAGATCGAGCCGACCGAGGAACTCCGCGGTACCGTCCGCACGCAGCCGGCATCGGTCACCCGTGCGGTACGAGCGCCCGCCGCCGGCAGACGGTGTGAAACGCTCCGCGGTCATGCCGGGGCGGCCAAGGTAGCCGCGTGCCAGGTTCGTTCCTCCGATGCAAACCTCTCCCACACCGCCCACCGGCACCGGCTCACCGCGCGCATCGAGCACGCGGAGCACGGTGTCGTGAAGCGGCTCGCCCAAGGTGATGCGCTGCCCCGGCTCGAGCCGTGCTGCGCTCGACCAGATCGTCGTCTCCGTCGGGCCGTACATGTTCCAGAGGGTGACGCCCCGTTCGAGCAACGCGCGCGCGAGATCCTCGGGCAACGCCTCGCCGCCCGAGAGGGCCACGAGCTTCGCGGCGCCGCGCCATCCCGCATCCACCAAGGTGCGCCAGGTCGTCGGGGTGGCCTGCATCACGGTGGCGCCGCTGCTGCCGAGCAACGCTGCCAACGCAGCGCCATCGACCAGGGCCTCACGGGGTGCCATCTCCACGCGTGCGCCGGTGATCAGCGGCAGGTAAATCTCGAGCGCGGAAATGTCGAACGACGGCGACGTCACGCTGAGCCACACGTCGTCGGGCGTGAGTCCGGGTCGTTGCCCGGTGCTGGCGAGGAATCGATCGAGCGCTTCGTGGCTGACGGCTACGCCCTTTGGTGCACCCGTCGATCCGGACGTGTACAGCACGTACGCGGTCTGCGCGGGATGCAGAGCGCGCCTTTCGACGGGCGCGCCGGCCGTGCCCTCTTCGTCCTCGACGAGCACGACGCGACGGGCTGCCAAGAGCGCGGCCAAGTTTGCCGCGCTCGCCCGATCGGCCACGACGGTGCCGATGCGCGCATCCTCCAGCATGTACGCCAGCCGCTCCACCGGGTACGACGGATCGAGCGGAACATAGGCGGCGCCCGACGCGAGCACGCCCAAGAGCGCCACCGGAAGCGCCACGCCACGCTCGACGCATAGGCCAATGCGCTCTTCAGGGACCGCGCCGGCGAGGCGATGCGCGATGCGTGAGGACCAGGCGACGAGGCGCGCGTACGTCAGGTGCACGCCTGCGCAGCTCACCGCCACCGCATCGGGCTTTCGCACCGCCTGCACGGACACGCGCGCGGGCACGGCCTGGAATGCGTAGCCCGTAAGCTCCGTTGCGGTGGTCGGGATCGATTCGAGCCGCACATCGCGGACCCGCGCGTCATCGTGGGCGAGCTGCTCGAGTACCCGTGCGAGGTGCGCTGCGAGCCGTTCGACGACGGGGCGATCGAGCGAGCCTCCCTGCCATGCCCACGTGACCTCGAGCGAGGCGCCGGAGGTCACCGACAGGGTCAGCGGATAGTGCGTTCGATCGTCCAGGGAGGCGCCCTCGAAGACGAGATCGCCCGAGGACTGCGCGGCCTCGTGCAGCGGGTAATTCTCGAAGACGAGCAACGTATCGAACAGCGCCGCACCGGAGCGGCCGGCCCAACGCTGAAGTTCGTGAAGCGGGGTGTGCTCGTGCTGCGCGAGCTCGATCATCGCATCCTGCACCTCGCGCAGCCACACCGGGACGGGCGTGGCATCGGGCACGGTGATGGGCACGGGCAGCGTGTTGATGAACAGCCCGAGCATCGCCTCCACACCGGGCAGCTCGGCGGGGCGCCCTGCGACGGCCGTACCGAAGATGACGTTGGCGTTGTCCGCATGGCGGCTCAACACGAGCGCCCACGCGGCCTGCACCACCGTGTTCAAGGTGACGCGATGGCGCCGCGCGAAGGCCACGATGCGAGCGGTGAGCGCCGTGTCGAGCCGCTGCTCGTGGCGTCCTGGCTCGTGACGGTCTCTCGTGCCCAGGCCATCGAGAAGCCCCGCCGCGTCCCCCACGCCCGCGAGCTTCGCGCGCCACCATGCCTCGTCCGCGGCGCCAAGCTGACGAAGCCATGCCACATATTGCCGGAACGGAGGCGGCGGCTGCGCGGGCGGTGCACCGCGGTATTCCGCGATGACCTCGCCGAAGAGCCGCGCCACGCTCCATCCATCGAGCAGCACGTGGTGCGAGGTCCACACGAAATGGTGCACGCCCGCATCCGCCCCCGCCGTCAGACACGCCCGCATCAGCGGCGCCCGCCCCAGATCCATCGAGGCGGGGTCCTCGTTCCATGGAAGCTCCGCATGCCGGTGCACGATCTGCAGCGCCTCGCCGCCGTGCCGCCACTCGAAGTGCGTGCGCAAGATCGGATGCCGCGAAACGGCCGCCTGCCAGGCCGCACGGAAGGCTTCATGGTTCAGCGGACCACGAATGGTCACGCGCAGCTCGTTGGTGTACGCCGCCGGATCGAGCAGCGTGTGGAAGAGAAGCCCCTGCTGCAGCGGCGTGGCCGGGTAGATGTCCTCCACGTTGGCGAGATCGAGCCCGAGCGCATCCAACTCGGCCTTCCCGATGCCTGCGAGCGGAAAATCCGCGGCACTGGTCAGTACGCCCGACGTCGCAGCATGGGACACCAGCGCGCGCAGCGCCGCATCGAAACGCGAAACGATGGCGTCCGCGGACGCGAGGCGCTCGGGATCGTAGCGGAAACTCACTTGGAGCACGCCGCCGGCCACGAGCGCGTTCACCTCGAGCGGGTGCGGAAGGCGGCTCGATGCCGCCACCGCGGGCCCGTAGCCTTCTTCCGCACGGGCAAAGGGCCCCTCGGCGAACTCGAATTGCCCGAGGTAGTTGAAGTTCACGTCCGGGCGCGGGAGCGCGCGCATTGCTTCGCGGGTCGCCGGGTCGGCGCCATAGCGCAAGAGACCGAAGTGCATGCCGCGATGGGGCACCGCGCGGAGTCGCTCTTTGACGACGCGCAGGGCGGCCGTTTGCTCCGCGGGCGCCTCGAACCACACGGGGTACTGTGTGGTGAACCAGCCGAGGGTGCGGCTCGCATCCACGCCGTCGAGGACGTCCTCGCGACCGTGACCTTCGAGGTCCACGAGCAACCCTGCCCCGGGCTCTGCGAGCGTGCGCACCAGGGCCGTGATCAGCACTTCGTCGACCCGCATGCGGTAGACGCGCGCGGCGACGTCGAGCAAGCGACGCGTCCAGACCGCGTCGAGCTCGAGGTTCGTCTCGACGCTCGCCCCGACAGTCCCGGCCTTGGAAAACCGGGTTCCCGAGGCGCGCGCGAGCGACGTCTGCCAAAACGGGATTTCGCTCGTCACCTGCGCGCGGCCCGCATACTCCGCGAGGGCCTTCGCCCAAGCGCTCCACGGTGTGCTCGATGCCGGCAGCGCGATGGCTTCTCCACGCGCGGCCTGGCGATACGCCGTCGCCAGCTCGTCCAGGAGCACGCGCCAAGAAACGCCGTCCACCGCCAAGTGGTGCACGACGATCAACAGGCGCCCCTCGCGCTCGCCCACGTGGAAATAGCCGGCGCGCAGCAGCGGGCCGCTCTGCAGGTTCAGGCTTTTCTGCAAGCGCTCGCCCTCGGCCTCGAGGCGCGCGGTCCAGTGGGTCTCGTGGCGAAGATCGCACACCGAGACGCGCGTGTGCCGATCCTCCGGCGTGACGCGCTGGTGCCAGACGCCGTCGTGCACGTGAAAGCGCAGACGGAGCGCGTCGTGGCGCGCAACCAGCGTGTCGAAGGCTCGCTCGAGGGCGGCGGGCGAGAGGTCTTCGGTCGTGCGAAGGAGGACAGCTTGGTTGTAGTGCGACTCGCCGGCGGGGTGCTCCTCGAAGAACCACGCTTGGATCGGCGTCAGGGGGAGCGCATCGTGGATTTCACGGTGCTCGGCTTCGCGTGCACGGCCGGCGGCCAGCGCGAGCTCGGCGATGGTCGGATGCTCGAGCACCAGCTTGGGGGTAAGGCCGATGCCGAGTTCGCGCGCGCGGGCGACGACGCGAAGGCTCGCAATGGAGTCGCCCTCCAGCGCGAAGAAGTCATCGGTGACGCCAATGTCGGTCCGCTGCAAGACGTCGCACCAAATGGCCACGAGCTGCCGCTCAATCTCGGTGCGCGGTGCAACGGTCGCGTGCCCGTCGCGGATTTCCGGCTCGGGCAATGCGTCGCGGTCCACCTTTCCATTGGGGCGCAGGGGCAGCGATGGCAGGGCCACGATCGCCGAGGGCACCATGTACGGTGGAAGGCTGTCTTTCAAAGAGCGGATCACGGCCTCCGTGTCAGAGGTTCCCGTGACGTAGCCAACGAGGCGACGACGCTCGCCCGAGCCCCGAACGAGGGCGGCGGCCTCGCGCACATCGGGGATGCGACGAAGGGCGGATTCGACTTCGCCGAGCTCGATGCGGTGGCCGCGCAGTTTGATCTGGTCGTCGCGGCGACCGAGGAACTCGAAGGCGCCGTCCTCGAGCACGCGGCAGATGTCGCCGGTGCGGTAGACGCGCGCTCCGGGGACGAAGGGGTCCGGTACGAACGCGGCGGCGGTGGCACCGGCGCGTTCGAGGTAGCCACGCGCCAGTGTGTCGCCTCCGACGCAGAGTTCTCCGATGCCGAAGAGAGGGACTGGGCCGCCGTCGGCGTCGAGCACGTAGATGCGGCGGCTCGCGTGGGCTCGGCCGATGGGGACCACCGCGCGGGTGGCGTCGGCGGTGGTGGTTTCGTGCACGGTGCACGTCACCGTGATTTCCGTCGGGCCATAGCCGTTCGTCAGCCGCACCGAGCCGAGTGCGCTGGCCCGCCACCGTTGGAGCATGTCCGGGGTGACGGCTTCGCCGCCAATGAGCATTACGCGCAACGCGGGGAGCGGTTCGCGCATGTGCGCGATGGCTTGCGCCCAGTACGCCGTCGATAGGTTCAACACCGTCACGCGCTCCGCTGCGAGCACGTCGTGGAGTGTGGGCCAGTCGGGCACGGAGGGTCCGCGCACGACGATGCGGGCGCCGGCGGCCAGTGACGGGAAGATTTGTTCGACTGACGTGTCGAAGTTGATCGTCGCGAACTGATACACCGTGTCGCGGGAGTCGATGCCGTACGTCGCCAGGAAATCCGCCGTGTGCAGGGCAAGGGCGCGGTGGGTGATGCCCACGGCTTTCGGCTCGCCGGTGGAGCCCGAGGTGAACATCACGTACGCGAGTTCGTCCGGGTGCACCTCGGTGAACATGGGGGCGTCGGAGACGCCGTCGAGGTCCAGCTCGGCGAGGATGCGGTGGACGGCGCCCGCCTGCACCATCGCGCGCAGCCGCTCCTCGGGGTAGCTCGGGTCGAGCGGCACGTACGCGCCGCCCGCTTTCCAGATCCCCAGGCATGCCGCCACCATCGTCACCGAGCGCTCGACCCGCACGCCAATGCGCTCGCCCTTCGCGCTTCCTAGCTTGCGCGCAATGCGGTTTGCCAGCGCATCGAGCTGCGCATACGTCAGCCGCTCGCCGTCGCAGGAGACAGCTTCCGCGTGCGGTTGCAGCTGTACGCGTTCGGCAATTTGTCGCGGAAGCAACGGGCCACCCCCCGCCAGCCGGCCGGAGGCCGGCGTACCGCCGCCGAGACGGCGGCGCTCCATACCGCCGGCCTCCGGCCGGCTGTGCATCCCCTGTGGCCGAATCTCATCGAGAATGCACGCTCCCTCGCTCGCGAGCTGCTCGAGAATGGTCGTGTAGCCATCCGCCATGGCCAGCACGCGCGAGCGCGGTACCTTGTGCGGATCCCACGACCACACGATGGCGATGTCATCGCCGCGCGGGATCACGGTGAGCGTCAGTGGATAATGCGTGCGATCCACGACCTGAACACGCTCGATCGAGAGGCCCGTGCCGCTGGCGAGCGGCGTCTCGCCCACGGGGTAGTTCTCGAACACCACGATGCTGTCGAACAACGCATCGCCCGTTCGATGCACCCAATGTTGCAGCTCGTGCAGCGGCGTGTGCTCGTAAGCCGCCAGCTCGGTCGCGTCGCGCTGAAGACCTTGCAGCCATGCGCAAACGGACATGTCGCCGGGTAAATCGACCACCACCGGCAGCGTGTTGATGAACAACCCGAACATGCGTTCGACCCCATCGAGCTCCGGCGGCCGCCCGGAAACGGTGGCTCCAAAAAGCGCCTGCCGAGCGCCGCCCATCCTCCCGAGCACCAGCGCCCACGCCGCCTGCACCAGCGTATTCAGCGTGATCTGGTTCCGCCGTGCCGCTTCACGCATGCGCCGGGCGAGCGAGGCATCCAGGCGCCCTTCGATGGGGCCGGGGTCTTCCCCTCCCAAGGTCGACCGCTGCAGAATCGTCGATACACTCGCCGGGTCGACGACATCGCGGAACTTCGCCTCCCAGTAGACGCGCGGGCTCGGGCACGCTTGCAGCCACACCACGTAATCGCGGTACGGAACGGGCGGCGGCAGCTCGATCAAGCGTCCCGCGCGTCGTGCCGCGTACTCCGCGAAAATTTCGCCGAACAACCGCTGCGCACTCCAGCCATCGGAGAGCGCGTGGTGACTCGTACGGACCAAGTCATACGCACCGTCCGGCCGCCGGAAAAGGTGAATGCGCAACAACGGGGCGGTGTCCATTGCGAAACCGCGCGCGAGATCGGCCTCGCAGAACGAGGCGAGGCGTGCCTCGTAGCCGTGCGTCTCGGACCAATCGTGCTCGACGAAAGGAAGCGCCACCTCGCGGTGAACCACCTGCAGCGCCTGGCCGCCGTGCCGAAACTCGAAGTGCGTGCGCAGCATGTCGTGCCGCGCCACCGCGGACGCCCATGCCGCACGGAAGGCGCCCACGTCGAGCGGACCACGCAACGTCACACGGAGCTGGTTGATGTACGCGCTACGCGACGGGTCCACCAGGCTCTCGAAGACGAGCCCCTGTTGAACCGGCGTCGCCGGGTAGATGTCCTGCACCTCGGCGAGCGGCAGCTTCATCGCCTCGAGCGAGGCTTGCGTGAGCCGCGCAAGCGGAAAGTCGGACGCCGTCCACACCGGCTCCGCAGACGCTGCGCACTCGACCAGCGCGCGCAACCTCGCCTCGAACGCCGCAACCAGCCCGCGCACGACGTCCTCGCCGATCGCCGCTGGACTGAACCGCCAGCTCACACGCAGCGAGCCCTCGCGCACCATCGCATTGAGATCGAGCGCACGCCCCATCTCGGTGGCGGGATCGATCGCATCCCCCGCGAACTCGTCGGCCAGCGCGAAAAGTCCTCCGACCTGGCCCTCGAATCGGCCAAGGTAATTGAAGCCGATGCCCGGCTGCGGCACCGCGAGGTGCGCCGTATCGAGCAAGCCCCAGTGGAGCCCCTTGTGCGGAACCGCGCGGAGCCGCTCTTTTGCATCGACGAGAGCGGCGGCGGAGTCGCCTGCGGCCTCCAGCCAAACGGGGTAACGTGTGGTGAACCACCCGAGGGTGCGGCTGATGTCGACCCCCGCGATCGCGTCCTCGCGACCATGGCCTTCCAGATCGACGAGCGCCCCGGCGTCGCCGGTATGCGCGGCCATTGTCTGGACGAGGGCCGTGAGCATCACTTCGTCGGCGCGCATCCGATACGCGCGCGGCGCGGCATCGAGAAGGCGCTGCGTCTCGGCGGCGTTCAATGTCCACACGATCTCGCGGCTCGCACCGTACGTCCGATCGACGCGGGCGCCTTCCATGTGGCGCGGAAAGGGCGTGGCCAAAGAGAGGTGACGGCTCCACCAGGCAAGCTCGGAGGTGACCGCGTCGCCCGTCGCGTATTCGCGCAGACGCGATGCCCAGAGGCTCCACGGCGTGGTCGGCGCCGGCAGCTCGGGTGCGGAACCTTGCGCGATCGCCGGATAGGCGCGCGCGAGCTCCTCGAGCAGGATGCGCCAGGATACGCCGTCCACCGCGAGGTGGTGCACGACGAGGAGAAGGCGGCGCTCGCCGTTCGGCAGGCGGAAGTAGCCCGCGCGCAGCAGCGGCCCGTGCTGCAGGTCCAGACTTCGCTGGAGGCGATCTCCCTCGGTGGCCAGCTGCGCGAGATCGCGGAGCTCGACGACCTCGGAAAGGGTGTTCGTCTCGTGCTCGGCGACACGCTGGGTCCAAGCCGCCCCTTTGCGGGTGAAACGCAGGCGCAGCGCATCGTGCCGCGCGGCGAGGATGGCCAACGTTTGCTCCAGGGCCTCCGGCTGGACCTCGCCATGGACGCGCAGAAGGACCGACTGGTTCCAGTGCGCGGGGCCGGCCGGATGCCGCTCGAAGAAGCGCGCTTGAATCGGGGTAAGAGGGATGTCGCCGCGCGGTACCTCGTATGGCTCGGCGTGGTTTGCTCGACGTGCGACGCGTGCGCACGATGCAATGGTCGGGTGCTCGAAGAGCTGCTTCGGCGTGAGCTTCCACCCCGCCTCGCGGGCGCGGGAGATGATTTGGAGGCTCAGGATCGAGTCACCGCCCAGGTCGAAAAAGCTCTCCGTGATACCGATGGATTCGCGCTTCAGGACGGCCTGCCAGATTGTCTGCAAGGTCGCCTCGAGCTCCGTGCGCGGGGCTACATGCTCCGCGGTTTCCAGCTCGGGCTCGGGCAGCGCACGGCGATTCACCTTGCCGTTCGGCAACAGCGGCCATGCGGCCAACACCACGTAGGCCGACGGGACCATGTACGACGGCAGCTTTTGCTCCGCCGCGGCGCGCAGTGCTTCCACGCTTGCATTGCCCGTCGCATACCCCACCAGACGCCGCGACTCCCCTTCCCCTTTCACCTCCGCCACCGCATCCGTCACGCCCGCGCACCCGCGCAGCGCCGACTCGATTTCTCCCAGTTCGATCCGGTACCCACGCAGTTTGATCTGCGCGTCCGCTCGACCCAGAAACTCGATGACCCCGTCCGCGCGCTCTCGGCACACGTCCCCGCTTCGGTACAACCGGCCACCCACCGCGTGCGGATCCGGAACGAACCGCTCCGCCGTCAGCCCCGGCCGCTCCAGGTACCCTCGCGCCACGCTCGCTCCGCCGATGCACAGCTCCCCCACCCCGCCAGCCGGCACCGCATTTCCCCATCGGTCCATCACGTACGACGTTCGCCCGGGGAAAGCCTGCCCGATCGGCACGATCGTCTCGCCCCCATCCTCCCTCTGGGTCCGGTGACGGTGCGATGCCACCGTCGTTTCCGTCGGGCCATACAGGTTGTCCAGCTTCACCGCCGACAGCGGACCCGCGAACCACTGCTGAAGCGCGCCGCCGGCCAGCCCCTCGCCTCCCACCGTCACCTGCCGCAGCTTCGGCAGCGCCTCCGGAAGCCGATGCACCCACTGCTGCCAATACGCCGTCGACACTCGCGCGAACGTCACGCCTTGCTCACGCAACGTCGTCGTCAGCTGCTCCAGCTCCCACGCGTCCTTCCCTCGCATCACCGAGCGCCCGCCGCGCGTCAACACAGGCAGCAGCTCGTGCAGCGACACGTCGAAGTTGATCGTCGACGAGAACAACACACGGTCTTCCGGCCCAATCCCGTACGTCCCCACGAAGTCGTCCACGTGCAGGCTCAGCGACCGGTGGCTCACCCCCACGCCCTTCGGTCGTCCCGTCGACCCCGACGTGTAGATCACGTACGCCAACTGCTCCGGGTGCGGCGTCGGCCACTCCCCATCTGCGGCCTCCCTTTCCACCTCGTCGATCCGCACCACCTCCGCATCGGCAAAACGCCCCGCCGTCGACGCGTCGCACACCACCACGCGAACCCCGCTCAGCATCTCCCGCAGGCGCTCCTCCGGGTACGTCGGATCCAGCGGCACGAACGCTCCGCCCGATTTCCACACCCCCAAAAGCCCCGCCACCAATCCCGCCGAGCGCTCCACGCACAATCCCACGAGCTCGTCGCGTTTTACACCGCGCTTCGCCAGCGCATACCCCACCCGATTCGACCACGTCTCCAATGCGCCGTAGCGCGTGACGACGCCCTCGCAGAAGATCGCCTCGGCCTCGGCGTTCGCGCGGGCGGTGCGAGCGATGCGCTCTTGAATCGCATCGAAGGTATAGACGGGCAGCGGCTGCGCCCGCACTTCGCCAAGGGCCAATTCACCCAGGCGCTGGTTCCCGCCTTCTGCGATCCGAGACAAAACCTCCACGTAGCGCGCGGCGAGGCGTTCGACCCACGCGCGCTCGATTCGCTCGCCGTCCCACTCCCACTCGAGCTCGAGGTCCCGATGCGGATAGACCGTCAAGGTCAGCGGGTAGTGCGTGCGGTCCATCGTGGTGACGTTCTCGATGGCCAGCCCGGCGGCGCGCGTGCCAAGGACGTCGAAGATCGGATGGTTCTCGTACACCAGCACGCTGTCGAAGAGCGGATCGCCTGTGCGGCCGGCCCACTTCTGCACGTCGGCGGCCCGCGTATCCTCGTGCTCGCGCAAGCTCATGGCGCGCTGTTGCACGGTGCGCAGCCATGCATCGAGGCTCACCTCGGGCGACGTCTCCAGGCACATGGGCAGCGTGTTGATGAACAAGCCCACCATGCGCTCCACGCCCGGGAGCTCGGCAGGACGGCCTGCCACCGTAACGCCAAACACGGCTTGCGCCCGGTCCGCGTGGCGCGCGAGCACGATGGCCCATGCGGCTTGCAACAGCGTGTTCACGGTAACCCGCGCGCGGGCAGCCGCCGACTTGAGCGCACCCGAGAGGGAGGCGCCGGGCGCACGGCGCAGGTGGTGCGTCCCCGGCTCCCGGAGTCGAACGCGACCGAATCCCGCGCCCACCGTGGCCGGCGCATCCCATCGCGCGAGCTCGGCACGCCACCACGCTTCGCCGCTCGGACGCCCCTGAAGCCACGCCACGTAGCGACGGTACGGAGGCGCCGGCTCCCTCGGCACCTCGCCCTGCGATGCATGATCCTCGAGGACCTCGGCCACGATGCGCGACGCACTCCACCCATCGAGCAGCGCGTGGTGGTACGTCCACACCAGATCATAGCCACCGTCGGGGCGCACCAACCCCGTGATGCGCATCAGCGGGGCCGCCCCCAGATCGAACCCACGCGCAACGTCGGCGGCGCGGACCTCCGCGACGAGCGTCGCGTACGCATCCATCGAAAGATGCGACGCGTCTCGCTCCTCGTAGGGCAACGAGACCTCACGGTGCACGGTCTGCAAGGCACCTCCCTGGGGCTGCCACGCAAACGACGTTCGCAACACGTCGTGCCGTACGACCGCCGCCTCCCAGGCCTTGCGCAACGAGGTTCGATCGAGCTCACCCCGCAACGTGAGGCAGCCCTGCGAGACGTAGACCCCGCCCGACTCCTCGAAGGCGTCGTGGAAAAGCAGCCCCTCTTGCACCGGTGTCGCCGGATACACGTCCGCCGAGTTCTCGCTCGGAGCTGCCGCCGCACCCTCGCACGGCGCTGCCGCCGCGGCGAGTTCGGCCACCGTCGGATGCTCGAACACCTGTCGCGCCGAAATGGAAAGCCCCGCATCACGCGCCCGCGCGACCAGCTGCAGGCTCAGGATCGAGTCGCCGCCCAGCGCGAAAAAGTCGTCCCCCGTGCCCAGGTCGTCGCGCCCCAGCACACGCTTCCAGATCGCGAGCAGCACCTCTTCGCGCTCCGTGCGCGGCGATGCCGCATCCACCGCGCGGGCCATTTCCGGTGCCGGCAACGCGCGGCGATCCAGCTTGCCGTTCGGCGAACGCGGGAACGACGCCAGGGGCACGAGCACCTGCGGGACCATGTGCGCCGGGAGCACCCGTGCGAGCGCGCGGCGCATCACGTCGGGCTCTTCGCCGCCCACCACGTACGCCGCCAGAAAGCGGCGCTCGCCCTCGCCGTGGAGCATGGCCACCGCGTCCTTCACGCCCGCGAGCGCGCGCAGCGAGCTCTCGATCTCGCCGAGTTCGATCCGGTAGCCGCGCAGCTTCACCTGGTCGTCGAACCGTCCGAGAAACTCCAGGGTTCCGTCCATGCGGCGCCGGCAACGATCGCCGGTTCGGTACACGCGCCCGCCAGCCGCCACGCCGGAGCGTGCAGGCTCCGGTGCGAAGCGGAGCGCGGTCTGCAAAGGCTGACCCGCGTAGCCGCGGGCGAGGCTCGCGCCACCGAGGCATAGCTCGCCGATGCCGCCCGGCGGGACCTCGTTGCCGTCGGGGTCGAGCACGTATGCGCGGCGGCCGGTGAAGCTTTTTCCGATGGGCACCATCGCATCGCGCACGTCGTCCGCGCACGTCGCGTGTGCCGATGTGGAGACGGCGCACTCCGTGGGGCCGTAGCAGTTGTCCAACCGCACCGAGCCAAACGAGCTCGCGCGCCAGCGGCCGACGGCGTCGCCGGCAAGCGCCTCCCCGCCGACGCGCACGCGACGCAGCGATGCGGGCGGCTGCGGCGGCAGATGGTGCAGCCACTGCTGCCAGTACCCGGTGGCCAGAAAGGCGAGCGAAACGCGCTCGCGTTCCAACGTCGCATTCAGCTCGGCCCAACTCCAAATCTCGGGCCCGCGCATGACCAAACGCGCCCCCGCGGCGAGCGCGGGGAAAATCTGCTCCACGGCCGCGTCGAAGCTGATCGTCGAAAATTGAAGCACCACGTCGCGCGGCCCCAGCTCGAAGGCCTCGGTGTAGTCGTCGACGTGCAGCGCCAGGGCGCGATGGGAAATCTCTACGCCCTTCGGCCGGCCGCTCGAGCCCGACGTGAACATCACGTACGCAAGCTGCTCCGGGTGCACCGAAGCGCGGCGCCCCGTCTCCTCATCACCGTCGGCGTCCGTCACGGAAACGAGGAGCCGGCCTTCGAGCACCTCGCGAAGGCTCTGCGCGCTTGCCGCATCGGCGACCACGCACCGCACGTGTGCATCGTCGAGCATGGCCCGCAGCCGCTCCACCGGGTACGTCGGATCCAGCGGAACGAACGCCGCCCCCGCCTGCTGGATGCCGAGCATCCCGGCCACGACGGCCACGGAGCGCCCCACGCATAGACCGACCCGTTCCTCCGCGCGCACGCCGGCGGCCTCGAGCCGTGCCGCAATGCGATGCGACCACGCCCCGAGACGCTGGTAGTCGATGGATGCTCCTTCGCAGGTCACGGCCACGGCGTCGCCTTGCTCGCGAACGCGGTCGGCGAAGCGATCGAGCACGCTGCGAAAGGGCTGCTCCGTCGAGGTCTCGGTGACGCTCGTCAAGCGAAAGCCACCCGGGTGCGTCCCTGCATCGGCCGACGCCTGCTCGAGCAACGCCACGTAGTCGCCAAGCACCTGCTCGGCCACGCCGCCGTCGTACCGGCCCGCGCGGTACTCGAGTGAAAGCGCCAGCGCATCCCCTGACTCGCGCGCGTGCAAGGTCCAATCGAACGGAGCCCCTGCTTCGAGCTGCTCGATCGCCACATCGAGGCCCGGAAGGCGCACCGACTCGATGTCCGGCGGCACGTGGTTGAACACCACGTCGAAGAACGGCGCCGCGCCGTGGCGGCGCTCCGGCTGCAACGCAGCCACCACCCGCTCGAAGGGCACATCCTGGTTCGCCCGCTCTTGCGCCGCGCGCGAACGCACGTGCGCGAGCACCTCCGCGAATGTCGCCGCCGGCGGCACGGTCGCGCGATGCACCACCGTGTTGACGAAGTAGCCCACGAGCCCCTCGGTCTCGGCGCGCCCTCGTCCGGCGGTGGCGACGCCGACGACGACCTCGCGCTCGCCGCTGTAGCGATGGAGAAGCACATCGAGCGCGGTCAGCAGCACCACGGACAACGTCACACCCTCGCGTTGCGCCAGGTGACGCACGGCGGACATCGCCTCGGCCGGCACCATGCGGAGCGCCCGGCCCATCGCATCGCCCTGCTCGAACGACGACCGCCGCCCCGGCGCCTCCGTCGGGCGAACCTCCGCGAGCGCATCACGCCAGTACGCGAGCTGCGCCTCGTGCGCGGCCGCGCGCTCCCACACCGCGTAGTCACCGAACTGGATCGGCAACGCCTCGAGCGGCGCCGCGGTTCCATCCCGCTCGGCCGTGTAGAAAGCTGCGAGCTCGCGCCAGATCGTCGCCACGGACCACCCATCCGCCGCGATGTGGTGCACCGCGAGCACGAGCACATGCTCCTCGGGCGCGAGCCGCACCAAGGCCGCCCGCGTCACCGGACCGCGCTGCAGATCGAACGGCCCCGCGATGGCCGCCTGGACCGCCTCCAAGCCCGCGTCGTGCTCTTCCCATGGCAGCGGCGCGTCCTCCGCGGGCTGCTGCCATGGCACGCCGTCGACCTCTTCGAACCGCGCCCGCAGCACCTCGTGCCGATCGAGCAGCAGCCCGAACGCGGCGCGCAGTGCGTCCACGTCCAGCGACCCCGTGAGCCGCACCGTCGCGCTCAGGGTATACGCCGTGCTCGCGGGACGGAGCTTCCAGAGAAACCACAGCGCCTGCTGCCCGTGCGAAAGCGGGGCGCGCACTTCGGCGCGCCGCAAAATCGGCTGCCTCCGCGGCGTCGATGGCGCCTCGATGCGCGCGGCCTGCGCGGCGATGGTGCGTGCCTCGAAGACCGCCTCCATCGGAAGATCTGCGGGAAAGAGGCCCTGGATGCGCGCGAGCAACCGCGCCGCACGCAGCGAGTCGCCACCCGCTTCGAAAAAGTCATCGTGCACGCCGGGGTTGCGCACGCCGAGGATCTCGCTCCATAGGCTCGCCAGGGCATGCTCCGTCGACGTACGCGGCGGCACGCGCGCCGCTTGCGCGGGCTCCTTCTCGGGACGGTACACGGCGAGCGGCGCGATCGCGCCCGCGTGCCACTCGGGAACGCAGGCCGAGCGGCGCAGTTTTCCGCTCGACGTCCGCGGCAAGGTCCCCGGGCGAAGAAGCAGCCCGAGCTCCACGGGCATCTGGTGCTCGCCCGAAATGGCGCGCGCAATCGCACGCAGAATTTCCTCCGCCCCGCGCGATGCTACCTGCGCCGGACTCGCCTCCACCGCGAAGCCGATGCCCTCGACCCCGTCCACCACGAAGGGAAACACCGAGGCGCGCCCTTTGCGAACACTGGGCACGCGCTCGTGGATCGTCTGCTCGATGTCCTGCGGGTACACGTTCTGCCCCCACACGACGAGCGTGTCCTTCACGCGCCCATTGACGAAAAGGCGTCCGCGCTGCACGAAGCCCAAGTCGCCCGTGCGCAGGAAGCGCTCCTCCGAGCCATCCTCGTGCACCACGGTGTGAAACATCGCGGCGGTCGCCTCGGCATTCTGCCAATAGCCGCCGGTGACGCTCGGACCCGAGACCCAAATTTCGCCGGTGCTCCCCTCGTCGCATTCATGCCCGGTCACCGGATCGGAAATGCGCACGCGATGGCCTTGCACCACGGGCCCGCACTCGACGAGCGATCCGCCCAGTGGAAGCGGCGCCGCACGCATCCCCGAGCCCGCCGGCGACACGGACACCACCAAGGTAGCTTCCGCGAGACCGTACGCCGGTGCCAGCGCGCGCGCTGCGAAGCCGCAGGGCTCGAAGCGTTGCGCGAAGGCCTCCAATGTTGCCGCGCGAATGGGCTCCGCGCCGCAGAACGCCACGCGCCAGCGACGCAGATCGAGGCCGGCCAGCACTGCGTCCTTCGCGCGGTCGACGCAGAGCTGGTAGGCGAAGTTCGGACCGCCTCCGACCGTGCCTCCGTATTCCGTGATGGCCTTCAACCAGAGCATGGGGCTCTGCATCACCCGATGCGGCGACATGAAGACGAACGGGATGCCCGCATGCACGGAGCAGAGCATCGTCCCGATGAGCCCCATGTCGTGGAACAACGGCAGCCAGCTCACCATCACGTCGTCCGGCCCGAGGGCCATCCCGACGGTGAGGGCCGTGCAGTTGGCCATCAGGTTCGCATGGCTGACCATGACGCCCTTGGGCGAGCCGGTGGAGCCCGAGGTGTACTGCAAGAAGGCCGTCGACGCCGGATCGCGCGCCGGAGGCTCCCACGCACTCAGCGCCGGCACATCGCTGCGCACCACCACCGTGCGCGCGCCCTCCAGCAGCGCGGGCTCGAAGTTCGCGAGGTGCGCTTCGCTTGCCGCGTCCACCAGCAGCAGCCGCGGACGCGCATCGCGCACCATGCCCACGAGCCGCTGGAAATGCTGCGCATTGCCGCGGGTCGGCGGGTAAGCCGGAACCGCGATGATCCCCGCGTAGAAGCAGGCGAACATCGACACGACGTATTCGAGCCCGCTCGGCGCGAGGATCAGCGCGCGATCGCCCGGCTCGGCCTGCGCGAGCAGCGTCTCGGCCACACGGCGCGCGTGAGCGTCGAGCTCCGCGTACGTCAGCGGGATGGCCGGTCCTCCCGCATCCGGAATGAACCGCACCGCCACCCGGTCTGGCGTCGTGCGCGCGCGATCGCGCAGCACGCTGCCGAGATCCCGCGGCTCCGTCTTTCGGCGCTGCCGGAAGGGACACACCCCCACCTCGGGCGCGTTCACGTCGTCGATGAAGTACTGCCGCCACTCCAGGTTCGTCGGATCGCCGTACACGCCCATGTCGGGGTGGTGCGGAAAGCCATCCCATGCGAGCAGCCGCCGTCGCACCTCGGCGCGGGCCTCTTCGCCGATGGCCCGCTTGGTCACTTGGTCGATGAACACGGCCCGCGGCTGGAAGAGCATCACGATGCCCGGTCCCAGGTTGCGGCTGCGCCGGTTCTCGTACGACGGGCTGCACCCCACGACGAACATCTGCTGGCCGAACGCGGAAAACTCCCACGCCGGATCCGACGGATCCACGTCGAGCTCCAACTCGCCCGCGGTGTCGGCGTCGTGCAAATGCTGCAGCACCTTCCAGCAGAAGGTGCGGTACGCCGCGTGGTCCAGCGGCTCCTCGGTGGGTTCGAAGAACAGCGCGAAGTTGCTCCGCTGATGCTGCGGCATCCGCGACAGCTCGGAAAAATGCGCCGTCGTCGCCGCGAGGTGCGACCAATCGTCGCCGTTCACGAACGCGTAGAACATCTCGCCGCGGCGTTCCGCCGTGGTCCCGAAGAAGCAAGGAAACGCGGGATCGATGACGTTCTTGCGGAACGCTTCGTACGACCGCACGAACCACTCCGGCGGGTTCTCGATCCCCAGCCGTTCGCCGACGATCACACGGCTCGTCCAGGAACTCGGGGCGGGACTCCGCCTTCGCGGCGCGCCCTCTTTGGTGCTCATCGACATGATGGATGCCTTTTTTTCCTCGCCGCAACGTGGCGATGGACGCGAAAGAAGTAGGCGCCGGCTCAGATCCGTATGGCGGCGCCGCGCGGATCCAAGTCCGCGACGAGAGATTGCACCCAGTCTTCGGGAATGATCGGCTGGTGGTAGACGCACTCGTCCGACTCGATGGACGAGCCGTGCAAGCGCCCCATCGGCACGAGCACCATCTCCCCCGGAGCTAGCCGCAGCTCCATGCCGAGGTTGCCCCAGAAGATCATGTTGCCCGTCTCGATGACCACGAGGCGGTGGTCGTCGTGCACGTGCGTGGTGGAGCACATCTCGCGCGGCTCCACGAAGGTCTCGCGGTCGATGTTCGGCCGCTCGGCGCGAATGCGGGCGTCGATGCGGTGGGCAATCTCCTTGTAGACGTCCATCGACGAGAGCCAGCGGAACTGCTCACCGAGGTTGCGGCGCACGGAGGTACCGAGGACTTCCGCCATGCCGAGACCTCGCTCGACCTCATCGAGACCGCGCGCGCCCCACCGGCGTTCGACGATGTCCAAGGTCTGCTCGAAGCGGTGCGCCAGGTCGTCAACGAGGGAGTGTGTCATTCCATCATCGTTCACGTCATTCGCGCCCTCCAGCCCAAGCTTGGCGCCTGCCATTCCCGTGAGGCATCCGAAGGCGACCCACTCCGCCTCGGCGGCGAAGGCCGCACCGTAGAGGCGAAGCGCGCGATCCGGCCGACGCGCGAGCGCGTGAAGGAAGTTGCACGAGGCGAGGCTCGTCGACAGGTAGAATTGCCAATACGAGTGCTGCTGGCGTTTGACACCGCAGCGGTTGGCGAGCCGGCGCACGTTCGCATCGGACGGCGCATGCGTGACCAAGCGCGGTGCGAGGCTCGGGCCGAGCGGCTCGAAGAAGCGCGAGGCGGTCGCACGGGCGAGGGCGGCGCGCTTCGAGGCCGCGAGCGCCCACGTCTGAATCAGCGCGAAACGCGTGCCTTCTTCGACGTACCCCGTTTCGGCGAAGCGCCCGAACACCGAACCCCAGAATGCGGCCTCGGTGCGGACCAGCACGCGCAGGCGATTCAGAAGCTCGTCCTTGCGTGCCACGCCCGTGCTGGAAGGGGCCTCGCGCTCGAGGAAATCGAAGGAGAACGCCTCCAAGAAGGGCAAAATCTGCGCGCCGAGCATCCGGTGCTCTTCGTCGTAGAAGCGCGCGACGCGATCGAAGCTCTCGGCCGAGCCATCGCGGGGCAGCCCGGCGATGCCCAATTCGTGGATGGAAAGCAGGATGCGCTGCGAGGCGAGAAACGGAAGCTGCGTCACCGTGTCGGGCGTGACGGGCCGCGAAAACTTGATGAACGAGAGATCCTCGGGCCGAGCAGCGCGGCGGTGAAACTCGTCGTCGAGCTCCAGCTCTTCGACCATCGCGCTGCGCAGCGCCTCGTGCGCGGCGAATTGACGGATGCCCTCGGTGGCGCCGCGCGCATGGCCATCCCAGTCGTCGAACGCGAACGTCCTCTTCGGACTCTGCGGATCGGCGGAGCCCACGTCAGGACATCCTGCTCTGACGTTCGGCTTCCTCTTGGGCCAGCGCTTTGCGAAGGCTCAGAGGGCGCATGTCCGTCCAAGTCACATCGATGTACGCGAGGCATTCGGCCTTTTTTCCCTGCTTCCCGACGGCCTTCCAGCCCGCGGGAATCGGCTTGTAGCTCGGCCAAATCGAGTATTGCTCTTCGTCGTTCATCACGACGTCGAACGTCGTGTCGTCGTCACCCCAGCTCATGGCAGACCTCCACACTTATCTGGCTGTGGAAATGTCTTTTAGACCCTCTTGATAATGATTCTCAACTTCTTTTCGGTTGGGTTGACCGTCTGTAAGGTGCAGACCATGTGGTCAGCGCACGTCAGCTGCGATTTTGACGAAGAATTGGCGTCCCGGACGCTGCGCCCCGAAGATGTCGAACACACGCGCATCGGTCAGGTTGTCGACTTCGAAGGTGCTCGCGACACGGGTGTCCCCTGCAAAGACAGCCCATGTGACTCCGGCGGCGTGCGTGACCTGCGCGTCCACGACGTCTTTGAATCCGGTGGCGCCCTGGCTTTCCCACGCGCGAAAGAAGGAGTGCACGTAGCGACCGACGTAGTACGGCTCGACGGAATCGTTGGGGCCGGGAAGCCCGCGAAAACGGAAGCGCGCGCCCCAACTGCCGAAGAAATACGGCCGGGCGACCACGCGATCCCCGTTCTCCGGAGCGAACGGGCCTTCGGTGGCCGTGTTGCGAAAGTCGTTGTACGTGACGGATCCGTCGAGGGTGACGAACCTGCCGGGAGCCGTCCACGCACCGCCGGCTTCGACGCCGATCGCGCGCGCCGCGAAGATGTTTTGGTACGTGGTTTGAATCGTCGCCGGGAACACGTTGATCAGGTTGTCGGTGTCGCGAAAGAAGCCGTTCACGTCCAAGGTGATGTCGCCGATGCGCTTGCGGCGTACCTCGATGTGCGGGCCAACGTTGATGTTGTGGCTCTCCTCCGGCTCGAGCTGCGGGTTTGCCTTGATGAGCGCGCCGTCGCCGAAGGTCTCGTCGGGGCTGGGTAGGCGCGTGGCCCGCTCGTACGAGGCCTTGGCGTAGAGCCAATCGTTCACGCGGTAGCGGATCGCGTTGCCGATGCCGAAGCGGTGTTCGTTGACGTCGAAGCTCCGGCCGAATTCGTCGTTGGACGACGCGCGATAGACGTAGTCCTTTACGAAGAAGATGTTCTGAAGGCGGCCTTCGAGCAGGTTCATTTCGTACTCGACGCCGCTGTTCAGGGTGAAGAGCCGGCCTGCGCCGCCGACGTCTTGGAGCGGAGTGTCCGCGCGCTCGTCGCCGGTGCGCACCGTATAGGAGGGCGTCGCGGCGAAGCGCAGCACATGGTCTTTGGCCAAGGTCCACGTCACCAGCGCGCGGGCGAAGACGGCGTCCTGCCAGAAGACCTGATCGCGCGGCTTGCCCTCCACCTCGCCGGGTCTCAGCCGTGGTCCGACACGGCGGCCGTACCAGTCGTAAGTGAAGGCTCCCACGTCGGTGAAATGCATGAACCGCCGCGAGTAGTTCGCCAGGGTCTCGAGCTCGAGGTTCTTCGCGAGGGGCTGCTCGTAGCGCACCGTGCCGCCATACACGCGCTCCTTGCGCGTGACGTCGCCGTAAGGCAGGGTCATGATCAGGTTGCTCTGGATGTCCTTGTCGAAGCCCGTCGCGAAGACGCGCGCAGTGAGGCGGCGTGCCCACGGGCGATCGACGACGCCCGCCTCGACGGCGCCGCCCAGCGCCCAATAGCCGTCGTGAAAGCGTGGAACGGTGACCGGCTCCAGGTGTGCCGCTGCGTTGGTCGCGTTGACGTCGACGTCGTAGTTGTTCTTCGCGCGGTCGAGAAAGGCGGTGGCGCTGAAGACGAACCCCGAGTCGATATCGCGCGTGCGACCATCGACCGAGAGCCGGTAGATGCCGTTCGAACCGGTTTGGTAGCTCGCCGAGAGGCGCGGCGCGTAGTTCGAATCGAGGCTCACCAGGTTCACGGCGCCACCCAAGGCATCGGCCCCGAAGCGAAGAGGAACGACGCCGCGGTACACTTCGACGCGCTCGATCAGGTTCACGGGAACGTTGGCAATCCCGAAGGGAAACCCCGCCGAGGCGAGCGGAACGCCATCGAGAAAGAAGCGAATCTGCTCGTCCGAGAGGCCATTCAACGAAAAGCGCGTGCTGCTTCCCAAGCCTCCATCGCGGGCCACCGAGATGCCCTGCGTGCGCGCGAGCACCTCCCCCATGTCCACGGTCTGCTCCTTGGCGCGACGCAGATCGACCACGGTGACCGACTCGGCCGAGCGCACGAGGCGTTGGGCGGGGCTGCCCTTTCCGCGCACGGTGACTTCCGCGGGCTCTTTCTTGTCCTTCGCGCTCGCGTCGTTTGGCGCCTTCGGCGTTTTCGATTCGTCGGACGAAGACGCGGTTTGGGCCGCAGCATGGGATGCGTCGAGTGCGACGAGCAGGTGCAGGACGAGCGCAAGGCGCCGTTTGGTTCTCATTCGCGTTCAAGCACGCGTTCGAGCACACTCCGGACGAGGATGCACCCTCGTTGTTTTCAGCGCTTCTTTTTGCGGCACTTCGGACAACAGCCGAGAAGCTCGTGAACGTGACCGGTCAGCTCGTAGCCGTACCTCTCGGCGATCACGCGTTGAAGCGTCTCGAGCACCTCGTCATGGAACTCGACGACCCCTCCGCATTGCGTGCACACCAAATGGTCATGGTGCGGCCGCTCGAAGGCGGCCTCGTAGCGCTGTTCGTCACCGGCGGACACGAGCGCCGGCTGCACGATGCCGGCTTCCACCAGCAACGGCATCGCCCGATAGACGGTGGCCACGGCGGCATCGCGCAGACCGCGCGCCTGCAGCACACGCGCGAGCTCCTGCACGTGAAAGTGCCCGTCGTATTCCAGGGCGGCCCGCACGATCGCCTCGCGCACGGACGTCATGCGAAGCTCCCGCGCATAGAGAACCTCCCGAAAGCGTTCCAGCGCGCGAGCGATACGCTCCTCCGAATTGAGGCAGCTCGCTTTCCCGACGTGAGCCACGACCTGTGGATCTAGCTTGCCCCACACGTAGGTCAAGCCACCCGAAGCGGACGCCGCGAGGAACCGTGTTAAAGTCAGGGCGTATGCGTCGCTTCGCGGGTTTCAGTCTGGCAAGCGCGATGCTGGCGACGGCATGCTCGCTCTCCCAGTTTTCCGCCGAGTTCGGTCGTGACGCCGGCGCCGATGCGGGGATCGACGGCGCAAACGGCGCGGATGGTGCGATCGGCTGCAGCGCGTCCATTTTCTGCGACGACTTCGACGGCGCGCAACCTTATGTAAAGTGGGACGATGCGCCACCCCCGCCCGGGTCGGCCATCTCGATCGACCCCACGAAGTCCGTCTCGTCGCCGAACTCCGTGCGCCTTCAGTGCGGCAACGACCGCATCTGCCATTTGCAGAAGACGCTGCCCAAGATCGACCGCATGCGGGTCGATTTCGACGTGCTCCTGGTGACCGCCCCACCGGTGCCGCGCACCATCTGGTCCCACAGCTTCGACCAAAGCGACGAGTCCATCGAGATCAAACACGTACAAAGCGGGATGGAGTTTTCCATCTGCGCGCGATCGTCATGCTGGGCCCAACGCGACCTCGGCGATGCCAAGGACGTCTTCCACCACGTCCGCGTCGACGTCATCTTCGGCGACGCCGGCCACATTGACGTCTTCGTCGACGGCACCCCACGCATCACCAACGCCCAACCCGTTCCTCGCTCCAACTTCGAGCGCGGCGTTTTCTACCTGGGCAACGCGTTGCCCGATCCGGGCACCTCGAGCGACGTTCGGATCGATAATTTCACAATCTCACCTTTTTAGTCGTTCTCACTGACGGATTCCGGCGACGGGTGCCAATTCCATGCAAAGGCGCTTCGAGAAAGGTGCGCCTGCTCGAGCCTGACCGCACGCCCGCGGGTGAAATGACCGAGGCGGAACGGCGGCCTTTTGTCCGGAGCCGATATCATGAACCGTTCTTTTCCGAATTGGCATCCCATGCATTTCGTTCCGCCAAAGTCGAATGCGGTGATCGACATTGGGTGCAACGTAGGCGAATCGCTCGTCGCCGCTCGAGCTCTTGGCGTCAAGCGCCTATACGGCATCGACATCAATAGGTATGCCGTGGATGCAGCACGCCAGCGGTTCGCGGGCGACGAAGATTGCGCACTCGCGCACGGGTCGGCGGACGAATTACCCTTCGACGCGAACGCCGCGGACGTGGCCATCTGCACGGAGGTGCTGGAGCACCTCCCCAGCGAGTTGCGCCCCTCGGCCTTGCGCGAGATCCATCGTGTGCTGCGCGACGACGGCACCCTCATTTTCACCGTTCCCGCGGCCGGCATGTTTGCTCCACTGGATCCCGCGAACCTGCGCTTCCGATTCAAAAGCCTCTACGGCTTCGTCTCGTCGCGCCTCGGTGGTCCTGGACGCGACCGGGGATACGAAGGCCAAAAGCACGGCATCGTTTGGCACCATCATTTCACCCTGGATGAGCTGCATGCCCTCTTCGAGCCGTACTTCGAAATCACCACGGTGCGATGGCGCGCCAGCCTGCTCGCGCCGATCTGCGACATCCTGACCTTTCCATTCGCCCGGCTCAATCGCTACGACCACCCCGTCTACCGCGCCCTCGTGAGGGTTACCAACTGGGACCACTCGAAGGACTTCGGCGAGGCCTACGCCTACAACGTTCTCCTCGTCGCCAAGAAGCGGCCGACTCTCTCTCGTCCCCAGCCGTGCGGCGACTCGGACGCCCACGAACCGACACGGACGGCGTCGGATCGGCGTGTAGCCTAGCAAGCGCGATGCTGGCAACGGCGTGCTCCCTCTCCCCGCTTTCCGCCGAGTTCGGCTGTGACGGTGCACGGCTCGTTGAAAACCAGTCCCGGTAATATCGCTGTTGAGTATCGAAGGGACCCGAGCTTTCCGCATCCGGACTGCATGAGTAGCGTCCCGCGTCGTTTATTAGGTTTGCTTTGTTTTGTCTCCGCTGCCGACGCACAAACCAACATCGCGTCGCGCGCGTCGTTTATCGACGGCTACGATCGGAGTCGCGGGGCTACCCGCGGGCTGGCTATTTGGCAGGTCGATCACCCGCCACCCGACGCCGAGGGGGCGACGAGCATCGCTGCGATGAATATCATGCGAGAGTACGCCTGGCGCCCGTCAACACAATTGAAATACCGCCACGAAATACGATATCTTTCTTCCAATATCGCGCAACGCATATCGAACGCATCGTTGAATCAGCCCTCCAATTCGTCACTGCAAGGGACTCTGGCCTCGTGCTCACTCGGATATGCGAAGGAACAATCGAAATCTTCGCAGAAGGTCATGGCATCGTCCAGTCGTCATTGCGCTGCGCAAGGAGCGAATGAATCCGGGATATGCGCCGAGTTTCGCATGAAGTTCGTCACGTGGACTATCGATGCAAGTTCTACGGGGCGTCGACAAGCATGTCTTCGATGGACGCGGTCACCCGACCCGACGGATCCGAGAACCGCAGGTAGTGCTGATTCGCACTCGATGCAAGAACACACTGGTTCGAGCCATCGTCGGAAATTCGATTGAAACCGCATCGCACCGCGGTGAAGTGTCGGCTGCCCCGCACCGCGTAGAGCACGGGCAGCACGTCCCAGACGTCGTTGTCGATGCCGGCGCCGAAGCCAATCTCGAAGGCTGCACGCACCGGGCTGTCCGCGGGCGCCTGCGTCGATGCGCGCTTTCCGACCTTCACGGAGGACTCGCCGCCGCTGAAGACGATGGGCGTCGGCCAATCGCGCATCACGCGGCGCGTGCCCGGAGGGTCGAGTGCGAAGTTGAACTCGGGTGCATCGATGCGCGGATACTGCCCGCCCATCATCACCATCCGCGCGACCTTGGCACGAACCAGCGCCGCCCCCGATAACGCACTGTATTCGTCCGGCCCCGAGTCGAGCAGCGCGGATAAGTTCGTCGCCGCGCCCAGCGACAGAATCACCACGCTGCGGTCTTTTTCCGCCGCGAGCAATTTGCGATACAAGCGAACGGCATTCGGGGCCGCGGAGCCGCCCGCGAGATCGTGCGGGAAGCGCTCGACGAGGCGCCCGACATAGTCGTGCGCATACTGTTCGCAAATCGATGCATCCGTCGGCTGCAATGCGCCAATGGGAATATCGGGATGACCATAATAGGTATTCACCACGTCGACGGCGGCCGCCCCCGCATCGCCCCGCGTGTTCACAAGGACACCGAGCAGCCTCGCCTCGCCGCGGCTGTGCATCACGTTGGCCATGGCCAGCGCCGCCACGTCATCGACCGCGGCGCAAATGTCCGTGTCGATGAGGATCGGGGGTGGTGCGTCGCATTCTTCGACGGCTTCGAGCGACGGACTCGCGGAGATCGTCGCAGCGAGCACGAGCACGGCGGCGGACTTTCGCATCGTCATGGGAAAGAATTGGCCGACGCGCCCCAGTCTGTCGAGGACCGTGGCCCTTTTTTGAATGGAGAACGAAAACGATGTCCGGCAAGATGCGACTCCAACGTCGAGCGACCAAGAGATGAAACTCACAATCTTCGCGGCAACGGGTGGTGTTGGTGGTCAGCTCCTCACGCAGGCGCTCGACGCAGGCCACGAAGTGACCGCTGTCGTCCGAAACCCGAGCAAGATCTCTCGAAAAGAAGTGCGCGTCGTCACCGCCGATCTGGCAGCTCCGGATCGCGGCGCGCTCGAGTCCGCCGTCGATGGTGCGGACGCGGTGCTCTCCGGCCTCGGTCCACGATCATCATCCGAGGCCGGTATCGCATGGCGCGGCACCCAAGCCATCGTGAACGCCATGCAAGCAACGTCCGCGCGGCGCCTCGTCGTCATCAGCGCCGCCCCGGTCGGGACCGTGCCTTCCCCCGCCCGCCCCAATCCGCCAAAGTTCGATCCCGGCGATGGCGCCTTTCTGCGCCACGTCGTCTATCCGATTCTAAAGACCCTACTGCGCAAGTACTATGTGGACCTCGCGCAGATGGAAGACATCGTTCGCGAAAGCTCCCTCGATTGGACGGTGGTCCGGCCACCGCAGCTGACCGACAAGCCTCTCACCGGCAGCTACCGCGTGGCATTCGAGCAAAATCTGCCCCGAGGCCTCCACATCTCCCGCGCCGACGTCGCCCACTTCATGCTCCGCGCACTCGAGCGAGCCGACACGAGCCGCCGCGTCGTCGCAATCGCGGATTAGGCTGCAGCCCAGTAACCAGCTGTGGTCGGCGACGGTGGGCGACAACGTCGCGCGCTCGAAAAGCTCCTTGGGTTTGGTCGCCGTGACGCGCGAAAACGCGCGACGACGATACGCACGGGGGTCGCGCGACGGAAACCAAGCCGACAACTCTCCTCGAAACCGATTCGCTCGGCGTTGCCTTCGAGGGTACGTCCAGAATTTCGACTCGTTCTTCGGGAATGTGGAGCGAGCGCCGATCGCGTCGACCTTTCGGCCTGCGATGTCGCATCGACACCGTCCTTCTTCGGAGCATGCAGCACCTTTTTCAAAGGAAGCAGCGGGGAACCCCTGAGGCGCCGAACAACTCTTTCCTCGAAGGCATTCGAGAATGCCGGTTTCACCGGCAGGTTCTTCGGAGGAACCTCTCCTTCGCAATATACAGCTTCAAACCAAGGTTCTCTCTCCCTGAGAGCAAGTAAATCCTTGATTGCTGTCGAGAACACTGTGACCCCGATGCTGCCGAGATTCACCAGGTCACGTTCGCACACGAGCGAAAGCCCTGGCACGGCGCTTCCCGTAGCGCGCATCCTTCGATGCGCATTGCACGCATGCACGATTCGATCACGCCCACCGTCGCCTGACAGCGACTATCCGTCCGGCTGCCGAGCGCACCGATGCACCGATCTCGCGACATCGTGGTTACGCCACACGAGAGCGAACGGCCGCTGCCCCCTAAGTAGGCTTCGCTCCACTGACAGAACGTATAGACGTCGTCGTCCGACAGCGACGAAACCTTCGCACCCTCAGGAAGCCCCGACGTCTCCGGAACAGGATCGGAGCCTCCACACGCGAACGTGGTCACAATCACGAAGCCTAGGAGGCTACGCGCGACGTCCCGGCGCAACGGCCGTCGCATCGGTACCGTTCTTCTTCGGAGCATACAGCACCTCTTAATGGAAGCAGCGGATACCCTCATCGCTTCGAACCACCTAACAATTCATCCATGGTGGGGATCCGAAACGGTGGTGGCTTGGGGAGATCCGGAGCTTCTTCGCCTTCGTAGCAGACAGCTTCGAACCATAGTTTCGGCTCAAATTGCAGGAGCAAATCTTTTATCTCGTCGGAAACAACGGTAACTCCATTGTTTCTAATCTTGCAGATATTGGGCTCTCTTACTTTGTAAGATGGGTCCAAAATGTAAGGTCGCTTAAAGCTTGGACGACCTTGTTGATCGTAACGTATCGATTCTTGCGACAATCGGACTTCGTCCAGGCCGAGCAGCTGGAGCATGGGCGGTCGAGGTTCCATCGCGGGTTGAGGCCCTCTTACGTGGGCAACACGCCTAGCCTGCTTGGATTCGGGCAGTACTTTTTCGAGCTCGAGCGCTACTTCTTCACCAACGAGGATATCGCCGCCGACGAGCACTACTCTGGGACCATCTCTGAGGAGCGTAACGCTCAACGGCCCTTTTTGCGTAGGGGTATTGTCGGGACCGTAGTGCCAGGCACTCCCATCATCTTCAGCCCACTGTCCGTCATCGATTCTGAAGAGCATCTTCGATCTCCACGCTATTTGGTGGAAGCAGCGGATACCCTCATCGCTTCGAGCCACCGAACAATTCCTCCCTCGTGGGTATTCGAGAAACTGGCTTCACAGGCAGGTCTTTCGGAGGATCTTCCCCTTCGTAACATACGGCTTCAAACCAAAGTTTCGGCTCTCTGAGAGCAAGCAAATCCTTGATTGCTGCTGAAAAAATTGTGACACGATTATTCTTTATTTTACATATATTAGGCTCTTTTACTCGATACGCCGCATCGAGAACAAATGGCCGTTTCAATCGTATCGTCCCTTCTTCGTTAGGAACGATGGACATCGGTGACAACGGGATCTCTTCGATGCCAAGCAATTGAAGCATCGATGGTCGCACCGCCATCTCCGGTTGTGGTCCTCGAACATGAGCTACCCGGCGGGCTTGCTTGGACTCCGGCACCAACCTCTCGATTTCCAGCGCGAGCTCCTCATCAACGAGGACCTCACCGCCAACGTCAACGACTCGATAGCCGTCCTCCAGCAGACAGACGCTTAGCGGGCCGTTTTGAACACGTTGATAGCGGCCCTTTCCGTCAGGTTCGTAGCTCCATGCGCTACCGTCATCCGTGGCTATCGCTGCGTTGAGCATAAAGAACATCGTTTGCCTACTTACTTTACTGGTTCCCAAAAAGTATGGCCGTACTTGTCGTCTATGTGGTTGGCGAAATTTTCGATTTGCTGTCGCGAAGGTGTCTGCCCGCGGGCGTCGAAGCCATTCTGGAACTCGGCCCACTCCTGAGTAATGTCGTTGTGCACATTGAACCCGGCATTTCGGCTGCTTGAGACTCCCTGGATGTTTTCCGGCGCATCGAAGTCGAACCCTTTGAAATCCGGATGCTCTCGATAATCCTGCGGAATCCGATGGTGGGCATCCCATTCGGATGGTAGCTCCTGTTTACCTTTTTGGCTCAAGGACTGGTTGTATCGGCCTCGATAGTCGCCCTTGGCGATTTCTTGCTGCGGGCTCTTGGCCGCAGGAGGCGCTTGGGTCCGTGAAGGCTCCTCCGGTTTGGCTTGCTCGGCCTTCTTGATGGCGCCTTGAACGGCCTTGACGCCTTGGGCCATGTTGTACACGCCCCCCGCCGCCACCGTACTCCCGACGGCAGCCAGCGGCACCCCTACCGGGGCGCAAGCTCCGTCGGTCACCACGGTGCATGCAGCGCCGGTCAAGCCAGCACTACCGCCCTGTACGCTGGTGTAGAGGCCGCCCGAAATGAGACCCAGGCCGCGACCAAACTCGAAATCCGCATCCGGATGCGGCTGAGAGGCGGCCGCGGCGAACGGCACCACGCCCTGTACAACCCCAATCCCAACGCCGAGCAAACCTTTGCCCGTACGGACGTACCACGGGTCACCGGGAGCGTGACCGGTCGGGTCAACCAGCCCGACCGGGTTGTTGAACGTGTACGTATAGAGTCCGAGATTCAGCGGCGAATACACACCACCGTTGGGGCCACCGCCGGTGAGGTACTTCCGAAGAATCGGGTCCGGCGAATTCCATTGGCTGATCCGCGGGTCGTAGTAGCGGGCCCCGAAGTAGTAGAGACCCGTTGCAGCATCGAGCTCCTTGCCCGTGAAGAGGTACTTCGGTCCGACCTTCACGGTCGGATTGCTTTCGTCGACCCAGAGCTCGCCCGTAGGGAAGTACTCTTGGTGCGCGACGATCTCCTGCTCGGAGCTGGTGACGTAGTTGGTGCTTCCAAGACGATCATCGTGCAGATAGACCGTCGTCGATGGATGCACCCATTCGGGGCCCTCGCCGGTCTTGCTTGCGATGCGGGACGGCCCGGCGAAGATATGCTTCGTGGGTACCTTCCCATCACGCAACGTGAGGTTCGGGCCGAAGTAGGCGGTCTCCTCTTCGAGCCATTGCAGATTCACGGCGCGCTCGCCGGCACCGTCGTAGAGGGCGCGAGCAAGCTGCATGTTGTTGCGTTCGACGACGTGTTTGACGCGATCTTCCTCATCCCACTCGAGCGTTCGTCTCACGTCGGGATCGCCGTACGCCGTTTCCGCTTGGTTGCCGTCGAGGTCGTACTCGATGAGCCGTGTTTTCGTGTCGTGCCCTTCGCCGGGCCCGGCGAGCGTGTCAACGATCCGCGTCGGCGCATGCGGGCGCGTCCCGCCGTACGTGTAATCGGCGGTGTAGGTCACATCGGTGAGCGGGTAGTCTTTCTGCCACTCGCCCCGGAAGAACGTCTCGTGTTCGACCCGCTGGGCCTTTTGGACAATGTTGCCGATGCCATCGTAGTTGAACGCGAGCCCGTACGTCGTCCGCCAGGGATCGTCCTCCTGGTGCACGCCGTTGGCCGTCTTGAGTTGGTAAAGGTCGTCGTATGTGAAGTTCTGCGCGACAGTGCCCACCGCGACCGTCATCGCTCGATCGGGATCGAACGGTGCATCGTTGCGCATTTGCGTAACGTTGCCGACGGGATCGTAGCTGTAGCGAAGGCGCTGCATCGGCCGCGGCGGAAGCTCGTGGAAGACGAGGTACGGATCGCGGTAATCGGCGTTGACCTCGGTCAAGCGACGCGTGAGCGGGTCGTAGCCGTACTTCGTGGTGATACCGTTGCCCGAGACGAGGCGCGTGCGCTGCTCGAATTCGTCGTAGCCGATGAAGTTCAAATACGGCGTGGTGATGGTCCCCCCGCTCGGGCCACTCGACGGCATGGTGCCGACGGCGCTTGTCACGTTTCCACCGCGGTCGTAGCCGTAGGTGACGGTCTCGATTTCTTCACCGGGGAACTGCATCGAGAGCACACGGCCGAAGGAATCGTAGGCCCACGACATCGTGCGGTCGTACGTCTCGGTCGGCGGGATGGACTGCAGCGGATTGAGGACCCAGCGCTGCTCGATGACGTTTCCGAGCCGGTCGTAGCGGTAGGTCTTGGCGCCTGCTTCGCTGGTTTCGACCGTAACGCGTCCGGCGAGATTGCCTGCCTGGTCTCCCGACTGCGAAGCGTCGCCGTAGGCGTACGTCACCGCCGGCATGTACGGGTATTCAATCTTCTTCAAACGATTGAAGTCGTAGTGGTAGCGGATGCCCTCGTGAGTTCCGCGAAGCTTGGCCGTCTGCTTGCTGCCGAGGTTGCCCGATAGATCGAAGCTCAAATCCGTTCGGCCTGAGTCCGGACTCGTGAGCGACACCATGCGGCCGACCGTGTCGTAATCGGCCGTGGTGACATTGCCCTTCGCATCGGTCACCCGCACCAGCTCTTCGACGGGGTTGTAGGCGTAGCGCGTGACCAGCGGTGTCGGTGCACCGCCCGCAAGCCGGTTGGACTCTTCCACGGCGAGCACGAGTCCTCGCACATCGCGATAGGTCGTCATGGCCGAGCCGGGGAGCCCACCGGCAGCGTTGACATTCGGATCGCGCACCGTGGTCGTGAGGCGCGTGACACCGTCGAGCGTTCCAAAGCCGTAGGTCGTCGTGCTCAGCGCGCCATCCGGTGTTTGCGTCGAACGCGTGCGCCCGAGCACGTCGTAGGTGAACAACGTAGGGTTCTTCATTGGAGCGAGCACGAAATTGGCTGCGTCGCTCGTATCGAAAATGGGTTGTCCTTGCTGCACCACCCGGCCGCGCGCATCGAATTGGAGCGCCCCGCTGACAATCATGCCGACCGCGGTACCGGCGCCAGTGTCCTTTTCGATGTCCTTCTTGGTCTGAATGACACGATCGAGGCCGTCAATGAACGTCGCCGTAACGAGCGGATCGCCCGGATGGAGTACGTCCTTGTGCGCGGTGATGGCGTATGCCGGCAATGCACTTGCGTTGCCTTGGTAGCTATAGCCAAAGGAGATCGTCGGCTCGTTCGAGCCGATGTCGTTCGGCCCATAAACCGCGGAGAGACGACCAAAATCGTCAAAAACGAAGTGGTTCGACTGCTTGTTGACGTCGTTGGTCCACTCGACCGTGCCGAAGTAGTAGTTCGGCACCGACGATGAGATGTAACCGAACGAATCCAAGATGCTCGTGCGGTACGTCCGCGCGACGTCGTCGTAGGCGTAGGTGAGCTTGTAGCCGCGCGGATCCGTCGTCTCTTGCAGGTTTCCGTAAGGATCGTAGCGGAACTGCCACGTTGGATTGGTTGCTGGATCCCCGGTGTAGGGGCTTCCCGTCGCGGGATCCTTTCCACCGATGACCACGTTGGTCAGCGTTTTGAGCGCACCCGTCGCGTAGTAACTCGCTTGCCGATTGCGCAAGATGCTGCCGCTGTGGTCTTTCGCCGTCACTGCGCTCGAACGGAAAATGCCTTGCGCGGCCAGCGCCGGATCGTAATCGACGTGATAAAGGACATCGTCCTCCGGCCCATCTTCGGCAAAGACCTTCAGGTCCGTGACGTTGCCGTTATCGTCCCACACGCGCTCTTCGGAGGCTGCTTTACGAGGCTGGGAAAGATCGCTCGTGGTGCCTTCGTACCAATAAGAGATGCGTGAAAGTTCCTTCGGGAAGAAGGAGCCTTCGCGCGGCGGTGCGCTGACATTCGCGGGGTCGTCGTAGACGAACTGGTTCGAGGTGTAGAGCGCCCCCGAGCTGTCACGCGTGGACGCTCGGACCACGAATCCTTTGCGGTAGAAATCGCGATTGAGATATTCGATTTCATCGACGCTGCCGTCTTCCAGGGTGGTGCTCACGTTGGCGAAGCCGAAGTCATCGCGCTCGATCCGGTCATAGATGCCGCTCGGCTCGTAGTGGATCGTCCGCGCGTAGTGGTTACCCCGCCCGTCGTCGACGTCGACCTTGGTCAGCACATACTTGTTCGTGGGCTCGTCGATCTTCGGCAACCCGTTCGGCCGATTGAGGAGCACGAGGTTGCCTTCTCGCTCGTACTCCAGCGCGATGTTGCTGCCGAGGGGGCGATGCACGGCCGAAAGCAGGTTCACCGCACCGATGAGATTCCTTTTGACCAGAACATTGTTTCCGTTCTTGTAGACCATGTCCACGCGGCCATCGCCGTCGATGTCCGTCATGGCCGTGTGAGCGGAGCTCGAGCCGTCCGCGTAGTAGCCTTCCACCCCGATGCAGATGAAGAAGCAGACTTCGACCTTGAAGTTGTACGAGTAGGTTTTCGCGCGACGCATTTCGAGCGCGTCGTCGAGCCCCCCGAGGAAGTTGTAATCCCCGTCCATGGGGATGCCCCAATCGGGCACCTTCCAAAGGACCTCGTTCGGGTCGAATTTGTCTCCGAGATTCTGATGAACGCGCAGCACGCCGGTTTCGCCCGGCTTGCGCATGATTTGGTCGGGCAAACCGTCGCCCGTCACGTCCACCAAGTCGACCAAAGTTCGGGTGACGTTGTACGTCCAGCCGGCCCCGCCTCCGATGCCAGCGCTCCCTCCACCGCCACCAACACCGATGCCTGTGCTCTTCGAACCACTGTCTTGCAGACGAACCGAATCAACACCGATGTCGATGCTGAACTTGTCGACCAAGAAGTCGACCGCGGACTTGGTGATGCTATGGCCGGCCCCCTCGAAACCTCCGCCACTGGGGCCGACATCGCGTTGCTGCCATTGTCCCGTCGTCCACGGGATCTCATTGCCGAGGCGATAGCCGTAATTGAGGCGGACTCGGAATTGGTTCGAGTCCGAGGCATCTGGATTTCGCGTGACCGCGTCAGGTAAACCGTCCGAGTTGACGTCCACCCAATCAACGAGGCCACTCGTGTAGCCGTAGTCGACTCCTTTGCTGAAGCCGGCCATGAACCGCTTCTTCGACTTTCCGTCGCTGGATGTGGAATTAACCAGCTGCACATCGAGTCCCGCATGAGCGCTGATGGCGGCGTGCCGGCTCTGATGGAGAGAATCGAGGCTGGGAAGCTGCGGAACGGGGACGGTGGCGAAGAACGTCCTGCCATTACTGAGCTGGACCAGACCACCGTGGGACACGGCGTCCGCATAGTGGTCGCCGTTGAAATCGAAGAAGTCGTGATCGCTCGATGTGGCTCCTTCGTTGAAGGCGATGCCACCGAAGCCAAAGTCGGCTTCCAGGCGAAGGTCCCAGGTCGTTGCCGCTCTTAAGGAACCCACACCACCAATGCCATTGACGGCCCCAACGGAACCGGCCCGCGTGGGGTTCTGCACGCCTGCTGCGATGTACGCGCTACCAGGACCATCCCACGCGAAGGTGGGCACCCCGGAGCTCGTATCGATGCGATTCGGGATGGGCAGATCAAAACTTGGGGGCACCTGCCGCAACTCCCCTTTGTTGTTGTAGGGGAACGTGATCTTGAACTCGTCGAAGGGAAGATCGCCGTTGTAGAACCCCGTGTACCATCGATGGTACCCACCGCCCATCGGATGCGCGGGAAGGCCCGTAATAGGATCGGGCAACTCTTGCGTGCCGTCGTACCAGCGGGTGTTGACCGGCATCGCGGATCCATTGGCGGTGACGTTGCCGAACACGCCGTTGGCGAGGCTTGGATCGCCATAGATGTTGATGAAGAGAGGGTCACCGGCGTGGGCGCCGGGCACGGTGACGTGAAGGATACTGGTAGTATCCGTAATCAACGTACTGGAGTAGAGCTGATTAACTCCTTGAACCAAGACCGCGGCGAACCCCGGGGCGGGCAGCTTCAGAGTTCCTTCGATGACCACATCCCCTGTCGTGGGGACCACGTAGGCTTCCAGCGGCTTGTTGGGCAACGTTTGGCCGTATGGAAAAAAGACCTGTGCCGGCTGTGAGATGAGCTCGATCGGGATCGTCGCGTTCGGATCTGGGTCGTTCTGCATTTTGCAAACGACTTGAGGCGAACCAGGATCAGGGGTCGTACACGAGACCGGTCCACACACACGATGATCCTGCGCGTCGACCTTGCAGTACGTCCGGTGGGTAACATACGGAGCCCAGTGAATACGCTGCGGATCAAATGATACGGCGCTTGCCGCGGGACCATTCGGATTGATTGGGCTCACGCGAAATGCGATGCGGTCTCCTTCCTTGAGATCAGCATCGTCGAGGATGATGGGGACGGGGGCCGGCGCAGCTTCTGCACCGAAGTCCTGGCCAAAAATCTCCTTATCGTGACCGAACGTGTCGATCAGGAGAATGCTCGCGTGCACCCCGATCGGGGTGGATTCCTTGGCGAACATCGCGCCGAGCTGTGCATGGGTGTCGAAAGGTGCCGTCCAGGTCACCTTGGTTTGCCCCGCTACTCGATGATCGGCAGCATACTCGTAACGGTAAATGTACGAGCCATCCGGTTGTTTCAGTTCCCGTACGCCGGCCGCCACGTCATAGGTGATCGTCGGATTCCATGCCGTGTCGTTGAGTTGCGATTCTTGCGCAAGCTGCGTATCGGGCCCACTTGGATCGTGGAAGGGGTTCAATTCGGTGTAGATGCGGTCACCGGCCGCTACCGGGATCGAAATGCCGCCGCCGCACGCATTGCTGCCGGATGGCACGCAGGCGTTGAGATCGTTCGCCGCAATGAACCGCGACCACACCTGGTTTCCGTTATGGAAGACGGTCGCTACGAGTCCGTTGCCGCCGGCGTGAAGCTTTTGGATTGCACCCGTGAAGAGGACCGTCCCATCGAAGGGTGCAAGCCACTGCACCAGGGGCGCGACGCGATGAAAGCCCGTAGTAGCCGCTTGCTTTTGCAAGGACGCATCGATGGAGCCGCGACTCGAGACGGGTCGCACAGGCTCGGATAGGGACGTAGGGGCACCAAAATGCCCGGCTCCGTCACCGGGGAAATATTTGACGACGCCTTCGTCGATCCGCACCACATCGATGAAGCCATCACCGTTTGCATCGGCGAGGATCGTGCCGTCCTCCGACGATGTTCGCGTATAGGAGGCGCTGCCGCCGACCGCTTCGAAAAGCTTGATGCTGCCCTTGGCGCTCCAGCCCAGGTTGCTCGTACGCCCAAGGCTTTCGAGCCCCAAGAGGGGTTGATCGTAAAGGTGCGAGTTACTCGGTTGCGAAGTGGATAATCCGGGTCGCAGAAAATTGAAGCTTCCGCCTGACCCATCGGAGAGCAGATCGGGCATGCCATCGCCGTTCCAATCGAGGAGCATCCGATGGGTGGCTTGGGCGCCACCGTGAGCGCCTCCGCCCACCGTAGCCTTGAAGATCCCCGTAAAGCCGATGCCCACGTTACCACTGAGGCCCGCGTTCCAGTCGTTCACGTGCGAAAGTGGATCGCCGGTCGATGTCGTGCCCCACGACTTCGGCGTGTCGAAAGCGTCGATCTGCCCGCCCGTGGTGTGCATCGCCGTGTAGTCGAAAACGTGCTCGTCGAGCTGCGTCCTGGAGTCGAGCCCTCGAACCTCGATCGAATGAAGGAGACTCTTGAAAAAGTGTTCCTGCGACGACGCCTCGTATGCCAGCTGGTAGCGGCGGATAATCTTTGACTGGTAGAGCACATCGACGTGGTCCAGGCGATGGCGCGTCCGCTCCAGGAAGCCGCCCCGGCCCGACGACATAATGTCCGGCCGTGAGCCGGCTGCATCGCGTACGAACAGAACCCGGTAAGGAGCAACAAGCCCGCCGCCGTCGTTGGCGGTGTAGTCGATGCGCTCGGGATAGAGCTGCGCGAAACGGTCTCCTGCCGGATTGCCGTTGGCATCACGCGTAACGTCGATGTCTTTGGCGTACGTGACGCGCATCACGTTGCCGAAGGTGTCTTTCACTTCGCGAAGGCCCCATCGGAACACGTGGCACGCCTGATTGGGATCGGCGAGTACGGCGGAAGCGTCGCTTCCGTACGTGAACACGGTGCCTGCCCTATCGGTCACCTTCCAGCCCGTGACACACGGAGCCTCCACCAGGCGTTCGATGCGCTCGAAACGGCCTTCAACGCGCCGCCGATAAAGTGTCTCGGAACCAAGAACGGGCGTTAGCTCGTCTCCATCAATGGCATATGTGTCCTTTAGGCCCTGGACTTCCCCATACGAGGCCGCACCGAAGCGGGTGTCGATTTCAATGCTCGATACGGAGAGGTCCCAACCCGCACCGAGCCATCCATTCGTTTTCGCGCTGTTGTATGTAAACGCAAGATGCGGCTCGATTCCGCCCCGGCCGGGCGGTACCTCGACCGGATAGGAAAGCGTCGCAGAGCCGGATGAATTGCCTTGCGGCGGGGCAATCAACTCGATGGCCGCCGAAGGACTGCCGACCGAGATTCCCTTCATTTCATTCGGATTAAAGGAGGCCGGGCCAGGCGCGTCGGGCATTGCCAACGTGGCGTTGACGAAGTCCGTGAAGTGCTCGGTCAGCCCCGAAAGTTCACCGTTCTCCGCGCCACCCACGCGCCCGATGCGCTGCCATTTGCCGAGCGGCTCATCGTAGTAGAACGAAAAAATGTGCCTTTCATGCATCGCTTCGCCGAGCGAGGCGCGGTCGTATGGAAGCGTGATCGTGACCGGCTTCTTGAACTTCAACCCGTGCGGCCCGAACCGAAACGCGCGACCATCGGGCGAGACGTTCGCCATCCCGCGCGACATGGCAGGAACCTGCGCCGGCACAAGCGGTCGCACCGTGATGCGGACGTCCTTATCGACAGCCCCGGCGGGGATATCGAGCTTTGCCCCGCCGAAGGCGATCGTCCTCGCTTCTCCGGCGCGCACGACTTCACCGAACGGCGCCCCATCGTCTTCGACAAGGCTGGCATCGCTCTTCTTTGCCGGATCGAGGCACGGACCAACACGCACGGACCGTTGGAGCACCCTGCCGCTCGCCATGGTGGCTTGCAGCGACACATCCCACGAGCGACCCACGAAGAAGTCGGGCTCTGGAACCGCAGCCGAAAAGCTCGCATCGTCCCCAAGGGACTCGGCCTTTTGCCCGTTGACCGCAAACGCAGCCAAGCGGTCACCGGCGTTGGCCGTGACGAACCCGCGCACGTAAGCCTTGTGACCGACGCACTCACCGTGAAGCGGATAGCTCACCGCGATTCGCGCCCCGTCACCTTGGCGGGGTACGGCGCTCACGGTAACGGCGACGGCGGACACGACGCGGTGGTCATCCTCGACGGGAAGGACACCCCGCGCCTTCGTGCCCTCAAGCATGACGGACAGCGAATTGGTCACCGGGAGCCGCCCGGCATCCACTCGGTGCCACCCCGCCTCCAGGCCCTTCAAGTCGATACGCACCGGCGCGCTTTTCGCCCCTATCCCCGCGGCGCGAACGAGCAGATGCCTGTCCGTCTGCTTCCCGAGCTCGAAGACGAGATCGTGCACGTGAGAGGGCGATTCGAGCGCTATACGACGCTCCTTCCCTTCCGAGGCACCGGGAGGATTCTCCACGACGCGACCAAGGGGCACGCCGACGATACGGAGGTGGCGCACACCGTAATCGAGCGCGTTCAACCCCGGAAGTGGCAAGAAACGAATCTCGTTGTCCCCCTGGTGGAGCGCAGACGGGGCGATCTCCTCGACTTGAAGCCCCCCATCGCCCATGACACTCGAAGCGTTCGTGGCCGCGACGCGGTTGCCTCCCTGGATGGATGCACCGTTGATCTGGCGCACCGCTTCGGTCCAGTGACCGAGACCCGCGAGCTCGTAGACGAGAAACGCCCGCGTCAGCGAGCGCGGGTCGGCGTCGAGCATCGCGTGGAACACGGCGGGCTGGTTCGCGGCGCTCGTGCCCAGCGTCACACGCGCGACACGGCCCTCGTTTGGCGTCGCGCGAACTGCCATGGCTCCGAGTGCTACCCCCGAGAGGATCTGGTCTGCGAGCTCGGCGTCCGCGACACCGCGCCTCGGCGACGCGAAGCCCCAAAGCCCGATCTCGCCCGGACCGCGTGACGTCTTCCCGGCCCACTCAATGACAAGCCGTTTCACCGGCGTCGATTCGGTGGTCGCGATCCGCGTCCAGGTACCCGCCGCGGCGCGTACCGGAACGTTGCTCAAGCCTGCTAGAGGACGGAGCTCGAAACCTTCGCCCTGAGCAAAGACGCTGATCGCCCCATCGGCGGGTCCGAGCAGGGAGAGCGCCGCCAGCTTCGTGGGCTCCTGGAGCTGCACCTCGACCCGCACGGGCGCGCCCGCCGCCGCTTCGATCGCCGTGTCCGAACGCCCATCGAACAGTGTCCACGGATCTCCGCTCAGCCCCTGCGACATTCGCACGACGTAAGTGGGAAGCAGCGGCACCGGGAGCACCTCGGTGGCGAGATGCGCCCCGCTTGGCGTCTCGGGAACCCCAACGTCACGCGCAGCAACTGACTTATGCACGTTCGGCGCCGGCGTAGGACCTTTCTCCCGTGGGTCTTCATCTTCGATGGGTGGAGACGCCGTTCGCTGCATGGCCGCCGCACGAGCCAATGCTTCGAACGGCCCGCCCAAGACGAGCAGCACACTCAGAATCCCAGATAGCGCGGGCGCAAAGACGCTCCGCTCCCATCGAGCTCGATTCATGACCTACTCTTCCCTCTCACAACTCTGTCGTCCGACAAGACGGAAGGACAAACGGGTTAGACCCTGTCACCCTATGATGCCGGTGCGACTGTGCCAGATCGTCAAAGAGGCGCAATGCATTTAGGTAAATGCCTTACTCAATTCACAAATATCGCGGACTTAGAAAGGTTGGAGTCCAAATAAGATCCCGTTGTCGCGACGTCGCGCCAAATGGCCGTCAACGGCCATACCAGCACCCACCGCTAGATCCGCGCTCTTCCCACACTTCGGAATCTCCGCGGCGATGCGGGCCGTCAGGAAGGTCCTTCGGGCCGATCCGAGTCCCGCCCGCCATTCGATCCCAGCTTTCGAAACCTCCACCTGCATACGACGACCAACCCTCCTTTCCTGCGGAGAGTCCGACCTCGTTGCTTTCGACCGAAATCACCCAGGCAGTCACACATGCCACTTGCATTGTGGCTCCGTGCGCGTGGGTAGAACGAGGACACAGTGGAGTTGAGGCGACCGTCCCGTCACGGGCAAGCCACGCAGACAGGATTTCCGCGGAGCGCCGAACCTGGCTTCTCCATCCGGAAAGGATGCGTGTTTTTCGCGCTGCCTACCGTTCAGGAACAGAGCGTTCGCCTCGGCCAGCATGTCGAGCGCGAGTGCTTCGAGTGCTTCGAAAGCCGGTATGGGTCGTACGCTATCCTCGTATCGAGGCCGGCAAGCCAGGGTCTCCGATCCATTTTGGTACATGCGCATGGCTCCCCACTGAACTGGAAAGGAGCGCCCCCTTGGAGGAAGGGCAGGCATTGGCGACGTCCGCCGGAGGGCGCTCCACGGAATCGCCAGAGCAAGGGGCGCGCCATAGAGTGCACAGCCGGGGTCGGCGTTGGTTCCTCGCCGCTATTATCGTGGCAACGCCGGAAGGGCTTGCTCAAAAATCTAGCAACGTATTGTCCGCGTTAGACAACGCACCGACCTCAAATCGAGGCGTTTTCGCGGGGTGGCCGACGTAGTGCTCAATTTTTGGGCAGTGCTCATTTTTTGAGCAACGCCTTACCTTATCGCATCTTGTTGTGCAGGGTATTCCGATTGATCCCAAGCAGTGCGGCGGCCTTGGTTCAATTTCCCCCAGTCTCTCGGAGCTCCGCTTCGATCGCCCATCGTTCGAGCCAATCGAGTGCCGCGGGCAAGCGCACAATGTTCGCATCGTCGTCCACCGCATCCTTGGGTGCAGACAGCGAAAGGTCAGCGGCCGAGATCCGTGGATCCTCGCCCAGCATCAGCGCGTGCTCAATCGCGTTGCGTAGCTCCCGGACGTTCCCGGGCCAGGAATAGCTCTGGATAGCATCGAGATGCGTCCGGGGAGAATCCCTCGATGCGCCGGCCGGCGGTAGGCGCAAGGTCCGTGAGAATTTGATTGGCCAGCAAGAGCAAGTCGTCGCCTCGCTCGTGCAAAGGGGGCACATGCGCTTTCAAAACGGAGATACGGTCGAAGAGCTCTTTGCGAAACGCGCCGATCGCAATCATCGCCTCGTGATCTTCGGCGTCGCGGCAGTCGCCATAGTTGGGGCGCAGATGGCCTATCGATATGTAGCGGGTCGCCAGCACACCGAGAAAGCTCTCGTCGCGGCTGAAGCCTCCGCCCCCCGAGTCCCAACGAGAGAGCGATGCGATTGTGGACTGCGCGATTCAGCTCTGGATGGATGGTGCATGCAGACTTGCGCGTGCGGCGTTTGCGCGCGCGAGCACGAAACATCCATCTGGACCCTCGTGTTCCCGAACATCGACTGGAAGCACCTCACCCAACTGTTTCGGAAGCACCTCGAACTCGCGGGGATCGGAGTCGACGAGCGCCAAGAGATCTACAGGCGCTCCGAAAATCGCAAGCGGATCGTGGCGCACGACCTCGCGCGACGTTCATCACTCGCAGTTTGGCGGCCGGCAAGACGGAGAGCTGGGTTCAAGATCGCACCGGCCACACGACGCGCGGGCAGTTGATGAACTACCGCGAGTCCGCGCGCTCGTCGTCGACACCATTTATCACGAGCTCGGAGCCATCACCGAGCCCCGGACGACCACGGACACCTCCCCGACGGGGGGGGCCATGCCTAGGGATCAAGAACAAGTGCACGGGAGGGGAGTCGAACCCCTACGCCTTGCGGCGCCGGAACCTAAATCCGGTGCGTCTGCCAGTTTCGCCACCCGTGCTCGGTCGAGGCCGTACTATAGCCGGCCTTCGTCGGCGAAACTAGACCGGGAAAATGTTCGACCCCATCACGCTCGACCAGCTACGCGCGCTCGTGGCCGTCGTGGAGGAAGGCAGCTTTTCTGCGGCTGCGCGCAAGCTCCGGCGGGTCCAGTCGGCGGTGAGCACCGCCATGAGCAATTTGGAGAACCAGCTCGGGGTGCCCCTTTGGGACCGTTCCACGAAGGTGGCGCGCCTGACCGAGCAGGGCCAGGCGGTGCTGGCCGCCGCCCGGAGGGTCCTGCTCGAGGTCGACTCCCTCAAACGACTCACCAGCGACATGGTCATGGGCCTCGAGGCGCAGGTCTCCCTCTGCGTCGACGCCCTCTTTCCCCTGAGTGCCCTCGTCGAGCTTTGCGAGGGATTTGCCAAGGAATTCCCCTCGGTCGACCTGCGGGTGGACATCCAGGTGCTCAAGGCGGTCACCGAGCGCGTCGTCTCGGGCGCGGCCACCATCGGTGTCGTCGCACCACCGGGCGTCGCCGGCGATCTGGAGCGCACCTTTCTCGGCCGCATCGAAATGATCCCCGTCACGGGACCGAAGCACCCGCTCGCCAGCATCCGCGGCCCCATCCCCGCGGCCCGCTTGGCCGATGCCGTACAAGTCGTCCTCTCCGAGCGCAGCGACGCGGGCATCGCCGATCAGGCCGTCCTCTCACCGCGCACGTGGCGCGTCGCCGACCTGCACACCAAGCATGCCCTTCTGCGGGCCAACCTTGGGTGGGGCAACATGCCCGAACACCTGATTCGCAACGACCTGCGCTCCCGCAAACTCGTGCGCATCCGGCCCCAAGCATGGGTGGGCATGGACCTCCGGGTCACGTTTCATGCGGTGTATCGGCCCGGATCCATGTTCGGCCCGGCGCACCGATGGGTCCTGGATCGGCTCGCAAGCCTGCTCCAGGAGCATCGAAGAAACAGATGATACGTATCGATTTTTCGTCGGGTACGTCGATGGACGGCAAACCCTAACCTCTGGCGCAGGAGGTTCTTCCATGGCCACGTACTCGATTGATACGGCTCACTCGGAAATTGCGTTCACCGTTCGTCACATGATGTTCGCCAAAGTGCGGGGCCAGTTCAAAACCTGGAGCGCAACGCTCTCGTACGATCCTGCCAATGCGTCCGCCTCGAACGTCCAGGTCGAAATCGACGTGGCCAGCATCGACACGCACGAAGCTCAGCGCGACGGGCACCTGCGCTCCGGCGACTTTTTCGATGCCGAGAAATTCCCGAAGATCACCTTCGCGAGCAAACGCGTGGAGTCGACCGGCAAGGGCCGTTACAAGCTCGCTGGCGATCTCACCATCCATGGTGTGACCAACGAGGTCACCTTGGAGGTCGAGCAGACCGGCCACGGCAAAGATCCCTGGGGCAACGAGCGTCTCGGCTTCAACGCCAAGGCGACCATTTTGCGCAGCGATTTTGGCTTGAAGTGGAACCAGGCGCTCGAAACGGGCGGCGTCCTGGTCAGCGACAAAGTCGAGATCGAGGCCGAGCTTCAAGTCGTGCAGGCGCGCGCGGCAGCCTGACGCTCCAACTGCAGCACCATCCGATCGGGATCGACGACGATCTGCTCTGGCGGAAAATCCGTGTCGATCTCGAACTCGGCCGGCGCATCCGGCGCGACCCGCACCCGCGTGCGCGCGCTTCGTGGGCCGGCGGTCGCCGCGACCTCGACCCACACCCGGCCGGAGCCCTCGTTTTCGAGCCGGCCACGGACCCGCCATCGGGCCCCCACGGACTCACATCGCGCCGAAGTGCGAAAGCGCGGCACCGTCACCGCTTCGAACCACTCGGCCACGAACGCGTCGAACTCGGCCGGATCCTTGGCGAACGGGCGCATCGTTTCGAAGAAATCGTGAAGCGTCGGATGGTCGGCATTGCCGCGGTACTTCGCCACGAACGCGTGCAGCCCGCGAAAGAACTCCTCGCGACCCGTCGTGTGCAGGAGCATCCAGAAAGCCCAGCCACCGCGCGCATACCAGACGGGGGCAAGCCCCAGCCGCCCCTCCACGCTGTCCGAGCGCACCAGCGGCTGCTCCGAATCGGCGCGGCGCTCGCGCGCGTAATGCCGCTCGATGCGATCGGCAAAGGCGATGCGCGCCTCCTTGCCCTTCACCGCCTCGAGCAAAAGCATCGCGCTGAAGTGCGATAAGCCTTCGGCCAGCACATTGGCGCCTGGCCCATCGCCGAACATGACCAGCCCCGGCCACCATTGATGCGCCACCTCGTGCGCCGTAATCCAGAAAGGCAATGGATCGCGCCCGCCCGGCTCGGCGAGAAAACCGATGTTCTCCGAAAAGGAGATGTTCGTGGAAAACCCTTCCGCGTACGCATCGAGCCCGGCAAATTCGCTGAGCTTCAAACTTTGCCACGGATAGGGGTAGAACCATTCCGAATAGTACTTCTTCGCACTCTGTAGGGCCAGGGCCATCTCGGCGACATTTGCGGCGTGCTCGGGAAAATAATGAACTTCGGTATCGCCTGCGCGCTCCACCTTCCAGCGGCCGGCGACGATATTGAAATAGTAAACCGGCTCGTTGCTTTCCCAAACGGTGATTCGCTTTCCGCCGGCCGTCGATTCCGCCGTTTTCGTTCCCACGGAATTGGCGGTGAAATCCTCCGGTGTGGTCACGCGGATGCGCGTTCGAAAGGGCTGATTGGCCCCGGGCATGGCGGCTTTGGTCGTGCCCGCGTAAAAATCGGGCTCGTAGACGCGCGCCTCGGCGCGGTTTTCCTCGGTGATGCCGATGTCATCGCGAAATCCGAGCGCGGGAACGAATGTCGCGTCCAGGTTCGAGAGCACCACGCTCGAAGGCAAAATGAATTGGTGCACGCGCCCGCCGTTGGCACTCGCCCCATCGGGCACACGCGCGTGGTAGGAAAAGCCGATTCGCGCGGTCGCGTGCGGCTTCAGCGCCCATTCGAAGATGCGCAGGTTCGAGCGATTTTCCGGCGCATAGGGCTCCCCATTCAGGGTGAACTCGAGGTCGCGCATGTGCCGTGCGGTCGTCAGTGGAATGCGCCGAATCGGGGCTTCGGTACGATTTTCCAATTCGTACGTTCCGCGCACGTGCATCGAGCCCGCGGAAGGCTCCAACTCGACATCGACGTCCACGAAGGTCAAATCCGGAAGCGGTGCATCGCGGTACGTGACGACGTTTTGCTTCCAATAATCCTTGTCGGCCCGCTTTGCCGCGTCACCCTGGTACCCCGACGCAACCTGGGCCCATACGGCCACGCCAAGCCCCAACACCGGGACCCAATACGGTGCAAGCCCAAGGCGTCCACGCAAACCTACGGCCAATCGCAAAAAGAGAATCGTCAGCGATACGACGTAAATCCGATTCAGAATCAGCACCGTGCGATCGCATTCCAGAACACTGATATCGCTCCAGGCGACGCTCTTCCAAAGTAGCCAATTGGTCGCCCAGGTCATCTGGCCTTTGACCCCGAGCCACGCGGTCGCCGCGAGCAACACGAGGCCTGCGGCGTAGGTGAGGGATCGGCTCCGCGAGCGGGCATACACCATGGCCGCAAAGGCACAGAAAAACGCGAGTGTCGGCATCCCCAGGACGAGCCACGACAGCACGAACGGCCCCACGGCCCACGAGGGCGCGCCGCGCAGCACGAGCACCAACAGGCAGACGAGCCAGGCGACCGTCAGGATCGCCATTCCCAACACGAGATTCGCCAGCACGGCGCCCAGCATGCGCGTGCCCGCGGAGATTGGCGTGGTGCCCACGATGTCCGCGATGCGCGTGCGCGCGTCACGCCCCATCGATTCCACGGTGTAGAAGAAAAGCATCGCCGCGGTGCCCAGGAGCAAGCCCGGGCCACATTTGCGCGCAAGCATCCCCGGCATGGGCAGCAGGTTGCTTTCGAACGGCCCCATAGCATCGAGCACGCCCGGCACGATGGCAATCAAGATGACCGGCACGAACAGATAAAGCCCCGATTGCCGCAGCAGTGCGGAAAGCTCCGCGCGCACGAGCCGCGCCAATGTTCGCGCCACGGAAGGCCGCGCGTGCCGCACCGCGATCTCGTCTGCCCGCACCGCCGAGCGCACCTGCTCGATCGGCTCGATGCGTGCGTTCTCCTTTCGCGGGGCGCGCGGCCGACGTGCCACCCAGGTCACCGCGGCGAGCCCCACGCCCGCCCAGGCGGCACGCGAAGCGAGAAAGTCCGCGCCCCAAACCACGCGCGCCCCATTGTAGAACGCCGCACCGCGGTCCACGTCGAGGTACGTCTGTTCCAGCCAGCGAAACCCGGTGGGGTCGAGCATCATCAGCCACGTCCGCACCGCAGGGGCGAGATCCGGTGGGTACCATTCCCAGAACACGAAATTGCACAGCAGCAGCAAGGCCACCGGAAACACGAACACCGCAATACCGCGCCCCGACCACGATCCCAGCGCGAAGGCCACCCCGGAAAGGAATACGACGGTGGGCAGGGCCAATACCAAAATGGGAACGACGTATTGCCCAATGGAAAAAGGCCCTCGAATGCCGGAATTGGGCGCCGGGCCCAGGTGATTGCACGCCATGACGAAGAGCGTGTGCAGCCCGAGCAGGAGCAAACACGCGACGGCGGCCGCGCCGTATTTCGCCCAGACATGCTCGTGGCGGCGGAGCGGCGTGGTCGCCAGCATGTCCCCGATGCGTGCGCGCTCTTCGCGCACCAAGGGCATGCCGCATGCGATGGCTACGAAGAATCCGTGCGCGAGCAAGGTGCCAATGCCAAAGAAGTGCGCCGTGGCGAACTCCGATGTCACCCACGCCTTGGTCACGCCTGCGGAGCCATCACCTGCACTGATGGCCAAAGCGCCGCGACCATAAAGCCAGGAGATGACCAAAAGCACCGTTCCCCATATCCAAAAGAGCGGGCGGCGCCGGTACTCGGCAAAGTCGGCACGCATCACGGTGCGAATGCGGTGTGCGGCGGGGCTCACGCGGCCCTCGTGATGTCGGTCTCGTCGTTCATCATCAGCACGAACGCATCCTCGAGGGTGGGCGGCACAGACTGAAACCGCGGCTCGGGGGCTTCACCGTCTTGGGCGAACAGGCGCACGTGCATGGCGCCCTCGACGAGGAACGCCTGCGTCACCGTAAAGCGATCTCCGGCACCCTCGAGTTCCTCCTCGTGGATGCGCCCTTCGAAGATGCACCCTGCGAGCGCGCCCCGTGCCTCGCCCGGGCTGGTGACGCGCACCACCCGCCCTTGCCGCAGCACCGCGAAACGCGGGCAGAGCACGGCCACGTCTTCCACGAGGTGCGTCGACAGAATCACGGTGCTCTTCTTTCCCAGCTCGGACAGAAGCCGGTACACGCGCTGCCGCTCTTGCGGATCGAGCCCCGCCGTCGGCTCGTCCACCACGACCAAGCGCGGCTCGCCCGCGATGGCCTGCGCAAGCCCCAGGCGCTGCCGCATGCCGCCGGAGTACGTGCCCACCTTGCGATTGGCCACCGCCAGAAGATTCACCTCGCCGAGCAGAGCATCGACCAGGCCATCACCGGATATACCTTTCAAATCGAGAAAGAACTGGAGCATCTGCCGCCCCGTGAGGTGCGGATAGAGGCCGAACTCCTGGGGCAGGTAGCCGAGTTTCTCCCGCACGAATTCCGGGCGCGCGACGATGTCCACGCCGTCCAAATGCACGGAGCCGGCGCTCGGTGCGAGCAGGCCCGTGAGGATCTTCATCAAGGTGGACTTGCCCGCGCCGTTGGGCCCGAGAAGGCCGAACATGCCCTTGCCTATCTCGAGCGACACGTCGGTGAGTGCGGCTACGCCGCCGGGGTGAATCTTGGTCAGCGATTCGATGCGAAGCACGGTTGGCCTCCTAAGCCGGGCCCAAACGTTCACGGAGCGCGGCATAGCCCGGAAGATCCACCGCCCCGAAGAGTTGCTGCGTGCGTGCGAATGCCTGGGCGAACGCCGCCGCGTCGGCCTTGGCTTCGATGAGGCGCTGAAAGCCCACCACGGTCATCTCGGATTTGATGCCGCTATGGTGCACGACCGAGAGGCATGGGCTTTCGCTCCACACGGCTTGATGCACGCCCTCGCCGCCCGTGCGCAGCAGCGCAAAGAGGTACTCGCGTGCATCGGCCACGATGTTGAGCCATTGTCCGCCCGGCCAAGCTTCGAGCTGGCGCGCGCCCGCGGGGTTCTCGAACACGTGAATGCCCGGCGGGAACGTCGCCGGCGCGTAGGTCTGCACGCAGACGGAGACACCGCGGCGTGCAGCCTTTTCCAGATCGCCCCGTAAGAGCTCGACCGACTCGGGAAACAAATCGCAAAGCAGCACCTTCTGCCCGCGCTCGATCATCGCCCGGGCGCGCGCGAGCACCTGATCGTGCGCGGCGAGTTGGTAAACGCGCTCGTCGGGGGCGGGGCCACGCAGCTTGGCCAGCGCCTGCTCCGCGCGCGTGCGCGCCTGGGCGAATTGCTGCTGCAGTTGCCCGATCAATTCCGCCGGCGGCACCGCACGGCAAAGCCGCCCCGAGCTCTCCTCCACGAGGATCGCGCCCTTGCGTTGAAGCGACTCGACGGCCTTGTAGACATTGGCCGCCGCCTTTCCCACCTCCTGGGCGACCTTGTAGGCGGTTGCCGGAGAGTGTTCCACCAAGGTGACGTACACCTCCGCCTCCAATGCGGTGAAACCCAAGTCGACCAGCGCCTCGATGCAGAGTTCCCGCGTCATCGATCGTATTAGTAGCACGAGCTACTAACACGTCTAGCCGGGATGCATTTCGTGATCAAAACGGTCGATCGCGAACACTAAGGGGCAGAGAACATGGCGCCGGAGCGCACGACACGTAGGGAAGGTCCCATGCTGCGCGACAACGCCATCGTGCGTTGGCAGCCGGCCGCGCGCGCGGAAGCACTCGAGCCCGGTACGGTGTTCGCGGACCGCTACGTCGTGCAAGGTTGCTTGGGCAAGGGTGGGATGGGGCTCCTGTTTCGCGCCTTCGACCTGCACCTCGAACGGCAGATCGCGCTGAAGATTCTGCACGCCCACACGGGCTGGAGCCTCGAATCGAATCCGCGGGTGCGCATCTTGCGAGAAGCCCGCGCGGCCGCTGCACTCTCGCATTGGAACGTGGTGACGATCCACGACGTCGGCGAGCACGACGGGCTCGCCTTCATGGCCATGGAATACGTGGCCGGCGAATCGCTGGCGGCCGCCGTCCGAAAGAACCTTGCACCGTTCGCGGTGCGTTTGCGCTGGATGACCGATGTCGCCCAGGTGCTCGCCGCCGCCCACGCGCGCGGCTTGATTCACCGCGACATCAAGCCGGAAAACGTGATGATCACCCGCCGGGGCGAGGTCAAAGTGCTCGACTTCGGCATTGCGCGTTACGGCGAGGACGAGACGAGCGCGTGGATCGTGGGCACGCCGGGCTACATGCCCCCGGAGCAAAATCGCGGGGAAGCCATCGATGCGCGCGCAGACCAGTTCGCCTGGGCGGTGACGGCGTACGAAGCCTTCACCGGCCAGCTGCCCTGGAAGGAAATGCCCCGCGACAACGCCACGGACTACGGCGCACCGAAGCCGCTGGATGGCGCCGTGCCCCCGCACATTGCCGCGGCGCTCGCCCGCGCCATGTCCATGCGGCCAGCGGATCGCTTTCCCTCGATGCGCCATCTCTTGGCGGCTTTGGAGGCGCCACCCGCGCCGGTGTCGGCGGTGCGTCCGCGTCGTCCCAAGCGCCGTGATCCTTCGCTGCCACTCATGGCGCTGTTGGTGGTGGCCCTGTTCCTCCACGGGCTCGGTCTTCTGCGAAAATCGGCTGCGCCGGCGGCTGCGCGGCGGGTCGCCACGCCATCGGCATGCACACGCCTCGCGCACGAGTCCGTCGTGGAAGGCCTGTCCTTTCTGCGCGATGCCAATTGGGGCCCGGCCCATGCCGCCTTCGAAAAGGCCGTGGCCGCCGATCCCTCGTGTGCCACGGCGCGCCTCTACCTCGTCGTCACCGGCGAGACGTATTACCCCATCGTCGAGGAGCGCGAGCAAGTGCAACGCGCGCAGCGCCTGCGCGATGCCTTGAGCGAACGCGAAGGCCTCGTGCTCGATGCGTGGACGCACATCGTCGTGTCCGAGCCGCCGGATCGCGAGGCCGCCGCGCGCGTGCTCGAGGAGGGTGCGCGCCGGTTTCCGCACGATGCCGAGTTGCTCACCCTTGCCGCCACGGTGCGCGTGCACTCCGGCAACGATGCCGCCTCCGTCGAGCGCGGCCTCGCCCTCGCGCGCCAGGCCAGCGAGCTCGATCCGAAAAGCGCCGATGCCTGGCAGGTGCAGAGCGCAGCCGCCTGGCGACTTCACCGCGAAAGCGAGGCGCGCGTCGCACTGGACAAATGCATCGAGCTCTCGCCCGGCTCGGCCGATTGCATCGCCGACCGCAGCAGCCTGCTCTCCAACGCCGGAGAGTGCGCCGAGGCGGCCGAGGAAGCTCGCCACGCGATCACCAAGGTTCCTACGAGCCGGCGGGCGCACCGGCAGCTCGCCTATGCTCTCGCCGCGTCCGGCGCCCCCGAGGACGACGTGCACGCGGCGCTTCGCGATTATTGGATGCTCCTGCCCGAGGCATCGCGCAAAGCGGCGCGCCTTCACGATCTCGCGCGGCTGTCCGTGTCGTACGGCCGCTTCGACGAGGCGGAGACCTTCGCCACCGAGCTCGCCCGCGAGATTGCCTCGGATCCGTCCCTGGCCCCGCACCAGCGCGCCGCGGAAACGCTGGTGGATCTGTATTCCGAAACCGGGCGCCATGCCCAGGCCGCAACCACGGCGCAGACGTTCCTCCATTTGAAGGACGCGTGGACCGGCACGGATTTGGATACGCGGTCGGAGAATCAAGACATGGGCTTTGGCCACGAGCCCTCGATGCTCGCGGCACTCTTCCGTGCGCGCGATCCCCACGAGGCCGCGGAGCCGTGGGAGCCCTCGACCGAGGCTTGGGAACAGCGGGCCCGCAAAATCATGGGGGCCCGCGATGTGTGGGCCTACCGCTTCGAGCCCGTGGCGGATATGCCGGGCATCGCGGAAGAAGCCTGGCAACATCGACCGCCGCCGAGCGATGCCGGATTGCCCGGGGGATGGAGAATGGCCTCCTCGGCGGGTCTGCGCGAAGGCCATATTGCACTTCGCGCGGGTGAGGCCGCCGAGGCCACGGCGCTCCTCGAACCGGCAACCAGGACGTGCCGCATGCTCGATACGCCATTTGCGCAAATCCACGCACACCAGTGGCTGGGCGAAGCCAAAGAGCGCACCGGCGACATCACCGGTGCATGCGATGCCTACAGCACCGTCCTCCGCCATTGGGGCGATTCGAAACCGGAATCCTCGACGGCCGCCACCGCACGCGCTCGCAGCCGCGCTCTAGGGTGTGCTATCGATCGCCGAGGCTGAAAACAAGGTGTAAACGATTCGTTTACGCCGACCGGTGCCACGGTGATCCAATGGTACTCATCCCGCAAAAGCCTTATGGTCGATACGGGTAGGAATGCCGATGGATAATCATCTTCGACAGGGCGATCGATTTCCGACGACCTGCGCATCGATCGTTATGGGCGTCCGCAGCCACGACGGCCTAAAGCGCACACGAAGCAACGAGCAGATCTGCCTCGTGTACTGGAAACCCGTATACAAATACTTGCGACTTCGCTGGCGATTCAGTCCGGAGGAGACGCAAGACATCACGCAAGATTTCTTTCTCAAAGTGCTCGAGCGAGATCTCTTTGCGAGCTACGACCCCAACAAGGGTCGCTTTCGCACGTTCGTGCGCGTGTGCCTCGATCGCTTCGTCGTGGATCGCGGGCGCATCGCCAATGCATTGAAACGCGGAGGCAACACGCCGCCGCTCAGTGTCGACTTCGCGCGCGCCGAGGAAGAATTGACCTTTGCCGCCGATATGACCGATCCCTTCGATGTCTTCTTCGACAGCGAGTGGATGCGCCACCTGCTTGGCTTGGCCGTGGAGAAGCTGGAGCTCGAATGCACCAGCAAGGGCAAGAATCTTCATTACCGCATCTTCGAGCGCTTTTACCTGCACCCTACTGGCGCGCCCTCGTACGCCGAGCTGGCGACGGAATTTGCGGTATCCGTCACCGAGATTACGAACCGCCTCGGCTTCGCGCGTCGCGAGTTTCGGCGGGTCCTCCTCGATTCCTTGCGGGCCATCACCGCAACCGACGAGGAATTCCGCGCCGAAGCGCGTGCGCTTTTGGGCGAAACGCTCTGAGCGCAACCCGGCAGCGGGCTTGGCCGAACATAGGGAGGAGAGGTCCCTACCATGTTCGCCCATTCGTCCGATGCCTCGCGCACATCGCTTATCGCCTTATCCTTATTGGGCTTTGCCGTCCTCACCGGCTGCCCATCCAAATCGAATCCCGCACCGGACACGCACGCCGCGGAGTCGAGCCGGCGAGACGCCAGCGTCACATCGGCAGCTCCCGCACCGGCACCGGCCGTTTCCGTCGCGCCCGCGGCGCCGTCCAATCCCAAGGCGTGCTCCGTCGTCGGATCCGGCATTTCCATCGCCAAAGGCGCCCGCTCGGACACGGGCGCCACGCCTGCACGCCTGTCGGATGGGCGCATCGTCATCGGCTACGCCGTGGGCACGAACCCCCGCGCCTCGGTCGTCGATCTCGGCGCCCAAACGGCAACCGCCGTCGACGTGGACGCGAGCGCCCTCACGAAGGACCTGGGCCCGGTCGATAAAGGAAGCACCTTGTTCCTTCACCGTGTCACGCCATTTGGCGCCGCGGAGTTGAAGATGCGCGTCTTGGTCGATGCCTCGGTCACCGCGCAGGACAAATCGAAACGCGTGCGCTGCGGCTTCTCGGATGCCGATCGCATCGTCGGCACCACGCCACCGAATCCGATGGCGGGCGTCAACGTGGAAGAGATTCGCAGCTGCCGCAGCTTCACCGACGGAAAGAACGTGTGGGCGCTCTCATCGTCGGACACGACGGCGCGCAACAGCGGCGAACCGACGAGCCAATGGGCCTTCCATCTCGTTGGCAACGACGGCGCCGCAACCAAGACGATCTTGGGCACACGCAAGGTGCCGGATGCCACGCTCGAGCGGTACAATTTCGATCTTCCCGCGAGCGTGCACGAAGGGGACGCGGGCTACGTGTTCGCGGGGCGCTTCAATGGAAACCTCGCGCTCACGCGGCAGGCGGAAGGATCGGACGCCGCCTCGGAGCTATCGCTTCTCTGGTTGAAGGCCGCCTTGGGCATGCCGGCCGTGGCCGCCGCCGATCGCTCGGTGACCGTCATCGCGCCCATCGCGGGCAAGCCGGATCTCTACGGAGTGACGTTTCCCATCGAGGCGGAGGCGCCCAAGCCGGCGCTCCTTGACGTGGAGACCGGCGCGGGCGAACGCACCTCGCTCAGCCTTTTGCGAAATGGCGCCGATTCGGTGCTCGCCTTCGTGGAAGCCAAAGGGGACGCGAAAAGCGTGAAGCTCGTGGTGCTCGACGCCGCATTGAAGCCGCGCACCCCGGTGCTCGATATTCCAGGCAACGGAAAAGCCGCGGCGGTCAAGTTGCTCGCCCTGGAAGAAGGCCGTGTTCTCGCCGTCATCGTGGATGGCGGCGAAATCACGGCCAAGACCATTGCCTACCCGTTGCCCTAAGCGCTGGCTCTCTTCAGCTCGGCCTCGACGTCGAGGGCGGCGCGCACGGCCGGGCGCTCGGTGATGCGCGCCACGTACGCTTGCAGAACGGGCCACTTCGCCAAGTCGAGATCCGCGCCGAAGTACTTCGACCAGAGAAGGATCGTGTACAGGTACGCATCCGCGACGGTGAAGGTGGCGCCCGTGAGGAACGGCTGATCCGCGAGCGTGGTGCTCAGGAAATCGAAGTTCTGCCCGAGGGTTTCGATGACGGTCTTCTTCGTTTCGGCGGGCGTCGTCGGCTTGAAGAGCGGCGAAAAGCCTTTGTGGACCTCGGAGGCCACGTAATTGAGCCACTCCTGAACGCGCACGCGCTCCAACGTCCCCGCCTTGGGTACGAGGGTCGAACCCGGCTTCAAATCAGCAAGGTATTGAACGATGGCCGCGCCCTCGGTGAGGACCTCACCACCATCGAGACGAAGGGCAGGAACCTTTCCCTTCGGGTTGATGGCTTTGAAGTCCTCTCCGGACTTGGTCTTTTTGGTGGCGATGTTCACGCCCTCGACCTGGACGTCCAGGCCGACCTCACGAAACACGATGTGCGGAGAAAGCGAACAGGCACCCGGGGACACGTAGAGTTTCATGCCCGCAAATGTGGGAGCTGCCTCCTTTTAGTCAAGTAGCTTCCGAAAAAGAAGCTACCCCACCGTCGCCATCGTGGCCGCCACCAAGAGGAGGATCAAACCAACGGCGACCCAAATGGCCACGCCGACGTGCGCTCCAGCCGAAGCGAGCGAGACCGCATGGAGCTCGTCCTCCGTCCCTTCGTCCTCGAAAACACCGGGCAGCGACGGCAGCTTTCGCTCAGCAGGCGGGGCCGCCCTAGCTGGAACAGGAGCAGGAGCAGGAACAGGAGCAGGAACAGCCGGCGGAGGAAACACCGCCGGAACCACGGCGGGCGCTACGCGCGACGCGGGTAGCGGAGGCATGGGCGGAGCAACCGGGCGCGCATGCGAAGGCGATGGAGACGACCTCGGCGCATCGACGACGGGCACGTCCCATACCGGCGCCTCCACCGCGAACTTCACGGCGTGCGTGGTGACCGCGGGCATCGGCGGTGCGGGCGGCGGCATGATTCGCGGGGTTGGAGGAGGCGGGGCCGTCTTGGCCGCATGCGCCTTGGCCTTCTCGACTTGGTCGGCAAGTGCCATGACTTCGCGCACTTTCGACTCCGGGAAGACCGGCGTGATGGATTCCATGAACACCGGCGTGATGCGATCGCCGTAATTCGGATCGTTCGGATCGTCGATCGAGGCCGTCTCTTCAATCGCAACGACCTGCGACGTTTCGAACCAAGCCGGCGCCGCAGGCGCGCCCTTCTCGAGGTTCGACTCCAGTGTCGAGTTCAGTGCTGACTCGGCCCACCATTCGACGTCGCTCGCCGAAAGCTCCGGACGCTCGGGCGGCGTTTTGCGTGAGTTGCGCGCGATACGTCCTGCGGCCCCATCTTGTTTCGCCAATGTTTCGGCCTTCGTAATTCCGGACTTGAACGATGCTTCGGACTCCTCGATTCCCGATCGCCGCGGAGCGGCCAACGGGCGTGCCGTTGCACTCGAAGCGGAGATCTGCACGCCACTCGGCGTCGACTCACGGTACCGAACGCCATCGGGGAGCGGAGGCGCGACCCCACGGCCGGCTGCATCCTTCGCCGAGGGCGGTCGAGGCGTGTCGAGTCCTTCTTCCTTCTTCTTCGCCATACTCATTACTTCGCCCTCGAGCGGACTGCAGCACTTCGGCCACGAGAGGTCCTGCGAACCCCGAACCCCCCATCAAGACACGCGCCGCACCATGGACGCATGATTCGTTGCACACGCACGTGAGACTGTGTGTCGGGACCTTCCTTCAGAATCACCCACCCCCTTGAGAATAGCGCGCGCAGACAACAATCGCCCAGTCGATCCGACTTTTTTATCAAATCTTGCAAGTGATTTCACACTGCTTTTTGCATTCCGAGCGAAGAGGAGCTGAGAGTAGAGTTGCCCACATGACGCTTGCTTCGTTCGCCGCTGGTCTTTTTGATGGTTTTTTCGGGGGTGACGCGAAGGCCCGAACGTCGGCCGCGGTCAAAGCCGTCGAGGCGTGCACCTCGGCGGAAATCGTCGTCGCGGCGCGGCGCTCCTCGGGGAATTATCGGGCGGCCGACTACCACGCGGGCTTCGTCCTCATGGGCGTTCTCGTGGCCTACATGCTCGTCTCTCCTACGGTTTTCACGTTGGGAACGATCGCGTTGGAGGGAGTCTGCGCCTTCGCCATCGGTGCGTTCTTGTCCGCGAAGGTGAGCGTCGTTCGCCGCTGGCTCGTTCGAAAAAGCACCCTGGCGGATAATGTCCTTCGCGCAGGCCGTGCCGCCTTTTACGAATTAGGCATTTCCAACACGAGCGGACGCAACGGAATACTCGTCTTCGTATCCGCCTTCGAGCGCACCTGCGTCATCGTGCCCGACCTAGGAATCCGCCCCGACCAACTGGGTGCAGAGTACAGGCTTGCATGCGATCGCCTCGAACGGGCGACCTACCAACTGGATTTCAACGCGTTCGTCATTGCCCTGGAGCAACTTGGCCCGGTTTTGGGCAAAGCGATGCCGCGTCGCGAAGACGACATCAACGAACTCCCCGACGAGGTCCAATGACACCGCGCGCGCGTCGCATCCTCTTGATATCGGGCATCGCGTTCGGTGTCCTGCTTTGCGTCGCTGCCGTGGCGTTCGCTCGACCCGGCGGAGGACAATCTTATTCCGGGGGAAGCCGCAGCCGCTCGAGCGGTGGTGGCGGTGGAAGCAGCAGCGGCGGTGGCGATGGAGGGTTCCTCATCGAACTGCTCGTATGGCTCGTATTTCGTCATCCCGGAATCGGTATTCCGGTGGTCCTCATCGTTGCCGCCATTTTCGTTGGCCGCTCGATGCTCGGCAGCAAAGTGCAGGAATGGTCGACTGCGGCCACCCCGCAAAGCGTCACCCGCGTCCAACGCGTCGAGACACCGCCGCCTCAAGCCGCACGAGCGGTTCCCCGATCCGCGCTGGATGCGCTTCGCGCCATCGATCCGGAGTTCTCCGTCGTCCTATTCGAGGACTTCGTCTATTTGCTCTATGCGGAAATCCAACGCGCACGCGCGGGGGCCGGCAGGTTGGCCAGCATTACGGCCTTCCTGTCCCCGCAACTAGCGCAGAATCTTCAAGCCGGTGCGTCCGGCGCTTCTGCCCTGGCCGATGTGCGGGGAATCGTCATCGGTGCCATGCGCCTTACCGGGTTTTCAGGCACCTCGAACATCCATGCCGCGACGGTCTCCGTGGAGCTCGAATTCGAGGTGAACTACGTCGAGGTGAACCAACAAGGCGGTGAGCAGCGCTTCTACGTGACGGATCGCATGGGCCTCTCACGCGCACGCACGGCGCAATCGCGGCCGCCGGCCCGGGCGCGCACGCTCGATTGCCCCAACTGCGGGGCTCCGCTCGAGAACATGCGCGGAACGCAATGCGCTTTCTGCCAACAAGACGTGGGCGGGGGGCGCTTCGATTGGAACGTGGGCTACCTCTCCACGATGACCAAGGAGCGCCGCGGCCCGTTGCTCACCGGCGATGTGCAGGAAACAGGCACCAACGAGCCCACCTTGGTGGATCCGCAAGCGGTGCCGCGCATCCACGCCTTCGAGCAGCGCGACCCTGCCTTCAATTGGGATGCATTCACGAATCGCGCCGCGCACATCTTCGGAGCGCTTCAGGGCGCGTGGTCCGGGCGCGAGCCGGCGCGCATCCGCCCGTACGTCTCGGACAATCTGTTTCAGTCCATGGTCTATTGGATCGATTTGTACGTGCAGGCCCGGTGCCGCAACATGAACGACAACGCACGCATCCTGCGCATCGACCTGGCCAACGTTCTCTCGGACAAAGTGTACGATGCCATCACCGTACGCATTTTCGCCACGGGCGCCGATTACACGATTTCCGACGACGGCAAAGTGCTCTCGGGAAGCCGCAGCCGCGAACGAACCTATAGCGAATATTGGACCTTCATTCGCGGAAGCCAGCGCCAAGGGCCCGCGCGCACTGACGCGGCATGTCCAAACTGTGGCGCGCCACTCGACATCAGCATGGTCGGAAATTGCCAGTTCTGCCGCGCCAAAGTGACCGCCGGCGAATTCGATTGGGTCCTTTCCCGCATCGAGCAGGACGAATCGTATACCGGGTAAGGTGATATCGGCGTAAGACGGTGGCCATGCCGAAAGCCATCCGAAATCGCATTTCGCTCGGAATCGCTCCCAAAATCTTTTTGGGCATGGCCTTTTTGGGCTGTAGTAGCGCCGCGCGCGATTCGGGGGAGGAAGGACAAGCGCTGCTCGCGGATGCTCCTGGCGCACCGGGCATCGGCTCCGCCTGGACGACCGGCGCCAAACAGGGACTCGGCACATCGACCACCGCCGCGTCGAAAGTTTGGTACACGATTGGACAAGGCATCACCCACGAGATTTATTACCCGCAGGTCGACACCGCGAACGTGCAGGACCTGCAATACGTGGTGACCGACGGCTCGTCGTTCATGGAGCTGGAGCGCGACGCGACCACGCACGATGTGCAATTGGTCGATCCCAAGGCTCTAGAGTACCGTCAAATCAACACGGCCAAGAGCGGCCGATACCGCATTACGAAAACGTACGTCACCGATCCCGATCGGGCCACGGTGCTCATCCGCACACGCTTCCAAGTGCTCTCGGGTGGAGCGCTGCAGCTCTACGTGCTTTTCAATCCTTCGCTCAACAACAGCGGCATGGGCGACACCGGCGCCACGGTGAATGGGAAGCTCGTGGCGAGCGATGGGCCGGTGGCGAGCGCGCTCGCCGCCTCGACGGGATTCAGCAGCGCCACCAACGGGTACAGCGGCACATCGAGCGACGGGTACAACCAACTTCGCAACGATCACCGCTTGTCCGGTATTTACGATACGGCCTCCGCCGGGGGAAACCTCGTCCAGACGGCGCAGGTCCCCGTGGGCACGGACACGAGCTTCACCTTGGCCTTGGCGTTCGGCACGGATGGCACGCAAGCCGCCAACACCGCGCAGGCCTCACTCGATCGCGGATTCAGCGCCGTCGAGTCGTCCTACAAGACGGGATGGCGCAATTACCTCGCATCGCTGGCAGCGCCGCCGGCCAGCGTTTCTGGAATGACCACGCAGTTCCAAGTGGCGGCGATGACGTTGAAGGCGCACGAAGACAAGACGTACACGGGCGCGTTCGTCGCCTCGCTCACGGTGCCGTGGGGACAGGCCATCAACGCCGACAACAGCAACACCGCCGGCTACCACGCGGTGTGGGCGCGCGACCTGTACGAGATGGGCACGGCGGAAATTGCCATTGGCGATCGCGCGGCAGCGAATCGTGCGCTCGATTATCTCTTCAACGTGCAGCAACGCCCGGATGGCTCGTATCCGCAAAACACGCGGCTCGATGGAACGCCGGTATGGGGCAGCCTGCAGCTGGACGAGGTGGCCTTTCCGAGCATCCTGGCGTGGCAACTCGGCCGGACGGACGCGGCGTCGTACGCGAAGGTCAAGGCGTCTGCGAATTTCCTGGTGAGCCACGGTCCGTCGACGCCGCAGGAGCGGTGGGAGGAGGCCGGTGGCTACTCGCCGTCGACGCTCGCCGCCGAAATCGCAGGACTCGTCTGCGCGGCCGACATCGCGCAGAAAAACGGCGACACCGCAGCGGCGAACACCTTTCTCGCGACGGCCGATTCCTGGCAGCAAAACGTGGAAGCGTGGACGCTCACCCGCAGCGGGCACCTCGATGGCAATCCCTATTACGTGCGCATCGACGACAACGGGAATCCCAACGATGGTCACAATTTGTGCATCGCCAACGGAGGCGGATGCCACGACGAGCGCGATGTCGTCGATGCGGGCTTTCTCGAGTTGATTCGCCTCGGCGTGAAGCGCCCCACGGACGCGAACATCGCGGCATCGCTCGCGGTGGTCGACCGCAACATCCGCGTGAACACGCCGGTGGGTGCGATGTGGTACCGCTACAACCACGACGGCTACGGCGAGACCGACAGCGGCGGCCCGTACACCGGCGCGGGGCGAGGCCGGCTCTGGCCCATCTTTTCCGGAGAGCGCGGTGAATACGAAATCGCCAACGGCCGCAGCGCCACATCGTATTTGGCCACGATGGCCGGCAGCTCGAACCAGGGTTACCTCATTCCCGAGCAAGCCTGGGACCGCCCCGACGCCAACGGCTTCGTCTTCGGCAAAGGCACCGATTCGGCCACCCCCCTCGCCTGGTCCATGGCCCAATTCGTCCGCCTCGCCGTATCGATCAGCGCGGGCAAAAATGTGGAAACCCCGTCCATCGTTGCCACCCGCTACGCCCGATAGAATAGAAAATGGGGACCCTAATCGATTAACACATTATCGAACGCCACCTGCCACTCCCCGCCCCCGGCATACGTCCGAACCCCGAGAGAAACGCCAAACGTCGGCCCCAGCGAGGCGTGCAGTGGAAGCTCCACCACCTGCTCTCCCAATCGAATCACCAGGTTGCCGCTGCCCTCGGCGTAATGAGCCTCCACGTCGACGCGCGTCCACGTCGCCCTCGCCAACCCCTGCCCTGCACACACGACGGAGCTGGGCTCGGCGCCCGCTACGAATTCTGCGCCGCTGCAGCCAAGGCCATCGCCCGAATGGTTCACATTGAAGGTCACCTGGTGGCCGGTCGACGTTTCCAACTTGAGAATCGTTGCGCCGGAATCACCCTTGCCCGCGGCCTCGATGCGCATATCGAAAGCCAGATGCATCCGCGTCACGGGCCCGGGCAACGTCTTGACCAGGTACGCCACCGCACGCGCGTCGGCCGATGCCCGCGCCAACGCCGCACCCGGCGGCGACTGCACGGGATTGGTCACCGTTTCGACGGTTCCCCCGCTGCGCACGTCCAGCGCACTCCAGCCGCTGTTCACCGGCCCCTCGTCGAAATCGGCACAAAGCAAATGCGGCGCGGATTGCCCTTTGCAAAACGGCCCCGAGCTCGCCGCGGCTTCATCGCTCCCACACCCCGCCGCCACGCCCAACAACGCGACCAGCGCGCCGAACAACCTTCTACGCATCGGCGGTACTATATCTACGTATTCGACGTTTTCCGGATCTTCACCACGCGCGTCAGCATTTCGCCCGTATCGCTTTCCGCGGGGCGCGGACCACTCTCGGTTTCGAACGTCACGGGGAAACGCACCCAAAACGTGGTGCCCTTGCCCGGCTTCGACATCACCTCCAACGTGCCACCGATGCGCCCGAGAAGCTGCACCACCACCGACAGGCCCACGCCATAGCTATTTTTCGCGCGCGTGTGCGGATCCGAGCCGCCGGGGCGGAACGTCCGCTCGAGATCGTCGGCTTTGATGCCACGGCCCGTGTCGCTCACGCGGATCACCAGAAAGCCGCGGACGCCGTCGACTTCGACGGTGATGGCACCACGATCCGTGTACTTTGCAGCATTCGTTAGAAGGTTGTCCAGCACCCGGTCGAGCAGCAGCGGGTCCATCTCGATCGAACTCGGTGCCTCGCGCGTGGCCACCACGGTGGCGCGCACGTCGTCGCGGCCATGCACCAAAGCACGCACCCGACGTCGCAGGCGTTCCACCAGCCCGGCAACGTCGATGGTGGTCGGCGCCAAAGTCATCATGTTGCGCTGAGCAGTGGCCACCACCATGAGCTCGGCCAGCATGTTTCGCATGTGCGCGATCGCGCTCTCCAAATCTTGGAGGACCAGCTTGCCCTCGGCGTCGAGCAAATCCCTATTTTCGCGCAAAAAATCCGACGAGAATTGAATCGCGGTCAGCGGATTGCGCAAATCATGTGAAAAGCCGAGCAGGGTCTTTTCGCGTGCATCTTGCAGCTGTTCCACGCGTTCGGCGATCTGCGCCAAGGTCGCGGAGCGCTCCACGTTCTCTTCCTCGAGAAGCCGCGTCCATTCCCGCTGCCGCTGGTGCAAAAGGACAATCTCGCGCCTCGCCTCGGCCTCCTCGTTGGCGACCCGGCGCAGGGCATCCGTGACTTCCTCGCGCGTGATGCGGTCGGCGCGGTCGCCGCGAAACATCTCGTACATATGGGCTAGGGCGCCCGACAAGATGGGCAACGTCCAGCCAATGGGCGTGCCGAGCAACCCCGGCGACGCGAGAAACGTGACCAACGCCACCAATGCGAACGTTGTCACCGCGAAAAGTCCAGTGCGGCCGCTGTACCAATAGAAATGGTACTCGCAGCATTTGTCGCCGCGGGCTACGCACGAGTACTCGCGCACCATCGCCTCGGGCATGCCCCAGAGCGTGGGCAACTTGCATGTCTGCGCCTGCCGCGAGAGGCACACGAGCCGGCTCTCGGGTCGCGACGACGTCCAACGGACACGCGCGAAGTTGCGCCCGCGGGCGACCAACTTGAACTCGCCCACACGGGTGTAGAAGCGATTCGACATCTCCAAGGCGCGGAAGACCAAGCTGGGCGCGGGCGCCCAAAGAAGGACGCGTGCGGGACCGTACACCTCGGCCATGCGGTGCGTGCAGGCCACCTTGAACGTCTCGTCGTCGCCCAACGCCGCGCGGGCATTGGAGAGCAGAAGCTCGAGCCGCTCCCACGAAACCCACTTGCTCTTCCCCTCGAAATCCGCCGGGTCGAGCCCACACGATTGCGCAAACGCCTCCAGCTCCTCCCGTCCGCCGCGGTCCTCCAAGTACCGCGCGATGGGCCACATCAGGCGCAGATTGAACTCGGGATCCTCCGTGCGGTTTGGCTGGCGCTGCGAAATGGGCGCAACGGAGATCCGCTCGGGGCCACGTCGTTGAATCTCCCCCAAGGAGCGCGCCCTATTCGGTGTGGGGACGATCTCCGCCATCGGCCTATGCCCTCTGTGCCAGATCGAATCGTACCACTGCGGCGACCGTCTCGGATCGACGCGTGGGGATCGGACATCCTTCCCGAAAGATGTATCCCACGTTGCCGTATGGGACGCGCCAGGTCCCATACGACCAAACGGTCTCAACGCTTTACGGGGCCGACGTCCACCCGACCGTACGCATAGAGGATTTCGCGCAGAAAACTCCCCTTGAGATCCAGGCCGCGCATCCTCAGGTGGCGCGCGTCGCCGAACAGCACGACCTCCGCGGCATCGCGACCGGAGTCGATGCTCGTCAGCACGACCGGCTCCCCACCCGGTGTTGGCGGGACCCGACCGATCATCACGCCGCAGCCCGAGGGCGGTCGCTTCTCGTCGGCCTCCTTGCTGCGCGCGCAGCCGGTCACGATGAACAGTTCCTCGTTGGCCGATGGATGCCATGTCCACGCTTGGCGCGAGACGAAGGGCGCCGCCTCCGATGCACCCCACTTTTTGCTTCCGGCCGCGGCGAACGGCGCGCCGACATCCGCGGGCTTCACGCTTCGCTCGAGTGGCGTGCCGGGCTTCACCACGAGATCGTTCGTCTGCGCGTTGCGCGGACCGGCGCAGCAACGAAAGCCCATGGTTGGTCCCTTGGACGAAGTCGGACGACCGATGGCGTTGGCACAACGCCCTGCAAGCTCGCCGGCGAGCGCGTTGCCTCCGCGCAGTACGCCCAGATTCGACTGCGACGAGCCACGTGCCCAGGGGCTGTCGGTCCACTCCCAGACGCCGCCGTGCATATCCATCGCGCCGAAGTCGCTCTTGCACTGCACGCGCTCGCCGCTGGGTCGCTTGGCGGCGTGTTCGATGGCCACGCCCATGCCGCAGGCCGAAGCGCGGTACGCGTCACCGTATTCGTAGGTGGAATTGTCCGCGCCTTTGCAGGCACGCTCCCACTCGAACTCGGTGCACAGGCGCTTGCCCTTGGCCTCGCACAAGTGAGCGGCATCGTCGTGGGTCACGTTGGATGTGGGAATGGCCCCCGCTTCATTCGGATACGGAAGCGCGTCGATGTAGAAACCGCCCAGCACCATCTCGGTGCCGGGCAACTCTTCGTCCGGCACGCGGGGCACGCGATCGGGCGGCGTGCCCGCGCGCAGCACCCCAGGCGGGATCCACGCCATACCCGGACGCGGCGCCCCCACCGACGACGACGCCGATGGCGTAGGGGAAGAGGCGATGGCCGAACCCGAGGACACGGGTGAGCCCGCGTCGGCGAGCACCTGCGGCTCGCGCTTGGTGCAACCCGGCGCGCAAGCAACGCACGCAACACCGGCAACACCAGCCAGAGCCGCCGTGATCGCGACCCACGTGCGGGAACTCACTCGCCTTTCTCGCCAGCCCCGCCCGCCCCCTCACGCAGCCCGAGCTCTTTCATCTTGAGCTGCAAGCCTTTGCGCGAAATTTTGAGCAGGCGCGCGGCATGCGTGACGTTGCCGCCCGTTTGCAGCAAGGCGCGGCTCACCAGCTCGCGCTCGAGCCGGCTCATCGCCACCTTGACGTGCTCCTTCATGCCGCCCTCGCTCGAGAGCGCGGCCTGCAAGTCCGCCTCGGCCATGGGCACGGGCGACACCGACGGCGAACCCGAACGAAGCTCGGGTGGGAGATCCTGCACGCGCAGCCGCGGCACATCCGAGAAGAGCACGGCGCGCTCGACCACGTTCTCGAGCTCGCGGATGTTGCCCGGCCACGAGTACGTCGTGAGCAGGTCCATCGCCTCGGGCTCGACGCCGACCACGGACTTCTTGAGCCGCTCGTTGAACTTCGCGAGGAAGTGCTCGATGAGGAGCGGGATGTCCGTCGCACGCTCCCGCAGCGCGGGCAGGCGAATGCCGACCACGTTCAGGCGGTAGAACAAATCTTTCCGGAAGGAGCCATGCGCGATGAGCTTCTCGAGATCGCGGTTCGTGGCCGCGACCAGGCGCACATCGACCCGAATCGTCTTGATGCCGCCGACCCGCTCGAACTCGCTCTCCTGCAGGGCGCGCAGCAACTTGACCTGCATCTCCACCGGGATCTCCCCGATTTCGTCCAAGAACAGCGTGCCGCCGCCGGCCAGCTCGAAGCGCCCCGGTTTCGAAGTGACCGCTCCGGTAAATGCACCGCGCTCGTAGCCAAAGAGCTCACTTTCGATGAGTTCCTTGGGAATGGCCGCGCAATTCACCTTGATGAACGGCTTGTCCTTGCGCGACGAGTGATCGTGCAGGGCGCGGGCGACCAGCTCTTTGCCGGTGCCGCTTTCGCCGGTGATGAGCACCGTGGTGGGCGTATCGGCGACCCGCTCGAGCACGGCGTACAGCTCGGTGAGGCCGGGCGAGCTGCCGATGATGCCAAAGCGCGCCCCGGCCCCCGGCTCCGTGGGCGAGGCTTCCTCACCTGCGAGCTGGCGCGTCTTGAGCGCCTTGGCCACGATTTGACGCACTTCGTCTTTGTCGAAGGGCTTGGTCAGGTAATCGAAGGCCCCCAGCTTGAGCGCCTCCACCGCCGTGTCGACCGTACCGTGGGCGGTGATCATGACGATGGGCAGGTCGGGATCTTCGCGGAGGGCTTCGCGAAGGAGCGTCATTCCATCGACCTTGGGCATCTTCAGATCGGTGACGACCAGATCGATATGGTGCTCGCGCAAGAGCTGGAGTCCTTGCTCTCCGTCCTCGGCCGTGAGGACGTCGTACCCGTCGCGCGAGAGTTGGGCCGACAGGATTTTGCGCAGATTCGGCTCATCGTCGACGATGAGCACCTGCTTTCGTTCGGGGAGCATGGGAAGTAGAGCTTACCATGGTAAAATCCCGGCATGGGAAGCGGCGCAAACCCCCGGCGCCCGATGACCATCGAAGAATGGGCAGCCCTCGATGAGGACGTCGAGGGGGAATTCGTCGACGGGTACCTCGAGGAAGAGGAGATGCCGAGCTTCCTTCATGGTTTGGTCAATGGTTGGCTGGTCGAAAACTTGCGGCGCTGGGCGCGCCGGCGGGGCGGGTTCGTGGCCAGTTCTGACGCGAAATACGCCGTTTCCTCGACCCGGGGCCGAAAACCCGACGCCGCCGTGTACCTGGACGGGCGCAAGCCGACCGCCGAAGGGCTGATTCACGACCCGCCGGACTTGGTTTTCGAGGTGGTGTCGCACAACCCGCGCGACGCCCGGCGGGATCGCATCCATAAGCTGCAGGAATATGCCGCTTTCGGGATCAAGCTGTACGGCATCATCGACCCAGCCCTACGCTCGCTCGAGGTATTCGAATTGGGCGCAGACGGCCGCTATGTGCGCGCGGTGGGCGCCAGCGAAGGGTGCGTGTCGAACATACCGGGGTGCGGTGTCCTTTTGCTCGACCTGGACGAACTCTGGCGGGAGGTCGACGATTTGTTGGCGGCGGAAAGAGACAGCACCGTCGGCACGGGTGGATGAGGCGAATCGCCCTTCCGAGGAAAGTGGCAAGCGTGATAGCCCCAGGACATGAGCGATCTGGTGACTTGGAGCTTTCCGACGACGATTGTTTACGGTAATGGCGCGCTTTCCACGCTCGGAGACCACGTCAAGCGCCTCGGCGCGAAGCGGGCGCTCGTCGTAGCCGATGCAGGGGTGGTGAAAGCCGGCATCGTCGCCAACGTCACGGAGACGTTGAAGAAAGCAGGGATCGCGGCGGCCGTTTTCGACGGCGTCGATCCGAACCCGGTGGAGAAGAACATTTTCGACGGCGTGGAGGCCTACAAGGCCCACAAGGCCGATATCATCATTTCCGTAGGCGGCGGCTCCCCGCTGGACGCGGGCAAATTGATTGCGCTCAAGACGACGCACGAGCGCCCGCTGGTCGATTACGACGACGCCACCGGCGGCGATAAGTTCATTACGACGAATGTACCGCCGACCATCGCGATTCCGACGACGGCGGGCACGGGCAGCGAAGTGGGTCGCTCGGGCGTGGTCACCTTGGCGGCGACGGGCCGCAAGACGGTGATCTTCAGCCCCTACTTGCTTGCCAAGGCAGCGATTCTGGATCCCGCGCTCACGGTGAGCATGCCCGCGTCGGTCACGGCGGCGACGGGCTTCGATGCGCTCACGCACTGCCTCGAGGCCTACTGTTCCTTGGGTGACCATCCGATGGCCGACGGGATTGCGCTGGCCGGGCTCGAGCTGGTGGCGAAGTACCTCGCCCGCGCGGTGCGCAAGGGCGACGATCTCGAGGCGCGCGGTGCGATGATGAAGGCCGCCATGATGGGCGCGGTCGCGTTCCAGAAGGGTCTCGGCGCGTGCCATTCGCTGGCGCACCCGCTCTCGAGCGAAAAAGGTTTGCACCACGGGTTGGCGAACGCGCTCTGTTTGCCGGCGGTGGTCGAGTTCAACCAATCGACGATTCCGGAGCGCCTCGAGCGCGTCCGCGTCATCCTCGATCCCCGCGCCGAAACCGCCGCCGACGCCCTGCGCACCCTGCGCTCCGAACTGGGCCTCCCGGGCGGCCTCGCCATGCGCGGCGTCACCACCGCCGACATCCCGAAGCTCGCCGACAAAGCCATCATCGACGCCTGCCACCGCTGCAACCCCCGCCCCACCACGCGCGAAGACCTAGTGAAACTCTACGAAGCCTCGATGTAACGGCCGGAGAGATTGAACAGGGAGAGGGGGAGGCGGGGAGGGAAACAACGCGAATCCCACCGGGTGCCTAGGCTTTTTTTGGGTTTTCAGTTGGCCCAGTGGGCGCATTGAAAACCAAATTAGCCTCGGTGCGCGGTGGGATTCGTGCCGTATCCCTCCCCGCCTCCCCCCCTCCCTGTAAAATCTTCTAGCTTTTCATCGAGCGGAGGGTCCAGCCGATGAGTTTGTAGAGGATGCGGGCGCCGACGTTGCCGTCCCATTCGTCGTCGCTATTTGGGGAGGGGGCGACTTCGTTGAGGTCGAAGCCGACGATGCGCTTTTTGGCTTCGACGACGGCGCGCAATAAAGCGGAGGCTTCGTGGAAGGCCAGGCCGCCGGGGACGGGGGTGCCGGTGTTGGGGCAAAGGACCGGATCGAGGCCGTCGATGTCGAAGGAGACGTAGACGTCATCGGGGAGCTCGCGGGCGATGCGGGCGAAGTGGTCGTCGATTTGGCCGCGGCGGCGGGAGGCGGCGAGGTCCACGTCGTAGAAGGTACGGATCTTTCCGCCGCTCCCCTCGATGCGGTCGTGCTCCTCCTCGCAGAGATCGCGGATGCCCACTTGCACGAGGCGTGAAACGCCGGGAATCTCACGGGTGACGGACTCCATGATGGAGGCGTGGGAGTACTCGAAGCCCTCGTAGGCGTGTCGCAGATCCGCGTGTGCATCCACGTGCAGGATCCCCAGGCCGGGGTATGCCTCCGCGTGCGCGCGGATGGTGCCGTACGGCGTCGAATGATCGCCGCCGACCAGGCCCACGATCTTCTTCCGCGCGATCCACTGGCGCGCGGTTTCGTAGACCATATCGTTCACGCGCCGGCTCACCGCGTTCACCTTGGCCAGGCGCGCGGCCAACGGCGATCCCGCTTCGACCCGCCCGCCCTCGGCGATGATCGCCTCCGCATCCACACGCGCCTCGCGGTTCCAGATGCGGATCTCCTCGTTTTCGTCGAGCAGCGCGATCTTCGCCTCGTAAGGCCGCCCCGTCTCGATGTCGAAGAGATCGACCTGCCGCGAAGCCTCTAGAATGGCCTGCGGCCCCTTGTGCGTGCCCGCCCGGTACGATGTCGTGACGTCCCACGGGACGGGAATGAGGACCACACCGGCTTCCTCGGGCGAATCGGAGAGGCCGAAAACTCCCGAATCCGCGGGCGCGGCGGCATTCGGGTCGAAGGGGCGATCATGCGGCATGCGCGCTCGTTTAGCATACGGTAGCCTCGGCACCATGCGAGACGGGACGAACCTGAGGGCGGAGTTCGAGGCGCGGGGTATTCGCAAGGTCAAGGTCGGCGGCTTCGACGTCGACGGAGTCTTGCGCGGCAAATACGTTGCGCTCGACAAATTCTGGAGCGCGCTCGAGCACGGATTTGGCTTTTGCGACGTCATTTTCGGCTGGGACATCGCGGACGTGCTCTATGACAATGCCAAGGTCACCGGGTGGTCGACCGGCTACCCCGATGCGCACGCGCGCATCGATCCCGAGACCTTCCGCGTGATCCCCTGGGAACCGGACACCGCGGCCTTCCTCGTCGACTTCGTCCAGAAGGACGGCTCGGCCCATGCGGCCTGTCCGCGCTCGCTCTTCAAAAGCGTGCTCGCCCGCGCCCAATCGCGCGGCTTCGATCCGGTGTTCTCCGCCGAGTACGAGTTTTTCATCTTTCGCGAAAGCGCCGAGTCTCTGCACGAAAAGGGATTTCGCAACCTCACGCCGCTTTCGCCGGGCATGTTCGGCTATTCCTGGGTGCGCGAAGGGCAGCACGCGGAACTGCTCCACGACATCATGGATCGCATGGCGGCCTTCGACATCCCCATCGAGGGCCTGCACACGGAAACCGGCCCCGGGGTCTACGAAGTCGCCCTCCGCTACGACGCCGCATTGCGCATGGCCGACAAGGCGGCGCTCTTCAAAACGGCGATGAAACAGCTTTGCGCGAGCCGCGGACTCTCCGTGACGTTCATGGCAAAGTGGAATGCCGACTTGCCCGGAGCAAGTGGCCATTTGCATCAATCGCTTTGGCGGCGCAGCGACAAGACGAATGCCTTTTACGATCCGAGCGATCCGCAAAAGTTGAGCAAGATCGCGCGCCATTACGTGGGCGGGCAAATCGCCAACATGGCGACGCTCACCGCGCTCTATTCGCCGACCATCAACAGCTACAAGCGCTACGTCCCCGGCGTGTGGGCGCCGCTGACCGCGTCCTGGGGCGTGGAGAACCGCACGTGCGCCATCCGCGCCATCCCCGGCGACGAGAAATCCACGCGGCTCGAATACCGCCAGACCGCCGCCGACATGAATCCGTACATCGCCATGGCCGCGTGCCTCGGCGCGGGTCTCTGGGGCATCGAGAACGAGGTGGAGCCGCCCGCCGAGGGCAAGGGCGACACCTCGGGCGAAGGGTCCGGCTTCCAGAGCTTGCCGCGCACCCTCAAAGACGCCACGGCGCTTCTTTCACGCTGCAACGAGGCACGCGCCATTCTCGGCGAGCCCTTCGTCGACCATTACGTGCGCACCCGCGATTGGGAGGTACGCCAGTACGAGCGCGTCGTCACCGAGTGGGAACTGCGCCGCTATTTCGAAGCTGTGTGACGGCGCGCAAGTCCTCCTCGGTGCGGGAGGCGAGCTCGCGCTCGTGGGTGGCCGCGAGCGCCTCGGCCCGCGATTGAAGCGGCACGGCCACGATCGCGCGCACATCGGGGTTCTCCGGCGCCGCGAGCAGCTGCTCCCAGCGCTCGCGCACCGGAGAAAATGCCTCGAGCGCGCGTTTGCGCTCCAAGGTGCTGCGCGGCTCGGGGTGAAAAAGATCGACCGCGCCGCTCGCGATCAGATGCCGCGCGATGCTCTTGTCCCAGGCGGGCTCGAACAGCACGGCGAGCGGACGCTCGCTGGCCAAGGTCGTGAGGGCCCACTCGCTGGGAAGCCCATTCAAGGCCATGTCGCGGAAAAACGCGGCGAGCTTTGGCTCGCGTGCCAGCTCGCGCATCGCCGGGCGCGCGTTCAGATGCGCCGTGGAGACCACGGCCAGATCGCCGCGAAGCAAATGCGACGCCCGCAGCGCGGCCAGATGCTCGAGAAAGCGCCCGTCGCTGGCCAGCAGCACGGTGCGCGCCGGAAGCCCGCCGAACAGCGCCTCGTGCCACGCCACCTGCGCCGCGCGCGTGCGCTCCTCGGAGCGAAGCGTGGCCTCGTCGAACAGGACCACCGGGAACGTCAGCTCGAGCAGCACGATCATCGCGGCACTCGCCGATGCCAGAGGAACCTGCGCGCGATGCACCATGCGCACGAGCTCGTGCATCGCCACGGCGGAGAGCAAGGCCAACCCGGCCACGCCGGCCAAGATCACCGGCCCGAAGTGCGTCGGCCCCACCGCCGCCGCACCGCAGGCAATCGCGCCGGCGCTCGCCCCGACCACGCCCACGAGGCCCATGGCCAGCGGACGGGCGCCCGCCGCGAGAAGCGCCGCCACCGTGCCCGCCGCCGCCAACGCGAGGGCCAGCCACCCGAGCTGCGCGTGCGCGACGAACATCGGGTGCGCGGGCAGCGCCTCCAGGTCGAACCAAGGCACCGTCGCGAAAAACGCCGTCCGCGGACGGCGCACCGCCAATAGAACGAGGGGCCCCAGCGCCGCGGCGACCAACGCCAGCTCGCGTGGCCCGGGCCGCGCCGGCCGACGGCCTTGCAGAAACGCGGTTCCTCCGGCGAAGAGCGCCCCCACGACCGCCGCAGCCCCCGCCCAAGGCTCGTAAATCAAGGCGGACAGCGTGAAAAACGCCGTCCACACCGCCCGCTGCGAGCCCGCCGCCCACACCGCGAGCAGCACCAACAGCGCGCCCGCCGTCGCGCCGCCCGGTGCGAGGGCCTCGGTTTGCCAGGCCATCGACAGCGCCGCCATGGCCGACGCGATGGCCGCCACCGCGGGACCAAGCCACCGCGTCGGTGCGCACGCCGCGAGCAGCGCCCGGGCCATCCCGTACATCACCGCCCCGGCCAGACCGCACACCACCGCCGACGCCAACGCCGCCCGAAAGACCTGGGTGCCGATGGGCAGCATCAAAAAAGGCGCCGCAATCCAGGCATCGAGCGCCTGCCAGGGCCCGGCCCAACCCAGGCCCACCGTGCGGATCACCCCGCCATCGTGCGCGGCATCGGCCACGTTTTCCGCGTGCAGCACGGCTGTAAGCGCCGGAAAAACGGCAGCCGCGGCCAGCGTTGCCTGCTCGAAACGCGTCCCCATCCGCGCCCGAGGGAACACCAGATCGCGAAAGCGTTCCAACTTTCGCGATGACACGGCGAGGCATAGAATGCCCGACCCGTTTACCTTTTCATATTTTCGAAGCGAGGTCGGCCTTGGCCAGGTTCATCGACGAGCTGAAACGCAACGCGCACTGCGGACAACTCCGCGCACAAGACGAGGGCAAAGAAGTCGTTCTCTTTGGCTGGGTCGCCAGCTATCGCGATCACGGCGGCTGCGTCTTCGTCGATTTGCGCGACCGCGAGGGCATCACGCAGCTCGTGTTCGATCCGAATCGCAGCGGCCATGGCGATCTGCCCAAGGCCGCCTACGAGCTCGCCCAGTCGCTCCGCTCGGAGTGGGTCATCGGCGTGCGCGGCCTCGTCGTCGGCCGCGGCTCGAACAAGAACCCGCGCCTGCCCACCGGCGAAATCGAGGTCCACGTCATCGAGCTCGGGGTCTTCAACAAGGCCGAAACGCCGCCCTTCGAGATCATCGACGAGCTGGACACCTCCGAGGAAAAGCGCCTTCAGTACCGCTACCTCGACCTGCGCCGCGCGCCGCTGCAGCGCACGTTGCGCATCCGCCACCGCCTGCACCAGGCGACGCGCCGCTACTTCGACGACAAGGGCTTCCTCGAGCTCGAGACGCCCTTCATGGTGAAGTACACGCCCGGCGGCGCGCGCAACTTCCTCGTCCCCAGCCGCGTGCACCAAGGCAAATTCTACGCGCTGGCGGAGAGCCCGCAGCTCTTCAAGCAGCTGTACATGGTGGCGGGCTTCGACCGCTACTTCCAGATCGTCAAATGCTTCCGCGACGAGGACCCGCGCCTCGATCGCCAGCCCGAGTTCACCCAGATCGACGTCGAGATGTCCTTCGTCAGCCAGGACGACGTCTTCCGCACCATGGAAGGCCTCATCTTCGCGCTGTGGAAGGAAGCGCTGGGCATCGACCTGCACGATCTCTACCCGGAGGGCCGCTTCCCGGAGATGCCCTTCGAGGAGTCGATGAAGTACTACGGCAACGACAAGCCGGACCTTCGCTTCGACTTGCCCCACACGGATCTCACGGGCGTGGTCATCGACCACGGCGGCGGCGGCATCCCCTTCTTCAAGGACATCGCCGAGAAGTTCACCAAGGGCACCTACCGCCGCGATCTTCCTGCGGAAATCGTGAAGGCGCTGCGCGTCCCCGCGTCGGTGGGGGGCAATTCGCTCTCGCGCACCGAGGTGGACAAGCTCGAGGAGTTCGTGAAGGGCATGGGCGCCAAAGGCCTGGCCCGCGCCAAGGTCGACGCCGAGGGCAACTGGACACAGTCGCCGCTGGCCAAGACGGTCACGCCGGAGATGCGCAAGGCCATCAACGAGGCCGTCGGCGCCAAGGATGGCGACTTGATCCTCTTCCAGTTCGGCAAAGAGAGCGTCGTGCAGACGGTCATGGCCAACCTGCGCGTGCACCTGGCCAAGAAGCTCAAGTTGATCCCCGAGGTCGGCCACGGCGGGAAGTTCAAGTTCCTCTGGGTCGTGAACCCGCCCCTGTTCGAGTACGACGACGAGGCGAAGAAGTGGGTCGCCGCCCACCATGCCTTCACGCGCCCGCACGACGGGAACGTCGACTTGATCGACACGGATCCGGGCAAGGTGCTCTGTCACCGTTACGATCTCGTGCTCAACGGCTTCGAGATCGGCGGCGGTTCGATCCGTCTCCACGATCCCGCGGTGCAGGCCAAGGTGTTCGCGGCCATGGGCATCGGCGAGGAGGAAGCGCGGCAAAAGTTCGGCTTCTTGCTCGATGCGCTCAAGTTCGGCGCACCGCCGCACGGCGGCATCGCCGTGGGCATGGACCGCTTGGCCATGCTCGTTTCCGGCGCCGAAAGCCTGCGCGACGTGATCCCTTTCCCCAAGACGCAAAAGGGAACGGACTTGATGACCGACGCCCCGACGCGTCCCAGCCCCGATCAACTCACGGAGCTTCGCATCCGTGTGATCGAGCCCCAGAGCTGACACCATGCTGCATCCCCCGAAAAAGCGCGCTTCTTCGATCGTGCGGGCCGCCGTGGTCTCGGCGCTCGCCGTCGGTTTGGGCATCGCGGCGCTCGCATCGTGCGACGATGGCTCGCACGCCTACGGTGCACGCGCGTACGATCGCGCGCGGGGATGCCTCGGGCCAACGCAGTCCCTCGACGTCGTGTCGGGGGACGATCCCGGCTCGAACTGCGCCATCAAGTGCCTCGTCCCTCGCTCATCGGGAGCGGGGGCCGAGACGGCCGTGTACGTGAGCCGGCAGTGTCCTCCGTACCCTCCTCAGTTCGATACCAGTGGTCTGCAGCCCGGCTGCGTCGAGGCGATTGCCGCCTTGGAGCGCGGTGCCTTTTGCCTCACCGATGGCGGATCGTCGCAACCTCCGCCCGACGCGGGCAGCACGAACGACGGCGGAACCACACAAGACGCGACGATCGATGCCCCGACCGATGCGGCCGATGCGAGTGACGCCAGCGATGGCAATGTCACAGATGCCTAACGATGCATGACAGCGCGATCACGTGAGAGCGTGATCAGTAATGCTGCTGGAGCGTGCGAAGGTGTACCGTACCGTCGCACCTTAAGCCCCGTTCATCGTGCAAAAAGAGGTGTGTAGCGAGAGAGCCTGCTACGTTTAGTCGTCGTAGCAACACGCTCGATTCCATCCCCCTTAGCCTTTTCGGAATACCCAAGGAGGGTTCGCTATGCCTCGAAGGACTTTGCTGGTGGCCTTGCCGGCGATCGCGTCGATCGTCGCAGTGATTGCACAAGGCTGCAGCACCGGCACCGAAGACATGTCCGAGTTCCCCAACTTATCGCAGTCGGGCAACGGTGGCCCGAACGGGAACGACGACGGCGGCGGCGTGAGCATCGGGGAAGGCGGCATCGGGAGCGGAAGGGATGCGAGCTGGGATGGAACCGCGTGCGCAGGCGCGCGCGCCGAAGCGTTCCGCGTACCCGTCTACATGCAGATCGTGCAGGACGGCTCGGGAAGCATGGATGCCTACAACGGCGATCCGCCCAACACGTACATCCCGGGCGGCCGCGAAAAGGATCCTCTCAATCCGAACCGCCCCGCCAAGAGGGATGACGGAAAGAACCCCTGCCCGCTCATCGGTGCGTGCGATGAATCCTGGTTCGGCCTGACCGGCAAGAAGTGGCTCGCGGCCCGCGGATCGCTCGGCTCCTTCGTCGACTCCTTGTCCAACGAACAGAACACGACGTTCGGCGTTGGCTTCCTCTTGTTCTCCAGCACGGAGCCGGCCAACGGTGGCGACTACTCGAGGATCGACATCCCCATCAACAGGGTGGATGCGAACCAAGCTGCGAGCATCAAGCAGCGCATGGCGCCGAAGTCCAACGGCGCGGCAACGGTGTACCCGCAGGGTGGTACCCCGCTCTATGCGTCCATCACCGGCCAAGGCGCCGTGTTGGCCAGGTTCGATCCGGCCAACCCGCCCACGTCGCTGGCCAGCGGCGGCAAACGGGTGCTCGTGGTCATCACCGACGGCGTCCCCTCGCCGCGTGAAGGCTACTCGCAACCGCAGGAAAACGAGGCCGTGCGCCAGGCCGTGGCCGCACTGAAAGCGGGCAACCCGTCCATCACGACCTATGTCATCGGCGTGGGCGATCCTACATCGGACGTGGGCGACTACGACGAGGGACTCCTCGGAAAGATGGCCGTGGCCGGCGGCAGCCCCGCGCCCGGGTGCAACCCAAACTGGGCCGACGGCGATCCCAACAGCATCCCGTGCCATTTCCAGATCACCCCCGGCGAACGCAATTCGCAGCAGATTGCCGCCGACTTCATTCGCGCGATGAACTCCATCCGCGACATCGTCGTGCCTTGCGACTTCCCCTTGGAGAAATCCTCGGCCGACGCGGGCCAGATCGATCCCGAGCGGGTCAACGTGGTGTACGAGCCCGGCAACGGCGGCGCGCCGCAGCAGCTCAAACACGATTCCTCCAATGGCTGGATTTACAACAACTACAACGCCGACGCGGGCGAGCTGCCCTCGAAGATCACGTTGAACGGCGCCTCGTGCAACACGCTGCGGAGTGATCCCGGCGGCAAGATCCGCATCGTCTTGGGCTGCAAGACCGACGATCCGGTCATCAAGGTCAACTAGCGGCGGAGCAGGGCGCGCAACGCGGCCATCGGATCGAAGCCCAAGGCGCCGGACACGGTCACGTCGGCACCGGTGGCGGCCGATCCGAGGCGCTTGCGCATGCTCTGCACCACCGGCTCGAACCAACCGATGCGCGCCGTGAAATTGCGCAGGCCTTCCAGCGCATAGCGCGAAACGTCGACCCCGAGCGCAAGCCCCACCGCGCTCGGGATGGGCGTCACCACCACGTCGCGCAAGGCCACCGCGCGGCCCCACGCCCCGGGACGCGGATCGATCTGCAGCTCGCGAAAGCGTTCCACCTCCGCGAAAAAGCCCAGCGAGAGCGGCCCGTAATGATCCTCGACCGCGCGCACGAGGTGGCGGTAATCGCGGCGCCACTCGCCCGAAAGCACGCCCATGGCGGGGCGCAGCTCGTCGGGTCCGGCGAGCACGTCGAACCCGCGCCCGCGCCGCCGCGCCACGAAGGCGGTCCACAGTTCCTCGTCCTTGAACATGCCCAGCGCGATGGTGTGCCCGTCGGCGCAGATCGATCCGATGGTGCGGTCGATCATCGGCGGCGTGGGCACGGGCACGCCGTGCAGCCTTCGCGGCCAGCTCTCGATGCCGCCCTCGCGGATCATCTCGCGCACGATGGTCACCAGGAGCAGCGCCTGCTGCGTGATGTCGTCCCCGCGCCGCGTGCGCGCGCCGAAGCGCTCCATCACTTCATCGAGCGCCCCGCGCTCCGCGGCAATGCCCCAACTCGCGCGCTGCGAATTGGCCAGCTCGGCCAGCGAAAAGGGCGGCGCATCGGGCGCGGGCGGCGGTGGCGGGGCAATCCGCCCTTTGGCCGTGTGAATCAGCTTCAGCACGGTGTCCTTTTCCACGATGGCGATCACCCCGCCGCGCGGCCGCGTCGGCTCCGCCTCGACCTTGACCGCCCGCGGCTTCCACAGATCGAGAAAACGCGACCAGTCTTCCGTCTTCCACCCTTCGAAACGCACATCCGCGGTGAGCACGGCGACCGAGCATAGACTAGATTGACGCGCCATGCCGATCACCGCCGAGGCCCTCTTTCGGACCCACTTCTTGCCGCTCTACCCGCCCGATGTGCAGGGCGACCTGGCGCGCGCCCGAACTGTGGATGCCAATCCAGGGAAAAACCCAGCCATTTTGGCGCACCTGGAGGATGCCGCGCGCATCTTCGTGGCCCGCGCCGACACCTTGTTGGGGCGTGAGGTCCACCTCGATTTCACCGACGCGAGCGTCCATCGCTTGAGCGCAGCGCTCACGCCGGAGCGGCGCGACGCGTGGCGGGTGGCGGGTGAGGCGGGCACGGCCGAGAATGAGCTGTTCAACGTGGTGGTGCACGGCGCCGCCTACGTCGGTGCGTGCATTCTGCATGATTCACGGCGCCAAGCGCACTGGGCGGTGCGAAGGCCGCTCTGGGAGAGCGTCATCGAGCTCGTCTCCCCGGCGGGCGAGGCGCAGCTCGCGATCTTCCAGTGGTGGCTCAAATCGCTGGCCGACGACGATGCGGGCACCTTGGCCGATCGCTACCGCACCCATGTGGAGGTTCCGACCTGGCCAGCCACGTCGCTCCCGAGCATCGCGCCAAAGGAGCGGCGCCTACCGCGCATCGCCAAAGGCGTTCGCTACGATGTACTGTACAAACATCTCAAGGCGCACCTTCCCGAGTTGCGCGATCTTGGAAAAGATTTTCCCAGCGCCGAACGCTTTTCCGAGCTCGGGCTTCGCTGGCTGGATTTTCTGCTGCTCGGCGAAGGCGACGAGGGGCGCATGCTCCTCATGTACGGACCGGGCGAGGGCGGCCTTCATTTGATATGGCTCGATCGCTCGGGCTTTCACAAGTCGTCGTTCATCCCCGCGGAATCGTTCCCCGATCCGGTGGTGAAGACCGAAGACGATCAGCTCGTGATCGTCGTGTCATGGGAGAAGAAGCCCGTCGTCCATCGGATGCTCTGGTGGGGACCGTAGTACACTGAGGTCGTGCGTATTCCGGGTAAGACCGAGCGGCGACTCGCGCTGGCCATTTTGCTGTCGGCGATGCTGCCGCTCCTCGTGGCGATGCTCTTCGCCAATTCGCTCTTCCGGCAAGCCTCCTCCATCTGGTTCAACCCGGAGGTGGGGCAGCAGCTCGATCGGGGCGTCGCCGTCTACAAAGATTACGTCAAGGCCATCCGCGATGACATGAAGCACCAGGCCGACGCCATCGCGGCCGACGAGGTGCTGCGCGAGGCCGCCGAGCACCGCAACACGGAGCTCGTCGAAGCGCAGCTCGATGCGCTCTTTCCGCGGTACCCGTCGCTGGTCGAGCTCCACATCTTCGATCCGGAGAACCGCCCCCTCGCCTCGCGCGATCGCGGCCGGCCGGTGGACGAGGCCTCCGAGCGAAGCCTGGAGCAACGCCGTTCGCTGTCGACGGACGCCACGCCGCCCATGCTGGTGGCCACCTTCGCCATCGATCGGCAGCGCCTCGACGAATTGGAGCGCGACGGCGCGGTGGTGACGACCTTCCACCAGCTCGAGGCCTCGCGCGGGGAGCTTTATCAGGGCTACCTCTTGGCTTTCGCGGCACTGCTCGGGATCACGTTTTTGGTGACCATCATGCTCGGCACTTTGCTCGCACGCGGGGTCACGTTGCGCATCAACCGGCTGGCGGCGGCCATCAACTTGGTGGCGCAGGGCGATCTCAGTGTGCGCGTGCCGGTGACCGGCTCCGACGAGCTGACCGATCTCGCGCGCACCTTCAATCGCATGATCACCGAGATGGGCCAATCGCGCGCGCGCATCGAGTTTCTCCAGCGCATCGGCGCCTGGCAGGAGATGGCGCAGCGCCTGGCCCACGAGATCAAGAATCCGCTGACGCCCATCCAGCTTGCCGTGCAGGAGTGCCACCGCAAGTACGCCGGCGAGGATCCTCGCTTCCGGGCCCTGCTCGATACGACGCTGGAGATCGTCGAGGAAGAAGTGGGCACGTTGCGCCGCCTGGTGGGCGACTTTTCCAACTTCGCGCGCCTGCCCAACGTGGAGCTCAAGGAGTCGAGCCTGCGCGAGTTTTTGCGCGAGTGCTCCGAGCAGCTCTCGCACCTCGAGGAAACGAGCATCCCGGGCGAGGGCGCCTTCACCGATCTTGCAGCCAACGTGGACATCACCTGGGACGTGCCCGACGAGCCGCTCACCGCGGCCATCGACCGCCAAATGCTGCGCCGTGTGCTCGTGAACCTGGTGCGCAACTCCGTCCAGGCGATCCGCGATGCCGCGCCCGAGGCCGCGCGCACCTCGGAGGCGAGCGTCATCGGGCACGTGCAGGTGAAGGCGTTGGCCGAGGAAGATGGCGCGATCATCACCATCGACGACGACGGCCCCGGCGTCCCCGAGGAAGCGCGCAGCCGCATCTTCGATCCGTACTTCACGACGAAACACGACGGCACGGGCCTGGGCCTAGCCATCGTGAAGAAGATCGTCGTCGAACACGGCGGCGGCATCGACGTCACCGAAAGCCCCTTGGGCGGCGCCCGTTTCATCGTGCACCTCCCCCGCACCACCGCCCAAGCCGAAACCCGCGCCCGCAAGGCCCGCGAGGGCGCGATCTCCCGCCCCTTGTCCACCACCGGCGGCGTCTCCCGCGATTAGCCGCTATACTTCTGCACATGGCGGACGAGCGCATCAACCCTTCGCCGTCTCCACATCGAAATCGGTGAACGCGCCGAAGAGGTCGTTCGCTGCATGACCATCCCCTGCATCGCCACCGACCCGTGAAGCCGGTTCCCCGTGGGTTGCGGACGCAACGGAATCGTTGCCGCGGCATCCCGAGTTCGTGAACATTTGCGCGTAGTCGCCGAAACCTTGGGTGCATGCTAACCGTAGAAGCACGAAAGCCATGACGATGTCGGCCGAGAAGACCCGAACCGCGCGCGCAACACCTGGTGGGGGCGGAAACAGCATTTACCATTCGGTGGCCATCGCCGTGATGGTCGTTGGTGTCATTCTGGGCTTCGCCGTGCTGCCGCGCTGGTTTCGCGCGTCGGAGGGCGGGGCGCTTTCGGGTAAGCCGGGACCGGATTTCCAGCTCGAGCTCGTTGCCAATGCACCGCAGATGGGCCAGCGCACGCTCGCCTTGAACGAGTACAAAGGCAAAGCCGTCGTGCTCGATTTTTGGGCCACGTGGTGCGGCCCCTGCCAGGCGCAATCGCCCGTGCTCGACAAGCTCGCGCACCGTTACGAGAGCCAGGGCGTAGCCGTGGTCGGCATCAACACCAGCGACGCCCCCGGCGCCGCCGCCAAGTGGGCGCGCTCGCACCAGATCACCTACCCCATCGTCTTCGACGACGAGGGCGAGACCTCGCATGCTTACGGCGTGAGCAACCTGCCCACGCTGGTCATCCTCTCGCGCGAGGGCAAGGTCGTCGCCGTCCGCGAAGGCTTCACCGATGCCTCCGAGCTCGAGTCGATCCTCAAGCGCGTGCTGTAAGAAGAAGATGGTCGAACCGCCAAGGCGCCAAGAACGCCAAGGGGTTGGAGGTTCGTGAAGCAGCGCGTTTTTCTCGGCTGCACCAGCACATCAACGAATCTTGGCGACCTTGGCGTCTTGGCGGTTCGATCCTCTCGAGCTTCAGCGACCGCGCATCGGCAGAAAAAAGCGCATCCCGGTGAGCTCGTTCACGCCGACGTAGAGATCCGTGTCGAAGGTCTCGCGCAGCCGCGCGTACGTCATCACCTCGTCCACCTTGCCCACGGCGAGGAAGCGCCCCGCCTTCATCAACGCCACCCGCGACGCGTACTGCGACGCAATGTTGATGTCGTGCATCACCACCACGCACGCGAGCTTCTGCCGCGCGACCTGCTCCACGAGAAGGTCGTACAGCGCAATTTTATGCCGTACGTCGAAAAATGCAGCCGGCTCGTCGAGAAGCAGCACCCGGGGACGCTGGGCCAGGGCGCGCGCAATCGCGACCCGTTTCTGCTCGCCGCCGCTCAGGGCCAGCACCGGCCGATCTGCAAAGGCAGCCAAATCGCAGCTTTGAATGGCCTCCTCCACGATGCTGACGTCCTCGTCGGTGGCCCGCATCCAGCCGCCCTGGTGGGGGGCCCGGCCCATCATCACCACATCGCGCACGCGGAAACCGAAGGACATTTCCTCGGTCTGCCCGACCACCGCCATCGTGCGGGCCAGCGCTCGCCGATCGTGGGCACCGAGCGGCGTTCCAAAAAGGCGAACCTGCCCGGATGTTGGCTCGAGCGTGCCCGAAAGCACACGAAGCAGCGTACTCTTGCCTGCTCCGTTGGCACCGAGAAGCGCGACGAGCTCTCCTTCGGCCACGGTAAGATCCACGCCATCGAGAACGGGAGGCGAAAACGAGCCTTTCGGAGCCTTCTGTGGATAGCTTGCGCAAACAGCAACGGCCTCGAGCGCCGGTGACGTCAATTCCTCGCCCCGATTCGTCCACATCAAGGTACGCTCTTCACAGCAGGACTTATCTTAATACCAGTGCCCGAACTCATCCCCAATCGGTATGGGGGTGAGCCGATTGAGGGTTGAAGTTTTCTCCCTTTTTTTCCAAACCGTAGACGGAGGCAGCGTCAATCGTGGACACCAAGCCCGAGACAAGCTCGCAAACCGCCGAGAACGTGCAACCGTCCCCGGACCGGCAGCGGCGCGTGATCAAGCGGTATTCGAACCGCAAGTTGTATGACACCAAGGACAGTCGCTACGTCACGCTGCTGCAAATCGCCGAAATGGTGCGCACCGGTGAGGACGTGCAAATCATCGACAACACGTCGAAAGAAGATCTGACCGAGGTCACCCTCGCGCAGATCATCTACGAGGAGCAGAAAGCTCACGCGCGCAACGTGCCGCTCCAGACACTCAAGGAGCTCATTCACTCGCGCACGGAGAAGGTGCTCTCGGATTTGCGCGAAGGTCCGATTGGCCGCCTCATTCCGGTGCCGAAGGGCAAGACGGAAGGCGAGGTCGAAGCGGCGGCGGAGACCCCCGAGCGCCCCGTCGAAGAGGCCCACGCGTCCAAGCCAAGCCTCGTCGACCAGGCGAAGGAAACGCTGGAAGAGTGGCAGCACAAAATCGACGAACGCATCCGCGCCGTTCTGCCGAGCATCACGCCGTGGGAGCAGCTCACCAACGAAGTGCGCCGCCTCGGCCAACGGATTGAAGAGCTCGAGAAGAAATTGAAGAGCACGCCATCCAAGAGCGAGAACGGCAACAGCGAAAACAAGGATGTAAAATAACGTTTAGGGTGGGGCGTACAGGGAGCCACCTCGGGTTGCCGTGCTTACTGTGCGGCCTGTGCAGGCAAGCGCAGAGACTTCCAGGTTTGCGCAGGTTTTCGCGGGTTTGCACGTGTTTGGGGTGTCTGCGGGTTTTGCCGGAATCGTAGGGAATACCTCACGGATACCCCCTGTTGGCCTCGAGTGAAGGGACGCTCCACCATGTCGGCTTTCGCGGCGGAAGACGAAAAGTTCAAAGATTCCGATTCTTTTACCGAAGAGACGCTGTCTCATCTGGACGCGATGTATGCCGTCGCGTGCCGCCTGACGCGAAATCCAACGGAAGCGGAAGACCTCGTACAGGACACGATGGTCAAAGCCATGCGGGCCCGCGACCAGTTCCGCGCGGGTACCAACTTGAAAGCGTGGCTCTTCCGTATTCTGACCAACACGTTCATCAACAAGTACCGCCGAGGCGGCTTGGAGCGTGCTCTGTTCGACGGGCCGGATGCCGACCCGCTGGCGGATGGATGGGTGAGCGCGTCAACGATGCGTCAACTTCGCGATCCGGAGCAGATCGCCCTGATGCCCATCGTGGAGGGCGAGGTTCGTACCGCCCTGGACAAGCTGCCCGCCGAGTTTCGGTTGGCCGTGGTTTTGTGCGACGTCGAGGAGTTCTCGTACGAAGAGATCGCCGACATCATGGGCTGCCCGATTGGCACGGTCATGAGCCGGCTGCATCGCGGTCGAAAGCTTCTTCAACGTGCCCTCTATGGACACGCGTTGGCTTTGGGTATCGTCAAGGGTGAGGACAGTGTCGGAACTGCGTCCGAAGAGTCGGCGCCGACCGATCTTGCGACCTATCGAGCGAAGAGGCGCAAAGCCGGATGATGACCGCCATGAGCACCACGCATTGCACGCAGTTCAGTCACCTGTTGGGCGCCTACATCGATGGCGAATTGGAGCCATCCCGGGTTCTCGAAGTGGACGAGCACGTCGCCAGCTGCGAGACGTGCCGAGAGCGTGTGCAGCTCGATCATGCCGTTCGCGGTTCGCTCAAGCGCATCGTGAAGGCGTCAGCGCCGGAGGGACTGCGTTCCCGCGTGGCCTTGGCCATGGCGGCGGAACGAGAGCGCGGTGAGCGTCGCGCGGATGCGCAGGCGGGATTCTTCGGCAGCCGCCGAACGAGTGTTGCCCCCGCAGGCCGAGGAGATACAGGCCGAGAAACAGGAATGATGTGGCGTGCGGCATTGCCGCTCGCGAGCGCTGCGGCGTTGGCCGTGGTGTGGGGCGTTGCCACGCGCGGGCCGATGAGCAAAAGCACGACGAGCGACAAGGTGTCGGCGGGGCTGGCCAGCGATTCGTTGATTCAAGATTTGGTGGCGGAGCATTCGCAGCCGCTGCCGCCCGAGAGCACGGATCCGAAGGCCGTGCGCGATCTGGAACGCTACGTTGGGGTTCCTGTTCGTCCGACGAGCTTCGAGAAGCGCACCGGTGCGCGCTTGGTCGGCGGGCGTGTGCTGCCGATGATGCACCATGAGCGTGCGGCCATGCTGACGTACCAGATTGGTACGGGCGCGGACGAGCGCCGGGTCAGCGTCTTCGTCTACGATCCGCGACACATCCAGATGGACGCGGAGGAGTTGATGCCGCGTGCGGTGGGCACGGCGCAGGTGCGCGTGGGGAAGTTCAATCGGTACTCGCTCGCGGTCACACAGGCGGACGGCGTGGGGTATGCGGTGGTGACGACGGATCTCGATACGGATCGCAGTGCGCAGTTGGCGGCTTTCGCCGACGAATAGCAAGTCCCCCCCTCCCCGGCCCTCCCCCCCGAGGGGGAGGGAGCAAGAATGGGTTAAGAGGGGTCAGGATTAAGAAAGCATTAATACGCAAGGCGTCGGGCCGAGGGCCGCGGCGCTTTTGCCGTTTGTCCCTTGCGGGTGCGTAGGTTCGTATCCAGCTTTCCCGTGCCGAACGAAAGAGTACCCCGTCACCGCGAGATGGCTCGCGTAAGGCGCAATTCGCCCGAAGCCGGCGGGCTGCGTTGAAAGTCGGCCGCGGCAAGCCGCGGACCTCCGGGGAAGACCTTTCGTTCTGCGGAAAGGAGCACCAGCCATGCTGGCGCTTGGAGAGCTGTATTTCGTCTTGGGCGTAGGTTTCGTCCTCTTCGTCTTTCTCGTGGTCGCATTGGGTATACGGGTCATTCCGAACAATCGAATTGGAATCGTGGAGAAGCGCTGGAGTGAGCGCGGCTCGGTCAAACAAGGATTCATCGCGCTGGCGGGAGAAGCGGGTTTTCAGCCTGCGGTGCTGCGCGGCGGTGTCCACTACCTCAATCCATTCCAATACCGCGTTCATCGCGTGCCGCTGGTGACCATTCCGCAGGGCAAAATCGGATACCTCTTCGCGCGCGACGGCGAGCCGCTCGGCCCGACGCAAACCTTGGCCAGCAATGCCACGGCCGACGACTTCCAGGATGCGGCGGCGTTCCTCAAGAACGGCGGACAACGCGGCCCGCAGCGCAAAATCCTGCGTGAGGGCACGTACGCCATCAACCTGGCGCAGTTCGTGGTCATCACCGAGACGCAGCTTCATTACCTGCCGCTGTCGGGCGACGAGCTCGCGCCGTTTCAGCAAATGGCGCAAACCATCGGCGCGCGCGGCGGCTTCGCGCCGGTGGTCATCAAGGGCGCCGACGACTTGCTCGGCGTCGTCACCGTGCACGACGGCCCCTCGCTGGCGCAGGGTCAGATCATCGCGCCCGTCATGGGCGACGACCCGCACCAGCCTTCGACGTACCACAACAAGTTCCAAGATCCAGAGCGGTTCCTCGCCAGCGGCGGCCTTCGCGGGCGGCAGCTGCAGGTGCTCGTCGAGGGCACGTACTACATCAACCGGCTCTTCGCGACGGTGGAGATGATCCCGAAAACGGTGGTCGAAGTGGGCACCGTAGGCGTGGTCGTCTCGTACACCGGCGAGTCGGGCAGCGACATCTCCGGCTCCGAGTACAAGCACGGAGAGCTCGTACGCAAGGGCGAGCGCGGCGTATGGAACGAGCCGCTCTTGCCGGGCAAGTACGCGTTCAACCTGTACGCGGGCAAGGTCATTCAAGTGCCCACGACGAACTTCATCCTGAAGTGGAACCGCGCGCAGTCGGGCTCGCACAAGTTCGACGAGAACCTCTCCGAGGTGTCGCTCATCACGCGCGACGCCTTCGAGCCTTCGCTGCCGCTCAGCGTGGTCGTGCACATCGATTACCGCAAGGCACCGCTGGTCATCCAGCGCTTCGGTGACATCAAGCGGCTCGTCGAGCAGACCTTGGACCCGATGGTGGCGGCCTACTTCAAGAACATCGCGCAGCGGCGCACCATCATCGAGCTGCTGCAAGAGCGCGCCGAGATTCAGAACTCGGCCGCCTTGGAGATGAAGGAGAAGTTCGCGCGCTACAACCTCGAGCTCGAGGAGGTGCTCATCGGAACGCCCACGTCGGGCCACGATGGCCACTCGATCGAGCAGATCCTCGCGCAACTCCGCTCGCGGCAGATTGCCGAGGAACAGGTGGAAACGTACGCGCGGCAGGAAAAGGCCGCCGTCAAGGAGCGCGAGCTCCGCGAGGCGGAAGCGCGTGCCAAGCAGCAGACACGCATCACCGAAAGCGAGCTCGGAATCACCGTGGAGACCAACGAAGGCCGTGCGGCGTACCAACGCTCACTGCAGCAGGCGGAGCAGATTCGATGTCTGGCGCAGGCCGAAGCCGACAAGATTCGCGTCTACGCCGAGGCCCAGGCCGAGAAGGAGGCGCGCATCGGTGTCGCGCAGGCCATCGCCACCGAGGAACAGGTCCGCGCCTACGGCGGGCCGAAGTTCCAGCTCACGCAGCAGGTGATGAAGGATTTCGCCAAGGCCATCGCCGACGCGAAGGTGGATGTCGTGCCCCGCGTGGTGGTCGGCGGGCACGGAGGACCGAACGGCACCAACGGCGGAGGCGGCCCGAGCCTGCTCGAGGGGCTCCTCACCTTGATGCTGTCGGATCGCCTCGGGGGTGGCGGGCTGACGGCAAGCCTCGGGGCGAGCCGGCCGCAAGCGGTCGAGCTGCGCAAGGCCATCGAAATGGGGCTCAAGAAGGACGCGGTAGACTAGCGCGCCACGCGCTCGTACTCCTGTTCGCTTGCGGGCGCGAACGACGTTCAAGTTGATTCGCGCCCGCGGATTCCCTGCTAGGAAGAACCGAGTAGAGTACGCATGAGGCCCGGGGGTGGCTCAGCGGAATACGCATGCGCAGAAGTGTCCCCGTCGCATACGAGTCTCGGTTTCGCACGCGACGATGGCGGTGGATACGACGCGCGTTGATCGCACTCGTGGCGGTCCTCGCGCTCGTGCCCACCGTCGCTTTTGGTCTGGTCCACAGCCTGGATCGTCCTTGGGTCAAGGTGCGCGTGCAGACGCTCGTGCATTCGATGGCGGGGCTCGACATCGACTACGACACCGCCCGGGTCCAAGTCCTGAGCGGGATCGCGATCGAGGGCTTGGTTCTGCGCTCCCCTCCCGCGCTCCGTGGCATCGCCCCCGAGCTCGCGCGCATCGGACGGCTCGAGGCAGGCTGGTCCACGTCGCTCTTCACGGGGCGCGGGCGCCGCGTCGAGCATGTTGCACTGTCGGACGTCGCGGTGACGGTGGCGCTCGATGAAAACGGCAACACGTCGTTCGACGCGCTCTTCCCACCGGACCCCGCGGCGCCGCCGAAGAAAGCGACCCCGCTCTCGCACCGAGGGCGCGATCTCGAAGCGCTGCTGCCTCTGTTGCCGGACGCCGACGTGAGCGGCTTCTCCTCCGTCGTCGTGCGCACCGAGCAGGGGAAAGAGCGGGATCGAATCACGGTGCGCGGCGTGGAGCTCCATGTCCGTGCGGAGTCCGAGGGCGGATGGCGTCTGCGCGCCAACATGGGCGCCCAACCGACGCCGCTCGAATTGGATGTGGCGCGTCAGCTCGCGGGCGTCGTGTCGGGCGACGCGCACGGGCGCCTGTGGCTTACGGCGGACCTCACGCCGTCCGAGGTCTCCGCCGTGATCGACCTCGAGGTGCCGTCGCAAACGTTCGTCTCGGGCCTCGGCGCCGGGCACGCCCTTCATGCCGAAGCCACGGCGCGCTTCGATCCCGCCGCGGGAAAGACGAACCTCGGGCTCGCGCACACGTCGGCCGCGGGCGGCGGCGCGACCGCCGAGGCCGCGATCGAGCTTCCGGACAGCGGGATGCCGTTCATTCGCCACGCGCAGGGAGACGTCGATTTCGTGCGGCTCTTGGAAATCGTTCCGAGCGATCTCCTGGGAGTGCGCGCGAACCTCGGGCGCGGGAAGCTTCATTACCGCGTCGACGGCCTCGCGACGAATGCGCTGCCGCGTTTGAACGAGGGGGCCGAGGTGATCCTCGACGCCGATCTCGCAGACGCCAAGATTTCCCAAGCGGGCGCCGATGTCGACGTGGGGCTCGCGAAATGCTCCGCACGGGTCGTGCCCGCCGCCGATGCGAGCATCCACGTGAAGGCCTCGTTCGCGATCGACCGCACCAAGGTCACCGCCGGCCGCAGCGGCGTCCATGCCAAGGACGTCGCCCTCGACGTCGAGGCCGCGCAGGCCAAGGACGGCGCATTGACCGGGCGCGCGGGGCTCACCTTCGCGGATTGGAACGTCGAGACGTCGGGTGCTTCGGGTGCGCCGCTGCTGGCCGCGCTCGGCGGGAACCTCGGCCTGCGCTTCGAGAAGCTCGCCGTGAGCCCGGAGGATCCGCTCGCGAGCCGCGGCGATGTCGCCGTGACGAGCGAGATCGGCTCACTCGCGCTGCGCTCGGCGGGAACGCGGACGACCCTCGAGCGGATCGCCTTTCGTGCGCAGACCTCCCTGGCAGGGCACGCGCCGTACACCCTCGAGACCGACGCGCGCACCGAGACGCTGCGGATCGAGCAGGGAGGCCGGCCGCTTGCGCGCGTGCCGGTGCACGTGGCGGCGCGAATCGACGGAGCCGCACCCGATCTCGACCATCCGAGTGCAAGCCGCGGGTCCGCACACGTCGCCGCCGATCTGGGCAACGTTCACGTGCAGCTCGATGCCACGAAGGCAGGCGATTCGCTGGATTACTCCCTCGATTCGAAGGCACCGAACTTGGAGGCCGTGCGTCCGTTCTTACCGGCGGACATCGCGAAGAAGGTGCCGTGGGAACGCATGGCCATCGCGCTTCAATCGCACGGACGCGTGCAGCGGATCGCTTCGGAGGCGCCGTCGATCGAGCAGCACACCGAAATCGATGTCGCACGACCCGCGTTCGAGCGCATCGCCGCACACGCGGCCAAAGTCGTGCTCGACTCGAAGGGCACGCTCATGCACCCGACCCTGGACGCGGACCTGCGTTTCGAGCGGCTGGCCTTCGATGGCGCGAACCCGAGCGACGATCACGTGTCGCTCGCCGCCACCCTCGATCGCGAGGCTTCCTCGCTGAACCTGCGGCTGGCCGCCGAGGGCCGCGCGCAAGCGAAGCTCGAGGCCGCGCTCGGCTTCGACCGTGCGCGGCGTGCGGTGACGTACGACGTCCATGCGAACGTCGGACGCCTGTCGCCGCTCGCACCGTTGGCGTCCGTGGCGGCCGGTCTGAGGGGCGTCGATCTCTCGAAGCTCGAATTGGCACTCGCCGCACGGGGCACGCTGGCCGGCGTGGTTTCCGATGTGGACCGCAACGGCGGGCTCCGTCTCGAACGGACACCATTGCAAACGGCGGCCCTCGACGGGACGCTCGATGTGCGCGGCAAGCACATCGCGTGGAGCGGCGGAGACACCGCATTCTCCGCGCCCGAGATCGCGCTATCCGCCAAGGTTCGCACCCAGGGCGCGCGGCGCATCGTCGAAGGCCAACTCGAGGGCGACGAGATCCACGTGGCGAGCGGCCGGCGCGACTTCGTCGTGGCGGGTCTGCACGATGAGCTCACCGCGACCATCGAAGGCCAGCTCACCGAACCCGATCTCGAGCTCACCTCGCGGATGTCCGTGCGCGCCCTCAAGCAGGACATCGCGCCGATGTACCCCATCGGCGATGCGACATTGAACCTCACCGCCCGCCGCAGCCGCGACGGCATCGTTCGCGTGCCCCACCTCGAAATCGCGAACGGCGCCGGCGGGACCACGCTCTCCCTTCGGGGCGCGTTCGACCCCAGCGAAAGCCAGCGCCGTTTGGAGCTGGGCGGTAGCCTGCGGCAAGATCTCGCCCGGATGTCCAACACGCCGGCCGTCCTCGCGGCGAGCGGCACGACCCATGTCACCTTTCGTGTCGAGTCCCCGAACCTCGCGACCTTTCGTGTGATCGCCGACACGCAAGTCGAAGGGGCAAGCCTTCGCATGCCGCGTTCCGGCATCATCGTGGAAGGCGTCGATGGCGAGGTCCCGGTCACCCTCGCGCTGCGCGTCAGCGAAAAGGGACTGCGCTTGCTGCGCGAAGATCGGGACAATCCCTATTCGTCACTCCGCTTTTCGGATCAACATCCGCTCCTCAGCCGCGGCAGTTTCATTTCCATTCGCCGGCTGACCCTTCCGCAAGTCACGATTGCCCCGTTGGTGGGCAATCTTCAAGTCGAGCAAAACATCATATCGCTCCGGCAATTCGAAATGGGGATCCGTGAAGGGCATATCACCGGCTTGTGCGCGCTCGATTGGAACGGCGAGAATTCGACCCTCAACATGCATGTCCGCGCCGATGGCGTGAAGTCCTCGCGCGGCGAGCCCTTTTCCGGAAGCGCGGCACTCCAGATTTCCGCCGGAGAGCACAGCATCGAAGGGCGCGCGGACATCCTTCAAATTGGCAAACGGCACTTTCTCGATCTTCTCGAGCTCCAGGATCCGTTCCATGCCGATCCGTCGATCAACCGGATCCGCAGTGCGCTCAGCCTCGGGTATCCCGATCGCCTGCGCGTCACGTTCAATCATGGTTTCGCGAGCGTCCACGTCACCTTCGGCGGTCTTGCCCGCATCGTGAGTGTGGGCGACATTCGCGGAATCGCCATGGGGCCGCTCATCGATCGGTACCTTGCACCCGTCATCTTCTCTTCGAAGAAAGAGCCATGATTCGCGTCCCCGTTTTTGCATCCTTCGTGTTTTGCGCGTTCGCGTCCATCGGCTGCTTCGGTGCGCCGGAATTCGTCACGGTCGATCGCGCAACCGCGCTCGAACAACAGGCCGCGGGCTCTTTTCCGGACTTGGAACGCAAGCTCAATCGCGCGAGCATCACCCCGCGGCCGGTCCCGCTGACGCCGAAACAATTCGAGGCGCTCGGGATCAAACCGATTCGGTTCGTCGACACCACGGAAATGACGGACGCCGATCTCGTCGATGGGCTCTTGGTGCAACATTGCATTGGGGAGGGGCGCGACGGTCTTCTCGTCGATACGCATAGCGCGTGCATTGGCGCCGCCGACCACGAGGATGCGCTCGAACTCGTGCAGCGCGTGAACGGGGCGCGGATCCAACTTTGGCGCTGGATGCACGAACAGCGGCCCGCCGTTTCGGCGGAGGAACTGCGGCGCACCTGGCGCGAGGTGCATCTCCGCGGTGTGGTCTGCGGCGGATGGGTCCAGGTGGGACCGGAGCAATGGGAGGCCAAGCGATGCTGAACCTTCGCCACGTGCTCATGGTGGCGATGGCGTTGGTCGCGTTGGCGGTCGCGGGGGGCGCGCGCGCGCAAGACGAGGAAAAGAACGCGATACGCCGTCCGGAGCGGCTCACGGTGGGCACCGATGATCAATTCCTGGGTCAGCTCGCGGCGAATGGGAAAGACCTCTACTTCGTCTCCAATCGCCATACCGTGAACGAGATTTATGTCGAGAACATCGAGAGCGGGCGCTCGCACGTTCTCTTCGACGAAGGCGCGGAGGTCACCTGGCCGCGGGTGAGCCCGGACGGAAAATCGATTCTTTATCTTTCGTACAGCCAGCACGCGACCGGGCAATTGTGCGTGCGTGATTTGCCCTCGGGCGAGAAGCGACGCTGCCTCGGTGGATCGGCGGCCGTGCTCTTGGCCGAGTGGATCGATTCGAAGCGCATCGTCGCCATCGTTCGCCAAACCATCGCGGGGGATTTGCGTGCCCTCGAGGTGACCGTCGAACGGAATCTTGCCCCGCACCGGTTCCTCGGGAGCAACTTGGCGAACCCCACGGTGTCGCCCGATGGGCGATGGCTCGTCTACGTGCCCCTCGAACGTGCGAGCGAGCGGGTCGGCCCGGCATTTCGGGCGCATGCGGGGCGGCGGCTCGAAGCCGTTCGCATCGACGCTCCGGGCACACCGGTGGCCATCCAGATCGACGTTCCTGGCCTCACCGGTCAGCCGGTCTTTTCCAAAGATGGGCGCGCACTGTATTTCGTCCAGTTCTTCGCCGATTCGAACCACGATGGCGTGGTCGACGCCGACGACAACGGTGTGCTTTTTCGGGTCCCCCTTTCCTTCGGCCCGGATGGCCGCGGCGCCTTGACGGCGGGACCGGCGGTCCAAATCACCGATGAAGCGTGGAATTGCCAGTACCCGGCGCCGACCCGCGACCGCCTGATCATGACGTGCTCGCGCGGAAAGAACCTGGACCTGTACGAATTGCCGCTCGATGGAGAGGTGCCCGCCAATTGGACCTCGGAACGATTGGGCCTCGAAATCGACCTTGCGAGCTCGCGCGCGAAGCTTCAGCTCCTGTACCACCATCGGCTGGCGCGTGCGAAGACGGTCGATGGGCGGCGGTTCATCATGCTGCGCCTCGTACGGCTCCATCTGACGCTCGAGGAGTTCGACGCGGCGGAGTTCTATGCAAAGCGCATCGATGCGATGGACGATACCGAAAGCGATGCGCTCTCCCAATCGCTGCTGGTGCTCATCGAGCACCGCAAAGCGCTGCGCGAGCGCGAACGGGGGCGGATGTTCCGCGACTTCGACGAGCAGTCGCGCGCGCGCATGAACAAGCTGCCCGTGGTGACGAACGAAAGCCGCGCCGCGGCGGCCATGTCACGGATCGTGCGGAGCGAAATTGCCGATACCATCGGCGACAAGTCGTTGGCGCGCACGGAGCTCGAGGCCACGCCTCTCACCGAGCGAACGGCGCGCGCGGTGCTCGAGGCCTATTACGAGCGCGCCGACGAGCTTTATCGCGAGCTCGACGATCGGGAGGCGCTCGTTGCGGCGTGCCGCCGGCTGGCGACGCGGGAGAAGCTCGCGGTCGACGACCAGCTTCGCTACGCGCGTGCCGCCGTGCGGGCGATGGTGCGCGGGCTCCCCTTCGCCGAGGCCGACGCGAGGCTCGCCCGTGAACGTGCCGCGACCCCCGGCGATTCGGAGCTCGGGTTCGCCATCGATCTCGCGCGCGTTGTGCTCAAGATCCGTCCCGACCACAACGCCCCGGTTCGAAAAGAGCTGCTCGAATTCTACGAAAAGCAGACCAAGGTCGAACGGCACCGCGCCATCGTGCTCGACGCCGTTCAGCGCGCGATCGAACTCGGCGCCGATCCCATCGTCGAAGGGCTCGCGCAGGAGTACATCGACGACGTCAAGCCGGGCACCATCGAGCGGCGCCGCGCGGAACGATTGTACATGCAAGTGATGGTGGGGCGCGCCTTCCGCCGCCGCGCCGCAGGGCGATTGGACGAAGCGCGCGCCGACTTCGAGGCGGTCGCCAAACGAACGGGCGCCTTCGAGGCGGTGGTCGGAGCGATCGATCTGCGCCTTCGCGCGGGGGACAAGCCCGCGGCCATCCAAGCGGACTACGTGGCCATCAAGGATGACGAGGACTCGGAAGCCATCGCGAATTTCGTGGCCGCGTACTTGCTCGCGCGCCAGCTTCCGAAGCTCGAAGGCGAGGCGCACGAGCAGGCCGTGGAGCAGGCCATCGCCGCCTTGATGCGCTCGTGGGACGACTTGAAGAATCAATGCCTCGCCCAATCCTTGTATGGATCGGTGCTTCACGAACGCTACCTCCGCACCGGCGAGCCTGGTGCGGCCGAGCGGGCGGGCACGCATTATCTGGTCGCCCTCGAGCTCGTGGGCAACAATCTCCGCTACCGCGCGATGGCTCTGGGCCAGCTCGGGCTCTTGCACACGCAGGTCGGCAATTATCGGATTGCCCTCGGCTACCTCAAGGACCGCGACAAGCTTCCTTACGCGGACAATTCGGAGGGGTTTGCGGTGCGCAGCGCCAAGGCGCGGGCCCTCCTCCATATCGGGCGCGAGAAAGATGCGGCGACTGCGGCCGAGGAGGCGCTGGCGATGCTCGACCGCCAGCCGAGGCTCGAGCCGTACCGCGTGCTCGCCCTCGACCGCGCGGCGCTCTACAACTTGGCGGCCGACCAATTCGAGCGGGCGCTCGCCCTCTACGATGCGGAGATGCCGCTCGTCGATGCGGATCGCGGACCTTCCGCGGAGCACAATCGCTTCGTCGTGCGCCTCGCGCGCTCGGCGGCGGCGCTCGGGGCCAACAAGCCACAACGCGCGCTCGACGATTTGGCCCATGTCGATCGCGCCATCGACAATGGGAAGTTCACCGAGACATTGACGTGGGCGCACGCAGAGAATGAACAGGTGGTCCGATCGTATCGCTTGATCGCGGCCGGTCTGCGCGCGCGTGCCTCGCAAGGACTGGGGCGGCTTGCCGATGCGGGGCGAGCGCTCGAGACGCGGCGCAAGCTTCTCGAGAAGGAGACGAAGACGGACGACCGCGGAGAAGAAGTGCGCGCGCTCATGCTCGTCGAGGCCCAACTCGCCGACAACGCATTCGAGCGCCGCGATCGCGCACAAGCCGCGGCCGCGCTCGGGAAGGCCCTGCAGCACGCCGATCACCTTCACGATCTCGCCAAAGGTGCCGTCGATACCGATCAACTCGACACGCTGTGGCTGGCCGCGGAGCTGCACACCTTTGCGGGCATTCCGGGCAAGTCCGATGTTCCCAAGCGACTCGATCGGGCCATGACCGAAATGGCCAAGCAAGGCTTGCCTGCATTTCGCAATTACCTGCGCTGGTTCGAGATTTACATGACGCTCGCGGCTACACCGCGGTAGTCGTCCACCCGCCGGCGGGGCGTTCGAACCAGACGTGCGCCTGGCCCGTGCCGACCGAGTTCTCGTAAAGGGAATACGGAACGCCGGGCGCGCGGCATTCGGCACCGCCGACGGCGCCGGACATCATGAGGTAATGGCCAAAGTGCCCCTCGGGAGCGTGCCGCAGGTAGTCGGGCATGAAATCGATGACCTTGCGATGCTCCCCCGTGCGAAGCCACGCGAGCACGCGCTCGTCGGCGGCGCGGGCCTCGGGGCTCGAGATGTTCGCGGGATCCGAAGACTCGCACTGGCGCAACTCTTTGAAGGGCACCATGCGATGGCTGAAGCCACCCGACGCAAGAAGAACGACCCGCCGATCGAGGCCGGCGATGGCCTGGCCAATGAGCTTTCCGAGCAGGAGAAAGTCGTCCGGCGTCGCGGTCTGATTGACGCCCACGGAGATCCAGCGTTCGCCACCGGCGAGGTACGTCCAGAGGTTCACCGTTCCATAAAAGATGGGCAGGAGCGGATCGTCGCACGCCAGGGCCCATGTATCGTCGCGCCCTTTGGCGAGACGCTCGACGGCGAAGGCCAGCTCGGGATCGCCCGGCATGTCATAGGGAATGGCCTTCATGCCGCGCGGAAGCTCGTGCGAGGTGAACAGGCCATGGCGACGCGCGTGCGCCGTGAGAATGTGCTCGAAGGTGACGATCCAATGCGTGTCGAAGACGACGATGGTGTCGGCCTCGAGGCGGTCGAGCACCTCCGTGCGAAGCCGGCGCAGGCCTCCAACGAGAGAAGAGTCTTCTCCGCCGTTGAGGGCGCGGCGTACGGGCTCCGGCAGCATGATGCCCGGTGCGTGCGATACGATGGCGGCGCCTACGATTTCGCCCACGTCAGGCTCCTCCTTCGCCGTTCGCCCACGGTGCGGTGCAGACGTTCTTCACGTCGGCGTAAAAGTCGAAGCTCCAGTTGCCGCCTTCGCGTCCGACGCCCGATTGGCGGGCGCCGCCGAAGGGGGCGCGAAGGTCGCGCACGAAGAAGCAATTGACCCAGATGGTGCCGGCGACGATGCGCTCGGAGACGCGCTCGGCGCGGGCCCGGCTCTGCGTGAAGATGGCCGCGGCCAGGCCGTAGCGGGTGCCATTGGCGAGGGCGATGGCTTCATCCTCGTCGTCGAAAGCCTGCAAGGTGAGGACGGGGCCGAAGACTTCTTCCTGGAGGATCTCGGCGCCGCCGGGGACGTCGACGAAGAGCGTGGGGCGGTAATACAGACCACCGAGTTCCTCGTTGGGGCCTCCGCCGAGTGCGACGCGTGCGCCGCGCCCGATGGCGGTCTGCACGAAGCGGTCGATGCGTGCGACGTGCTCGCGCGCGATTTGCGGGCCGATGTCCGTGGCGGGATCGCGCGGATCGCCTTGGCGAAGGGCGCGGGCGCGCTCGAGGAAGCGCGTGAGAAACGCGTCGTAGACGCGGCGGTGCACGAGCAGGCGGGTGGCGGCGAGGCAGACCTGGCCGGCGTGATCGTATTGGCCGACGGCGTGGGTGACCGCCCGATCGAGATCCGCATCGTCGAAGACGAGAAAGGGTGACTTTCCACCGAGCTCGAACGAGAGGGGCGTCAGGTTGCGCGCGGCCGCGGCGGCGATGGCGCGTGCGGTCTGTGTCGAGCCGGTAAACGAGATGCGATCGACGTCGGGATGGCGCACCAGGGCGGCGCCGGCCTCTTCGCCGAGGCCCTGCACGACGTTGAAGACGCCCGGTGGAAGGCCGGCCTCGTGCGTGATGTCGGCGAGGAGCGAGGCGGTGAGCGGCGACCACTCGGCGGGCTTGAGGACGACGGCCGCGCCGGATGCCAGCGCGGGGGCGATCTTCCACGTGGCCAGCATGAGCGGCGCATTCCACGGGGTGATGAGCGCCACCACGCCGGAGGGCTCCCAGCGCACGTGGTTGCGATGGCCGCGCGTCTCGAAGTCGGGCACCTCGAGGGCGGCGAGGTGGTCGGCGAAGTGATGGAAATTGTGCGCCGCGCGGGGCACGACGCTGCGCTGCATCGAGCGCAAGAGCGGCCCGGCGTCGCGCGTCTCGACGGCGGCAAGCTCCGGGAGGCGACGTTCGATGCCCGCGCCGATGGCGTGCAGCACGCGCGCCCGCTCTTGGGGCGGCGTTCGACCCCACGCGTGAAAGCCTGCCTTGGCGGCGGCGACGGCACGGTCGATTTCGCGACGGCCGCCGCGTGCGACGTGCGCGATGATCGCGCCGTCGATGGGCGATGCATCGTCGAAGACCTGGTCGGATGCGATCCGCTCGCCGCCGATCCAGTGCTCGGTGGATACCTCGACGCCTTCGACGTTCATCGTGCCTCGATTCATTTGATGCGCGTGATGCATGTTCCGCCCTCGAACGTTACGCCAACGCTGCGGTGGTAGCCGGCGATCATCTCGCGCGGTGCGAGGGCAGCGAGCTCCTCGGTCGGAGAGGCCAACAGGTCCAACTCGACGGTGCCGGTCCATGCAGGGCCCAGCTCCACATCGCGTCCCTTCATGGTGACCAACTCGTGCATCGATGCGGGTGCGCCCTGTTCAATCGAGGGCCATGCACGCGTGTGCAGCATGGGCAGCGCATTGACGAAGCCGGTACTCGAGGAAGGCCCCGTGATGGTGAACCGCGCCTCCGCAAGACGGCGACCGCCCGCCGAAAGGGTCGCACCAAACCGGCCGCCCGGCTGCAAACGCGGCCCGGCGCGTCCAACCGTGACCGGCCGGGTCACGTGGATGGCGCCGAGCTTCTTCGGGTAACCCTGGTGCCAGCCGCGGGCGAGCGCAAAGTCCGAATCGACCCAGATGTACACGCAGCGCGAATACAGCTGCCCGCGAAAGACGCAGCGCACGACCGCGAAGCACTCCTTGTATTGCGCACGCACTGGATCGAGTAGCTCTTCGAACGAATCGGAGCAGGACTGCCAGTCGGCCCAGATGAGGGCGACCGCGCCGGGATCTTCCGGCGCCAACTCGATACCATCGGGCAGTAATGCCGCCACGCGTTCCGGATCCGTTCGATACTCGACCGTGAGCAGCTCGCCCGAATAATGCCACGGCGGCGGCCGAACCACGGCAGCGCGACCTTCGGGGGAGGACGGCGGCAAGAATCCTTGAAGCGTGGCCATGGCTGGCAGTATAAACTGATTCGGTACCAAATCAATTGGAGGCCCCGACCATGGAAACGCGGCGCATTCTCGTCGACGGTGAGACGCTCACGGTTAATGCCTCCGGCGAACTCGGGGAGCTCGTGGCGGCGGATGGACGTCGGTTTCGTGCCGATGCGGTGCAGCATCTGCCTCCGTGCACGCCGACCAAGATCGTGTGCGTGCATCTCAACTACGAGAGCCGTCGGGCCGAATTCGGCGCCAAGCTCGGGTCCACGCCCACGTATTTTCACAAGCCGGTGAGCGCACTGAATGCGCATGGCGGCGAGGTGGTGAGGCCTCCACCGTGCCGCTATTTGAATTACGAAGGCGAGATTGCCATCGTCATCGGGCGCACCACGAAGAACATCGCGCCCTCGGACGCGGCGGCGAGCATCGCGGGCTACACCATTGCGTGCGACTACGGCCTTCACGATTTTCGCGATACCGACGCAGGCAGCATGCTGCGCGTGAAAGGCGCCGACACGCTTTGCCCGTTGGGGCCGGGGCTCGTCACCGGGTGGGACTTTCGCGGCAAGCGGATCCGCACCTTGGTCAACGGCCAAGTGCGCCAAGACGCCACCACCGACGAAATGATTTGGGACATGCACTACCTGGTGGCCGACATCGCGCGTACGATCACCTTGGTGGAAGGCGACGTCATACTTTCCGGTACCCCCGCGAACTCCCGGCCGGTGGAGCCGGGGGACGTGGTCTCGATTCAGGTGGAGGGGCTCGGCGTGCTGACGAACCGCATTATCTCGGGCGAGGTGCCCGTGCGCAGTGACGTGGGCGCGCAGCCATCGGAGTCGGAGGAGGTTCGCTCCACGGCGCTCGGCGGCGATTGGGAATTTCGAGGGATCCGTGCACCGCGCCGCGATTGATCCGCGTCCGCGGTTGCGGCTTCTCTGGGCCGACCTGCTCGGGGTCGAGCGCGGGAAATACCTTTACGGGCGGCGCGCCGAGGCAGGGCACACGAACTTCGCCGTCACCACGTTCGTGACGACGCTCGACAAGACGATCCTCCCCGTCGCCGGGTTCGCACACGACGTGGGGCTGCCCGATCTGCAGGCGCGCATCGACCCATCGTCGGTGCGGCCGGGTTGGGAAAAGGACACGGTCGTCGGCATGTCGGATCTCACGCGCGATGGCGCGCCGCTCGCGGTGTGCCCGCGTCAGATGCTGCGGCGTGCGTGTGCGCCGTGGATCGATGCGGGGCTGTACCCGCAGCTCGCGTTCGAGTTGGAGTTTTACCTGCTCGCCCCGGATGGGCGCGGAGGTTACGGGCCGCTCGTGGCACCGGCGCCGCACGTGTACGGAACCGGGCCGGGGGTGGATCCCGACGGGGTGCTCGACGACATGGCGGCAGCGGCCGCAGGCTCGGGCTTTCCCCTGGAGGGATTTGCCAGCGAGTTCGATGATGCGCAGTTCGAGTTGAACCTCGGGCACCGCGATGCGCTCGCGGCGGCGGACGATGCGTTCTTGCTTCGCCTCCTGGTGCGCGAGGTGGCCCTTCGCCGCGGGTACCGTGCGACGTTTCTCGGGAAGCCGTTCAGCGAGCGGGCAGGCACGGGGATGCATGTCAATCTGAGCTTCCGCACGGCCAGCGGGGAGAATGCGCTCGACGATCCGCGCGCAAAGGATGGCCTTTCGGCGAAGGTGCACCACGCTACCGGCGGGCTGCTCGCGCACCACGAGGCGCTCGCGGCGGTGTTTGCGCCCAACGTGAACGCGTACCGGCGGCTTCGTCCCCACCAGATGAACGGCTATTGGGCCAATTGGGGCTACGACGATCGCACCGCGGCGGTGCGCATTCCGCCGGAGCGCGGTGCGGGCGCACGCATCGAGCACCGCACACCCGACGGCGCGGCCAATCCGTACCTGGTCGGAGCGGCGCTGCTCCATGCCGCACGCTTCGGTGTCGAGCGCGAGCTCGTGCCGACCTCCGCGAGCGATCGCACGGTGCCGGAGTCGCTCGGGGCTGCGCTCGATGCACTGGAGGCCGACACGTGGCTGGGCGCCGAGCTCGGTCCCGACTTCGTGCGCGCCTTCACCGCGTTGAAGCGCGCCGAATGCGACCAGGCCGCGGAGCTTTATTTGCCGTTCTTCTGATCCACGCCGCGAAGCAAAACGCGAAGCAAGCCCGCGAGGCGATCTTGATCGGCGGCACCGAGGCTGCTCGCCACCGCGGCCTCCTCGGCGTTGAACTTCGGGAAGACCCGCTCGATGACCTTGCGGCCCTTGGGCGTCAGGTCGACGAAGACGGTGCGGCCGTCGTGCGGGCCCGGGCGGCTCTTCGCAAAACCGCGACGCTTGAGCGTGGCCACGACGCCCGTCGCGGTGGGGCGGCTGATGCACACGTGCGTGGCGAGCTCGCGCACCTCCATTTCGCCCCACACCCAGAGCACCCACAACGACGAAAACGACGTCCACGAGAGCCGGTCTTCCGCGAGCACGTTGCCCTCGAGCCGGCGCCGCACCGCCATGGAGGCGCGGAATAAGTTCGAGATGGCCGCCATGGCGCGGAAGTCCAGCGGCAGATCGCCGAGCTTCTCCATCACCTTGGCCTCGGCCGGAAGCAGATCCGCCTTGCCCTGTTGCTTGCTGGTGCTCTTCATTGGGCGAGGGCAAACCCGTGTTTGCGTGGATCGGCCGTGGCCAGAAGCCGCGGTTGCGGGCCGCGTCGGTCCCAGGCCACCATCTGCACCGCGTTCGCCGACGATGCCGACTCACGCACCGTCTCCCCGCGGGCGCGCATGCCGGCGCGCACGTCTTCGGGGACGTCCGGCTCGACGAGCACCTCGGGCGTCGCCCCGTGCACGAAGATGCGCGGTGCACTCACGCAGGCACCCGGATCCATTTGATAGACGAGGCGCGCGAGCGTCGCCTGCATCACGTTGCCCGCGATGCGAAGCCCGCCCGAGCCGCCGGCGGCCAGAATGGGCGCGCCATTTTCCAGAACGATGGTCGGCGTCATGCTCGAGACCGGGCGTGCACCGGGGCGCGGCCGGTTCGGGCCGAGGCCGATGACCCCGAAGCCCGCAACGTCGCTCGGCGAGGAAAAGTCGGTCAGCTCGTCGTTGAGCAGAATGCCGGTATCGCCCGCCACCAGGCGCGCACCGAAGGGACCGTTCACCGTCGTGGTGAGCGAGACCACGTTGCCGTCGACGTCGGCCACGACGATGTGCGTGGTCCCCTGCTCCGTCGACTTGAACTCCGGCGCCACGTGCGTCTTGTACGGATCGAGCTTCTTTTGCCGCGCCGCCATGCGGTCCGTGGCCAAGGCGCGCTCGTACGACTCGTTCACCGTCGGCTCCAAGTCCGGATCGCCCGCGATGCGCGCGCGATCGGCCACGGCCCCGCGCATGACCTCGGCCATGAAGTGCAGGTACTCGCTCGAGCCGAAGCCCAGCTTCGCGAGCATGCTCGTCGAGTCCGCACCGAGGATGCTCGCCGCCTCGAGCAACATGAGCCCACCCGCCGACGGCGCCGGCATGGTGTAGATGGTGCGCGCCCCGAAGGTGCGCGTGAGCGGCGCGCGCTCGCGAACGCGGTACGCCGTGAGATCGCTCTCGTCGAGCGTGCCTCCTGCGGAGCGGGCGGCCTGCACGATCTTCTTCGCGATGTCGCCGGTGTAGAACGGACGCGAGCCTTCGCCGCCGAACCGGGTCAGCGTGCGCCCCAACTCGGGCCGGCGCACGACGGCGCGGTAGCCGAGCGGGTTGTCGCCCGGGAAGAACGCGCGCGCCAGATCCGGCGATTGAACGATGTACTCGCGCATGCGCGCCAGCGAATCGGCCATGTGCCGGCCCAGCGAGAAGCCGCGCGTCGCCAGATCGGCAGCGGGCTGGGCATCGGCCGCGAGGGACCGTTTGCCGTAGCGCAGGTTGAGCAGCTCGAGGCCGGCAGGCTCACCGGGAACGCCCACGGTGTGCCCGCGCTGAGCGGCCTGGGCATTGGCGCCGTTTTGCGCCAGCAGCTTTTCCACGTCGATTTTCTGTGGGGCCGTCTCGCGGAAGTCCAGGGCGACGACCTTGCGATCCTTCTTCAAATAGACGAGCGCGAAGCCTCCGCCCCCGATGCCGCTGGACACTGGATTGACGACCCCGAGCGTGAGCGCCGCCGTGATGGCGCCATCGATGGCATTTCCCCCATTGCGCAGTGTTTCCAACGCGGCATGCGTTGCGTCGGCATTTTCAGTGGCCACGGCCACCGAGGCGCCTTCGGCGGCCTGCGGGAACGCGGCGCGGCTTTGGGAGGCCGGAAATGCGAGCACCAACACCGAAACGACCGCCACGAAGACGATGGGGAGGCGCGGAATTCGGCGTGGTAGGCTGCGTCCCAGCAAAGTACGAAAAGAGGCGTTCATGCGATTCGTGTTCGTGATGGATCCGATGCAGAAGGTGCTGCCGGACAAGGATACTAGCTTTGCGTTGCAGCGCGCGGCATTGAAACGCGGCCACCAACTACTCCATGCGGAGCTGCGGGATCTCTTTGCGAAGGACGGCGACGCATGGACCCGCGCGCGCGAGCTGCGCGTGCAAGACCGGGCGCCCTTTTTCGAGTACGGCGCGGTGAGCGACGTGCGCTTTGCCGACACCGACGCCGTCTTCATCCGCAAAGATCCGCCGTTCGATTCCGAGTACCTGTATGCCACATTGCTCCTCGAACGGGCACGCGGGCAGACGCTCGTCGTGAACGACCCGCGCGGTCTGCGGGATGCGAACGAAAAGCTGTACCCACTGCACTTTTCGCGTCACATGCCAAAAACGCTGGTGGCCTCCGACCGCGAGCGGATCCTGGATTTCACCGACGAAGTGGGCGGCAACGCCGTGATCAAGCCGCTTTATGGCGCCGGTGGCGCGGGGGTGCTCTTTCTCTCGCGCAAGGACCAGAACGCGCGTTCGATCATCGAGACCCTCACCCGCGAAGAAACGGTCGCGGCCATGGTGCAGGAGTATTTGCCCTCCGTGCGCCAGGGCGACAAACGGGTGCTTTTGCTCGATGGGCAGGTGCTGGGCGGCATCAACCGCGTGCCGCGTGCGGATGACTTGCGCTCGAACATTCACGTGGGCGGGCGCGTGGAACCGTGCGAGGTGACCGCACAGGAACGTGCCGTGGTCGATGATATCGCACCACGTCTGCGCGCCGACGGCCTCTATTTCGTGGGCCTCGACTTCATTGGCGGCAAACTCACCGAGGTGAACGTCACATCCCCCACCGGCATTCAGGAGCTCAGCGCCCACCAAGGGCGAGACGTTTCCGAGGACGTGATTGCGTGGGTCGAAAAGAAGGTAACTTCGGGTGCGGCGAGGTCGACATCCTGACGGGCATTCATGCCGCTCACCATCGTCGTTCGCTCCTCCTCGGAACCCGGCGCCTCTAGCGACGCTGCCGATGCTTCGCTGACCTTCGACGGTCCACGCATCGTCATCGGTCGCGGCACGGGGTGCGATGTCCGCCTGCCCGACGTCAGCGTGAGCCATCGCCACGCCAGCCTGCGCATCGACGCGGGCGTGCACACGTTGATCGACGAGGGGAGCCTCAACGGCACCTTCGTCGGGGGCGTGCGGCTTTTGCCCCAGGTGCCGCGGGTCATCCAATCGGGCGACTTGGTGCGCGTGGGGCGCGTCTGGCTCGAGCTGAGGATCGACCAGCGCCCCGCCACCCGCGATTTGTCGCTGGCCACGCGCGATCTGGCGCTGCGCCTCGTCTCGCAGGCGATGCGCAACCTGGGGGACGACACCGTGCCCAAGGTCACCGTCGTCGAGGGACGCTCGTCCGGGATCTTTCTGCACCTCGAGGAGGAGGGGCGCATCTACATCGTGGGCCGCGGAGAGTCGTGCGATCTGCCGCTCGATGAGCGCGATTCGTCGCGGCAGCACGTGCAGCTCGTGCGGCGGGGTTCGGTCGTCTTGGTGCGCGATCTCGGCTCGAAGAACGGCGTCGTGCTGGGCGAAGCGCCCCTCGACCGCGAGCGCGATGTGGTGTGGAAGGCGCACTCGATGATGCGCGTCGGCACCACGGTGCTGGCACTTCAAGAGCCGGTCGCGGAAGCCTTGGCCGATCTCGAAGCGGCGCCGGACGAGAAGCTCGTGCCGGCGGACGTACCGCCGCCGCCCCTGCGCGAGGGCAACAAGAGCGATGCTCCGATGTCGGAGATCCCCACATCCTCGAGCCTGCGCCCCGAGGACGAGCGCAGCTCGGCGCCCATCGCCAGCGTCGAGAAAATGAGCGAGCCGACGCCGCTGCCCAAGAAAAAAACGACGCACCTGACGCCGGGGTATGCCCTCGTGGTCATCACGGCGTTCGCGGTCATCGTGGCAAGCCTCGTGGGCCTGGTGTGGCTTTTGCGCACGGGCGAGAGCAGCGGCATGTAGTTTGGTACCAAATCATCTGGAGCGACCTGGGCGGGCACGCTAAAGTAATGGCCATGACGCCCGACGAATTTCGCGCCCTGGGATACAAGATCATCGATTGGATCGCGGAGTACCGAGAGACCGTCGAACCGCGGCGGGTCATGTCGCACGAGGCGCCGGGCGCCGTGCGGGCCAAGCTGCCTGCGTCTGCGCCGGAGGAGCCCGAGCCTTTCGAGCGCATCCTGGCCGACTTCGAGCGCATCGTGGTGCCGGGCATCACGCATTGGAACCACCCGAGCTTCTTCGCGTACTTCCCCAGCAACACGAGTCTCTCCGCCGTGCTGGGCGACTTGCTCGCATCCGGCCTGGGTGTGCAGTGCATGAGCTGGCAGACCAGCCCCGCGGGCACCGAGCTGGAAGAAGCCGTGATGGATTGGCTCCGGCAGATGCTCGGCTTGAGCGAGAGCTTTCGCGGCTGCATCCAGGACACGTCGTCCAATGCGACGTTCGTCGCCATGCTCTGTGCGCGGGAGCGGGCCACCGACGATGCACGCCTCAGCGGAGGTCTGCAGAGCATCGCCGCACCATTGACGGTGTACACGTCGGAGCAGGCGCATAGTTCGGTGGAGAAGGCGGTGTTGCTCGCGGGCATCGGGCAGGAGCAATTTCGGACCATCGAGACCGATGGGCAGTACGCCATGCGGGTCGATGCGCTGCGGGCGCGGCTCGAGGAAGACGTGCGCGCGGGCAAGAAGCCGTGTGCCATCGTGGCAACGGTGGGCACGACGGCGACGACCGCCTCGGATCCGCTGGTCCCCATCGCGAAGCTGGCGCGCGAGTACGGGGCGTGGCTCCACGTCGATGCGGCCATGGCGGGCATCGCGATGATTGCACCGGAGTGCCGCGAGCACTGGACCGGCATCGAGGAGGTGGACTCCATTGCCGTCGATCCGCACAAGTGGCTCGGGACCGGGATGCACCTGAGCGCGTACTACGTGCGCGATGCGTCGTACCTCACGCGGGTCATGTCCACGCAGCCGCACTACCTGCGCACCGCGGCAGACGACAAGGTGACCAACTTCCGCGATTGGGGCATTTCGCTCGGGCGGCGTTTCCGGGCATTGAAGCTCTGGTGCCTCTTGCGCGAGCAGGGCACGAGCGGGCTCGTGGCGCGCATCCGGCGCGATCTGGCCAACGCGAAATGGCTCGAGGCCGAGGTGCGAAAGACCGAAGGCTGGGAAGTGGTCGCGCCCGTTCCGTTTCAAACGGTGTGCGTGCGGCACGTGCCGCGGGGTCTACGCGACGAGGAGGCGATCAATGCGCACAACCTCGCCTGGGCCGACCGCATCAACGAAGGCGGCAAGGCGTACCTCACGTCGACGGTGGTCGCGGGGCGACGCATCGTGCGCGTGTCGGTGGGCTCGGAGGCCACGGAGCTTTCCCACGTGAAGAAACTGTGGGCGCTCATGCAAGAGACCGCCGGCACTTAGCCGCGAGCTAGTCGCGATAGGCGCGGCATCGCGCTCGCAATGGCTTGGCGTCCGAAGGGATGCCAGCGATGTGCGGTGTGAAAAAACGAGACGTCGAGGGTGTGAGCCCGAAAGATCCGAGCTTTTGCCAAGCGTTGGAGCCGTCGCATCCCGTTTGGCTACGGCGTGGCGATAGATCACATCCCGCGGGCGAACTATCACGGCGCGAGCTCGTCGTTTCAGGGTTGGTCGGTGGCTGTGCGCTCGTGCTGGCGCAAGCCTGCGGCCGCAACACGGCGGGCGATGCAGGCGCCGTGTCCGTCGGGCAGACGGCAACGTCGGCAGCCGAGGCCGCGCGCGAACTCGACGTCGTGCTCCACGTGAACGGCGACGCGCATACGCTGCGGCTCGATCCACGCGTGTCACTGCTGGATGCGCTGCGCGAGCGGCTCGGGCTGACGGGCACGAAGAAAGGGTGCGACCACGGCCAGTGCGGTGCGTGCACCGTGCTCGTCGACGATCGCCGCGTGCACGCGTGCCTCACGCTCGCGGTGATGGTGCAGGGCGCAAAGGTCACCACCATCGAGGGCCTGGCGCGCGGCGAGGAGCTGCATCCGATGCAGGCGGCCTTCGTCACCTGCGATGGGCTTCAATGCGGCTACTGCACACCGGGGCAGATCCTGAGTGCGATCGGCCTCGTCCACGAAGGGCACGCGAAGACCGACGACGAGGTGCGCGAGGAAATGAGCGGCAACATTTGCCGGTGCGGGGCGTATTCGAACATCGTGTCGGCCGTTCAGCTGGCGCGTCGCAAGGGAGCGGCGTCGTGAATCCGTTCGGCTATGTGCGGCCGGCCGACGAAGCCGCCGCCCTCGATGCGGGGGCCGAAGCAGGCTCGGAGTTCATCGCGGGCGGCACGGGGGTCGTGGACCTGTTGCGTCTTGGGGTGGAGAAGCCGGCGCGGCTGGTCGATTTGAACGCGCTGGGGTGGGACAAGATCGAGCGCACGCCCGAGGGCGGTCTCTACGTGGGCGCGCTGGTGAAGAACAGCGATCTCGCGTGGCATCCGGACGTGCAGCGGCACTACCCCGTTTTGTCGGAGGCGCTGCTCGCGGGCGCCTCCCCGCAGCTGCGCAACATGGCCTCGGTCGGAGGAAACCTGCTGCAACGCACGCGCTGCGCGTATTTTCGCGATGTCGGCGTGACCGCGTGCAACAAGCGCACGCCCGGCTCGGGGTGCGCGGCCATGGGCGGGTACGTGCGCATGCACGCGGTGCTCGGCGGCAGCGAGCACTGCATCGCGGTGCATCCCTCGGACATGTGCGTGGCGCTGGTCGCGCTCGATGCGGTGGTGCACGTGCGCGGGCCCACCGGGGCGCGGCTCGTGCCGGTGGCCGACTTTCACCTCGTGCCCGGCACGCACCCCGAGGTGGAAAGCGTGCTCGCGCGAGGAGACATCGTCGTGGGGATCACCCTGCCGCCGTCGCCGTTCGCGCGCCGCTCGGCCTATGTGAAGGCGCGCGATCGCGCCTCGTATGCGTTTGCCCTGGCCTCGGCCGCGGCCGCGCTGCACCTCGAAGGAACCGTGGTGCGCGATGCGCGCGTGGCGTTCGGCGGCATTGCCACCAAGCCGTGGCGCAGCAAGGAAGCCGAGTACGTGATGCGGGGCGAGCCCGCCACGCGCGCCCTGTTCGAGCGGGCGGCGGAGGTGGCGCTTCGCGAGGCCCGCCCGCACTCGGGCAACGAGTTCAAGGTGGCGCTGGCGCAGCGGGTGCTCGTGCGGGCGCTCTCGCGCGCGGGAGGCATCGCATGACGCAATGGATGGTGGGCAAAGGCATCGACCGGGTCGATGCCCGGCTCAAGGTGACCGGCAAGGCCGATTACGCCGCGGAGGCGCAGGTGCCCGGGGTGGTTCACGCGGCCATCGCCACCAGCACGGTGGCCCGCGGTCGCATCGCGTCGCTGGAGACGAAGGAGGCGGAACGCGCACCCGGCGTGCTGGCGGTGCTTTCGCACCTGCGCGCGCCGAAGCTGCCCGGCATTCGCGAGAAGACGACACCGCAGGACCGCTACCTGCAGCTCTTTCAGGACGATCGCATTCTCTACAACGAGCACCCCATCGCCTTGGTGGTCGCCGACACCTTGGAGCATGCGCAATACGGCGCATCGCTCGTGGTGGCGCGCTACGAGACGGAACCGTTTTCTATCGACATGAACGCGGAGGCGCCGCGCGCGTATGCGCCCCCCAACGCCGGACCGCACGGCACGACCGATTCGCACCGCGGGGACGTGAACGCGGGCCTCGCCGCGGCCAAGGTGACGGTGCGGCAGACGTATTCCACGCCCACCGAGCATCACAACCCCATGGAGCCGCACGCATCCATCGCCGTGTGGCAGGGCGAGGACCGCGTCACGATTTACGATACGACGCAGGGCATTTTCGGCGTGCGGAACAAAGTGGCCACGCTCTTTGGGATCCCCAAGGAAAACGTGCGCATCGTTTCGCACTACGTCGGCGGCGGATTCGGTTGCAAGGGCTCGCCGTGGTCCTACGTCGCGCTCGCCGCCATGGGGGCGAAGGTCGTTGGACGCCCGGTGAAGCTCGTGGTCACGCGTCCGCAGATGTTCACTCTGGTCGGGCATCGCCCGCACACCCTGCAAGCGGTGGCGCTCGGGGCCGATGGCGAAGGGAAGCTCACGGCGATCTCGCACGACGTGCGCTCGACGACCTCGCGTTTCGACGAGTTCGTCGAGCCCTCGGCCCTGCAGACGCGCATGCTCTACGCCTGCCCCAACGTGAGCACGACGCACCGGCTGGTGCGGCTCGACATTCCCACGCCGACCTTCACCCGGGCCCCCGGCCTGTCCACGGGCACCTTCGCGCTGGAATCGGCGATGGACGAGCTTGCGTATGCGCTGAAGATGGATCCCATTGCGCTGCGGCTCAAGAACTACGCAGAGACCGATCCCGACACGGGCAAGCCATGGTCGAGCAAGTCGCTGCGCGAGTGCTATCGCCGTGGGGCCGAGAAATTCGGCTGGTCGCGACGCACCCCCGATCCGCGATCCATGCGCGATGGGCGGTGGCGGATCGGCTGGGGCATGGCCACGGCCACCTACCCGGCGACGCAGCGCCCAGCCTCCGCGGTGGCGCGCATTCGCGCGGATGGCAGCGCCCTGGTGCAGGCCGGCTCGCAGGACATTGGCACGGGGACGTACACCATCATGACGCAGATTGCCGCCGATGCGCTGGCTTTGCCCCTTGCACGCGTGCGCTTCGAGCTGGGCGATACCCTGTTTCCGGAAACGCCGGTATCGGGTGGCTCGCAAACGGCCGCCAGCGTGGGCTCGGCGGTGAAGATGGCCGGTCTCGCGGTGCGAACGAAGCTCGCCGAAATGGCGGTGGCGGATCCCCAATCGCCACTTTATGGGCGGCCGGTCGCCGCCATCGACGCCGAGGAGGGCTCGCTTTTCGTCAAAGGCAATCGGGCGCGCAAAGACGGCTTCGGCGACATCGTGAAGCGCAGCGGAAAACTGGAAATCGAGGCACGTGTCGACAATCAGGAAAAGGAGGACCGCAAACGGTATGCGACGCACGCGTTCGGGGCCCAATTCGCCGAGGTGAAGGTGGACGAGGATCTCGGGCTCGTACGGGTCACTCGGTTCGTGGGGGCATTCGGCGCAGGCAAAATCCTCAATGCGAAAACGGCCGAAAGCCAACTCCAAGGCGGCATCGTCTGGGGCATCGGACTGGCCTTGCACGAGCACACGTGGCGCGACGACCGCAGCGGGAGGGTCACCACGAGGGATTTGGCCGATTACCATGTACCGGTGAACGCGGATGTGCCGCACATCGAGGTCATCACGGTGGACGAGGTCGATCCTTACGTGAACGAAGTCGGCGCCAAAGGGATCGGCGAAATAGGAATTACCGGAACGGGCGCCGCGATTGCCAATGCGGTGTACCACGCCACCGGACGGCGCATCCGCGATTTGCCCATCACCCTGGACGCGCTTTTATAGAATCCAGGTGACGACCAGGCCGATGGTGGCCGAGGCAATGGCCACGAAGGTGACCCAGCCGAGCACGTTCAAGGCCGTGCTGTTGACCCGTTTTCCCATGATGGCTTCGTTGTTGGTCATCAACAAGATGAGCAACATCAGCGGTGGTGTCGAAAACCCCTGGACGATGCCCGACCATACCAAGGCGCGAATGGGGTGGATGCCCAGGAAATTCATGCCCATGGCCACCAGGGTCACCACCACGATGGTGCCATAAAAGAGTTTGCCCTCGCACGGCTTCAAGCCCAACCCATGCTTCCAACCGAAGGCCTGGCACAGGTCATAGGCCGCCCCGGTGGTCATGACGGGGACGGCAAGAAATCCCACGCCGATGACACCGAGTGAGAACAACAAGCCGGCTGCGTTTCCCGCCAGCGGACGCAACGCCTGCGCGGCGTCGGCCGCCGTTCGAATCTCCGTCGTCCCCGCTTTGTGAAGGGTCGAGCCCGTGGCGAGGATGATGAAATACATGATGAGATTCGAAAACAGCATCCCGAAGACGATATCCCACTTGGTTTGGGTGAGCTGGGCCCTGGATACGTGATTCCGTCCCTCGTGGATTTCGCCATTGACGCGTTTCTCCTCGACCTCCTCGTTGGATTGCCACGTGTACAAGTAGGCAGAAAGCGTGGTTCCAATCACGGCCACCAAGAGGGACAGGAACTCGCGGTCGAAGCGAATCTGGGGCACGAGGGTGCCGCGGACGATTTCCCCAACATTGGGTTTGGCCCAAATGGCGGCCCCGACGTAGGCAAGCAATGTCAGCGCGAGCCAGCGAAACACATTGCGAATGATGCGGTAGGAGCCCCAAAACTGAAGCGCGAGAATGGTGGCCGTCACCACCACGACGATGAGGTTTTTCGGCAGGGGAACGAGCAGCTCGATGGATGCGACCATCCCGCCGATGTCCGCGCCCGCTTCGATGGTATTGCCAATGAGCACGCCCACCAGGGCTGCATGCAAGAGCCAACGCGGATAATGGTCGCGAATGACCGCGAACAGCCCTTTTCCGGTGACCTGGCCCAGTTTGGACGACAGGTAAACGACCGCGAACATCATGGGAAATGTCACGGGCGCGGTCCACAAGAACGAAGGACCCAATTTCGCGCCGGCGCTGGCATAGGTGCCAATGGCGGAGGGATCGTCGTCGGCCGCACCCGTGATCAAGCCCAGTCCGAGAGCTCTCCACACCTTGGGGCGTGCCGAGCCATTTCGGTCTCGAGCCATGGCGGAGCCACGGGTGCAAGGCAAATGCCTCGAGCATTCGTGGAGTCATCGAAGAGCGACCGCGGCCGCGTTCATGGCACGCGCGGTGCTCTCCTCGAGGGCGTGGAACCGCAACAAGACCGAAAAAACCCTCCCCTTCGTACGGTCGTCGGGGTGATCGCGACGTTGGCCATCGTTGCCTCGGTGGGCATCTTCGCTGTCTACAATCGACGGGACGAAGGCAAAATCGGCACGGCGCAAACGACCGGGGCCTCGGTCGCCACGTCGCACCTGCAGGAGGGCGTTTCGCCCGACGATTATGGGAAGGTGAATACGGATGCGCACGAACGCATCACCGCGGCACGATGCGACCGCGAGGAGCGCTGCCAAACGATGGGCGGCGGCAAACGGTACACGGGCCGGAAGACGTGCGAGAGGGAGCGGCGAACCCAAGCCAATTACCTTCTTCCCGCCGAAAAATGTTCGCGTGGCATTCCGGCCGACCGGGTCAACGCCTGCGTAACGGCCATCGCCGCGGCCAAGTGCGACATGCCCGCGGAATCTTTCGACGAGCTGGCACCGTGCACGGCGCAGGCGCTCTGCCAATGAGCGACGCGGGCCAAATGCGCCACAGCGAGGTAAACCTGTCCGAAGTGTGGCTCGCCGGCGAAGGCGCGCGGCAGAATGCGGCGCGCCTTCGTCGTGAGTTTCCCAGATTGAACGTGCAAAGCACGCCGGACAGCGAGCGCGCGGCCGCCATCGTGTACGCCGCGGTCTGGCACCGCGAACCCTGGGATCCGTATTCGTTCGACGATGCCGTGCTTGCGGCCATCGAAGCAGGCCTTCCCTTGTGCATCGCCACCGATCCGATGGAGCACGACACCGCAACGCAGGTGGTCACGCGTTACCAGCGTTGCCTCGCGTGGCCGGAGGCGCGACATCCGGGTTGGCGCGACGTACTCCGCGCCCATCGCGCATTGCACGATTTGAACAAGCCGCTGGTGCGCGCGGACTACGAGCATGCCCTCGATGCGCGGGCATGGATGCTCCGCCTCGATCCGGAGGCGAGTGTGGAAGCGCAGCTCGCGATTCTCTTTCACGATGTGGAGCGGCTGGTGAGTGAGGCGGATGCGCGCATCGAGCAGCTCGCACCGAATTACCAAGCCTTCAAGGATGCGCATGCCCAGGAAGGAGCGCGCATGGCCGACGCGGTGCTCGCGTCGTGCGGCATCTCGAGCCCGATACGCGCCCGCGTGGCGCATTTGATCGCACGCCACGAATCGCCGGATGGCGCTACGGAGGAGCTCAGCCTCATGAACGATGCCGACGTGCTCTCCTTTTTTTCGCTCAACAGCCCCGGCTATCGTCGCTATTTCGGACGCGAGCAAACACGGCGGAAAGTTCGATATTCCTACGAGCGATTGAGCCCGCGCCGGCGCGATCGACTGGCACACGTACGCCTGAACGAGGACGTTGCGGAGTTCCTTCGCGAGGAAATGGCGGTGGCCGCGTGAACATCACGATCTTCGGATTGAGCATCAGTTCCTCGTGGGGAAACGGGCACGCCACGCTTTGGCGAGGCCTCTGTCGCGCCCTGTCGCGCATGGGGCACACGGTGACCTTTTTCGAGCGGGATGTTCCCTATTATGCGCAAAACCGCGACAGGCCGGATCCCGATGGGTGCACCTTGCATCTTTATCGCGATTGGGCGGAGGTCCTTCCGACGGTGCGCCGAAGCCTGGAAGGCGCCGATGCCGCGATCGTAACGTCGTATTGCGCCGATGCGCGCGCGGCCACCGAGCGCATGCTCGCCGCGTCCATCCCGGTGTGCGTCTTTTACGATATGGACACGCCCGTCACCTTGGATGCCCTGGAGCAAGGCAAGGCGGTGAGCTATTTGCCGGCCGAGCAATTGTCGGATTTCGATCTCGTGTTGAGCTTCACCGGAGGGCGGGCGCTGTCCATTTTGAAAGAGCGCCTGCGGGCCCGCGCCGTGGCCGCCCTTTATGGGAGCGTGGATCCCGAGGTGCATCGGCCCTGCGAGCCGGTCGATGCTTACCGGGCCGATTTATCGTATTTGGGCACGTACGCGCGCGATCGGCAACCGGCGGTGGAGCAGCTCTTCGCCGCGACTGCACGTGCGATGCCTTTGCATTCGTTCTTGCTGGCCGGCTCACTCTACCCCGAGGAGCTGACGTGGCCTGGCAATGTGCGAACGGTTTCCCATGTTTCGCCGGGCGACCATCCGGCCTTTTTCGGTTCCTCGCGCCTCACCCTCAACGTCACCCGTGAGCCCATGGCCAAAATGGGATATTGCCCATCGGGGCGCCTGTTCGAGGCCGCGGCTTGCGGGGTGCCTCTCTTGAGCGATGCCTGGGAAGGGCTCGAGCAATTCTTCCGGCCCGACGCGGAGATCCTTCTGGCGCGCACCACCGACGATGCAGTGCGGGCCATGTGCGTACCGGCCGAGGAACTCGCCCGCATTGCCCGCCGCGCCCGCGAACGCGTGCTCGACGAACACAGCGCCACCCGGCGCGCCGAAGAGCTCGTGCGGCTGCTCGAATCACATTCTGGACCTACGCAAGGGAGATAGCATGTGGGGTATCGTTCCGGCTGCGGGAATGGGAACACGCATTCAACCGCTCGCCTTTTCCAAAGAGCTTTTGCCCGTGGGAAGCCGTGTCGACGGGCAGATCGAACGGCCGTGCACGGTCAGCGAATACCTGATCGAGCGGATGATCCGCGCGGGCGCGGAAAAGATATGCATGGTCATTTCCGCGCACAAATCGGATATCGTCTCGTATTATGGCGGTGACGTGCGGGGCATCAGCCTCGCTTATGTCGTCCAGAGCGAGCCCGCGGGCCTTTGCGATGCCATTTTCCGCGCTCTGCCGCTCCTTCCGCGCGAGGAAGAAGACGTGCTCGTGGGGTTGCCGGACACCATTTGGTTTCCCGAGGACGCGCTCGGCCAGTTGCAGGTCGGCGCACGGGAGATCGGATTCGTGCTCTTCCCCGTGGATGCGCCCGAGCTGTTCGACGCCGTGGTGCTCGACGAGCGCGACCGCGTGCGCGAAATTCAGGTAAAGCAAAAAGGCGCTTCCTCGCATTGGATCTGGGGCGCTTTTCGCCTCAAGGCCGCCACCTTGCGCGAGCTGTACGAACTTTGGTGCGAACGCGACAAAGTGGACCCCTATCTGGGCACCTTGGTGAACGCTTACCTGGAACGCGGGGGCCGTGCCTACGGGGCGCGCATCGGCAACGCCTACGTGGACGTGGGCACCTTGCACGGCTACCGCAAGGCGCTCGAATTGCTCACCCGCATTCGCAAGGAAGGAGGCGCCCGGGAATGACTCCGAGCCAAATCGAACGAGGTGTCCGCGAACTCGGCGACTGGTTTCACAACATGGACCTGGGCGGCGTTCAAACGGCTCCGAATCACTTTTTGGGCGACTACCCGGGTGCCAAGTGGCGTCGGTTCGAGCACGCCATCGAGCGGGACCTCCGCGGCAAGAGCGTGCTCGACATCGGCTGCAATGCAGGGTTCTATTGCCTCGAGATGAAACGCCGCGGGGCATCGCGCGTCCTGGGCATCGACAGCGACGATCGCTACCTCGCCCAAGCACGCTTTGCGGCCTCGGTCACGGGGACGGACATCGAATTTCGCAACCTGAGCGTCTACGACGTGGCGAGTTTGCGCGAGCGCTTCGACGTCGTCCTTTTCATGGGGGTGCTCTACCACCTCCGCCATCCGCTGCTGGCCTTGGATCTTTTGTACGACCACGTGGTGGGCAACACGTTGGTCTTCCAGACGATGATGCGCGGCAGCCGCGAGGAAGAGCCCTTGGCCGAAGATTATCCCTTTTCGGAGCGGCGCATTTTCGACTCTCCGGGGTATCCGAAATTGCACTTCGTGGAGCGCAATTATTCCAAGGACCCCACCAACTGGTGGGTACCGAACTTGGCATGCGCCAAGGCCATGCTGCGCAGTGCAGGATTCGTGATACGCGATCAACCCGAGGAAGAAGTTCTCATTTGCGCACGGGGGACGAGACCATGACCGTGGAAGCGGTGATGTTGTGGAACGAGCCGAACAACATGTCGCATTGGGATGCGCTGCTCGACCCCGAGTGGGCCATCTACGCGGACATGGTCAAACTGGCCGGGGAAGCCATCTGCGCGGAAAATGGCGGATTGGTTCGCGTGCTGGGCGGCATTTCGCCCATCGATCCCGAGTTCATTCGCAACATGGACCGGCGTGGGGTACTCGCCGCCGTCGATGCGGTGGCCGTGCATGGCTTTCCGCTCGATTGGAACCACTGGCAAATCCACGAGTGGCCCGAGCGCATCGCGGCGGTGGCCGAGGTCACCTCGCATCCGATATGGGTTTCCGAGGTGGGGGTGTCGACGTTCGGGGCGGAGGAGGTTCAGGAGTTCGGGCTTCGGCGCACCGCGGAGCTCCTTCTGGGCAAGGCGCCCCGCCTGCATTGGTACAGCCTTTACGATTTGCCGCGTGCCTGGCCGGCGACGACACGCCATCGCGAGGCGGAGGGCTCGTCGTATTACCGGCATTTCTACATGGGTCTTTTGCGCGAGGATGGGACGCCCAAGCGGGCGCTCCGGCACTTTACGGATTACACGCCGGAGCTCGGTATTTGCCAATGGTTCCACTTCGAGGATCCTCGCCTGGACGAAGCGGTGGCCTGGCTGAAGAAGCTGGGTGTGCGCAAGCTTCGCACGGGGCTCAGTTGGGCCGATAGCTTTCGGCCCAATGCGCTCGTGTGGTTCGATCACATGATGCGCGCGCTCGCATCGTTCGATGTCACCGTCACCTATTGCTTTACCCCCGATTCGTGCGGACTGCGACCGGATCATACGAGTCCGCCGCGGCAAATCGAGCAATATGCGGAATTCTGCGCGCAGATGACCCGGCGCTACGCGTAGAGCAGCCTGCCGATGATTTGCGCGTAACGCGTGCACGCGGCCTGGAGGCGGGGGATTTCAGGATGCCCCGCCTCCAGGGCGTCGCGCTGCATGGTGTGAAGGCCCAATTGAAAGGCCGCGTAGGCCAATTGGTAAAAGGCCAATTGGGTGTGGGTGCGGCGATACCCCGTGCGCAGGGCCACGGCGCGGACAAGGGATTCGTGGTCGGCGTTGGAGAGGCCGAGTTCGATGCGCGCGCCCGCCATGTCCCAACCGATGTCCTGGGCGCCGATGAGATCGTGCGCCGCGTGGTGGTCGAGCGCGTCCGTTTTCAGGATGCGGCCATTCGGCGCGACGAGCCATTCCCAGGCGTGCATCTTGTTGTCGCCGAGAATGGGCTCATGGCATGCGACGACCTCGCGAAGCGCACCCTCCCAACGCTGGCGCGCATGACGGGCCATCTCCTGGCCCAGCGCGCTGCGGATGTTGTGCTCGAGCATCTCGAGCAAGCGCAGCGGCATCGCGCCCATGGCAGCGCCTTGGGCGCGTTCGCGCGCGAGAAACGTCAGATGGCGCACCACGGCCTCCACGACGTCGGCACGCGGAACGTCGGCGACGGAAAGTGGAATATGGTCCCCGAGCCATTCCTCGGCGATGAAGCCGTGTCGATACGCCAGTACCGGCGGAACGAGCCCTTCGGCGGCAAGCCGGCGCGCCCGGGCCATCATCTCCTCGCCGTAGCGACCGAGGCCTGCAAAGCGCAAGAGCCACGAGGTGCCCGCCGCGCGAACTCGGTATTTGCGGCGTTCGCGGTGCGGGAGGCACGCGGGCCAGTCGCGCTCGTGGGCAAAGCGATGGGCGCGCCATGCGCCGGCGCCAAGGTCCTCGCACGGTCCTTCGGGCGGTCCAAGATGGTCGACGAACATTTGCTCCAGGCGCGCATCCTTGGCGGGGCCGTGGAGAAAGACATCTTCGAAGTCGATCACATGGCGCGCGGAACGCTTCCACCGCGCGCGATGCGCTTCCGAACCGCGCGCGCCCACGTCGCCGCGGTGGCTTGGGAAGAAATGAATGCGCTCGGGCGCGACCTTTCGCGCCTCCAGCCAATCGGCCACGCACCCGAAGGAGCTTCCCGAAAGGCCGGGGCCTTCGTCCACGATGGCGTACGCGGCCTCAGGGCCTTGGAGCAACCGCGCTTCGAGCGCGGGGCCAATGGCCAGCGCGCGCTGGAATGGCGGGCCGATGGGTCGCACACTGAACGGCGCCGGCGCATCGAGCCCGGCGGCGACGCAGGCACCTAGACTCAGCCCGATGCTGCGAATGCCCACCACGCACCACTCCGACGCGGCCGCACGCGCCTGCTCGGCGGCCAGGACATACATCTCCGGGTAAACGGCATAATGCGTGTACCCTTCCATGGCGCGCAGCCGGGCGCGCTCGGGAATTGGCATTTCGAAGAATGCGTCCAACGCATGCGGGTCGGGGCACTCGACGCGTCCATGCCAGCTCGCCCGCAGGGCGCGCGCCAGGGCGGTCAAGGCATGGGCGGCGGCCAGGGCGGTCGGGCTCGGCCGATCGATGCGCGTGCGTTGAAACTCGTGGTCGACGATGGCCTGGAGAAGCTCCGACACGTCCACGAAGAGCGCCACGAGCCGCGCATGACGTGATGCCCAGGGAAGCCGGCCCGCGCGGGCGAGTCCCCGCCACTTCGCGCGCAGCGCGTGAAGTGCCCGCCGCGTGTCCGCCACTCGCTCCGCATCGGAGAAGACGAGCATGCGTTCGTCCGCTCAGGCGAGGGAGCCGGCCCGCCGCACCGAGTGCTTGCGCGTGCGCGCACCCCGGAAAGCGAGCACCTCGGTGGTGTAGCGCTCGAGTGCTTCGGCGCGGTGGGCGGCCGTATGCTCCCGCAGCACGCGCTTGCGCGCGCGCTCCGCCATGGCGCGGCGGGCGGGCTCTTTCACCTCGCGCAGATACCGCAGGATGTCCACCGGGGTCTGCGCCAGCGCGATTTCCCACCCCGGCACGAAGAACGTCTCGATGCCCTGCCAGCGATCGCTCAAGATGGGCGTGCCGCAGGCGGCGGCCTCGAACAGACGCACGCTGGGCGAATAGCCGGCCGCGATCATGTCGCGCCGTGTGATGTTCAGCGAGAAGCGCTGCGCAGCATAAAAGGCGCGATGGTCTCCCGGCGCAAGGTGCTCCACCCGCTCCACGTTTCGAGGCCACATGGTGCTGGCGGGATACTGAGGGCCGGCAACGATGTAGCGCCCCTTCTTCCATGCCTCGGCCGGCTTGAAGAGCAGCGTCTCGAGCGAAGGTTGCCGGTCGTCGCTGTACGTTCCCAAATAGCCCAGGTCCCAACGCGGCTCGATGTCGGGATCGGGCCGGTACAAATCCGGATCGACGCTGCAGTACAGCGGTCGCGCGCACCGCGCTCCGTAGTCGCGCTCCAGGAAGCCCAAGGTGGGCCCTCCGGTGAAGGAGAGGTACAGATCGTAAAGCGGTATCAATTCGCGCGAGAGATAATCGACTTTCCCGCGTTGCAAATTCCGCAACGTGACCGGTGTGTCGATATCGTAAAACGCCGTGCAGCCGCGCGCCGTCTTTTGCACCCACGCGCCCACGTCGACGCCGTCGGGAACGTAGGAACCCACCACGACCAGGTCCGCCTCGCGCACGGTGAGCGCAAAGCGTTCGCGCAGCTCGCCGACGCTGTCGTAGAGGTACGTCCGCGCGAAGGCCGGATCGGGCATATCGCGGTTTTGAGCATAGAACGGCAAATCGCGTTCGAGAAAGACGACGCGATGCCCGCGCGCGGTGAGCTCACGCAACAGGCCACGGTAGGTCGTCGCGTGACCATTGCCCCACGAGGAGGTGATCGACAGCCCGAGAAATACGTACGTGTACGATGTCATGCATAACCCACGAGCAAAGAGGTGGTCTTCCGGAGGAGGAGCGATTCGATTTGTCGCGCACGAATGCCGTACGTGTGATCGAGGAGCACACGCCGGCGCGCGGCTTCGCCGATGGCCTGGGCTTTCTCACGTGGCACGGTGCGCAGAAGTTCCGCCACCTCCGCCCCGTCGTGCGCCACCAGGATCTCTTCGCCTGGCTCGAGGAAAAGCTCGATCCCTTTCCACGCGTCGGTGATGATGCACGCCCCCGCCGCGGCGGCCTCGAACACGCGGGTGGCCGGGGAATACCCCACCTGCGCCATATCCTCGCGCGCCACGTTCAGCACGAAATCGGCCGACGTATTGAGCGCATTGTGATCGGCCGTGTAGACGTGGCCGAGGCTTCGCACATTGGGCGGCATCGGCTTGTCCGCCCAGCCATTTCCGCCGAGCAAGAAGGCCTGCTGCCCGAGCTCGCGTGCAGGACGGAAGAAGAACTCGTCGATGCGTGCCTCGCGATCGGGAAGGCGATTGGCCAAGAGGGTGAGATCGGCCAGGAATCGGCCTTCCGCAGGCACCGGATAATGCGTCTCCGGATCGTGCGCATTGTAAATGGGCACGCACTGACGCGCTCCGAACTCTTCGTAGCCATTCACCACCGGATCGCCACCGCCGTAGGTGAAGACGTAATCATACAAGGGAATGAGCTCGCGAAATGGATCCCGCCGGTCATTTCGCACGCGCGCCAAGGTCGCGGGGGCATCGACGTCCCAGAAAATCGTGGTCTGCCGCGGACGCTTGTACGCGAGAACGGCGGCCTCCAGAAGCGAGTCGAGCACCCCCACCCCGCTGGCCTTGACGAGAACGTCGGCTTTCCGCGCCGCATTGGCCACGAGGCGTGAGACGGCGGCCGGATCGGTGGCAGGATAGACGACCACGTCGGCCCATGGTGGGTCCGGAATGTCGCGGTGCGCATGCCGGTCGAATGCGTCGGGCTCGTAAAACGTTACCCGGTGCCCGAGCGCATCGAGCGCACGAATGATGCCGCGGTAATACGTCGCCGCGCCATTCCAATAGGCCGAGACCAGGCTCGAGCCGAAGAACCCGATGTTCATGACAGACTCCCGTTTTGCAAAAGACCCAATTCGCCGGCAATCGAAAGAAGCTCCGCAGCACGATGGCCGCAGGTGTGACGCCGAAGAATCGTTTCACGCCCGTGCTGGGCCAAGGCATGCGCCCAATCCGGATCGGAGAGCAGATCGCAGAGGTGCTCTTCCATTTCGCGCCGGTTGCGGGCTACGAGGTAATCCTCGCCCGCGGTGAAGAGCCCTTCCGTGTCCGACCAAGGGCTGCAGACCAGGGGGATGCCACACGCGAGCGCCTCGAAAGGACGAATCGTCGGAATACCCGGCAAAGCCTCCACGTATGGCCGCCGCGGGATGTGCACCGTGACTCGGTATTGGGCAAATACGCTTGGAACGCGGTGATTGGGCAGCCACCCGCCGTAGGAGATCCCCGCTTGGGAAAGTGCGGAGAGCGCCTCCTCGGGGTAACGCACGCCGTGCACACGCGCCCGAAGGCCCAATGTGCGCACGGGCTGGAGAAGAAACTCGTCGAGCTCCGCACTTCGTTCTTCGTCGCCCCAATTGCCGATCCACACCAGATCGCCCTGGTTGGCGACGCCCGTGTGGGGGCGGAAGATGCGCGTGTCGGCGGCCTCGTGCCATGTCCATGCGCGCGCGGCCCAGCCGCGCTCGAGGTACAAATCGCGAAGCACGTTTCCGAAGGCGAGAACGCCGTCGTAGTGCGATAGTTCGAATTGCTTCATCGCCTCGGGCTGGGTGATGGCCCGGTGGTGCGTGTCGTGGAAGAGAATGCGGCACTGCGGATTGCGCGCGCGGTATTGGCCAATGCGGTGCACCAGCTCGGGCGCGTTCCATTCGTGGACGAGCACGAGGTCGACGCCGTCGAGGGCCGCATCGAGATCCAGTGCGTCGCCCCGGTACCGCGTGGGCACGAAGAGAGGAAAGGCGCGGCGGACGTCGTCGAGGGCCTGGGAACCACCGTCGGCGAGCAAGTTGTTCATGCTCCAGCCGTCCTCCGGCTCGAAGATGCGGACGGCGTGCCCGCGATCCATGAGCTCCGCGGAGACGCCCCGCAGGAAATGGGCATTGCCGTGATTCCAATCGGATAAAATGGAGTGGCAGAAAAGAGCGATGCGCATGGCCTTCAAGCCTCCTCCTGAAGCTCGCTGTAAAGGGCGAGGTAATCGCGAGCTTGACACGCGAGCGAAAAATCGCGCGCGCGCCGCTGCGCACGTTGGCCCATCTCGACGCGCCGGCCAGGGTCGGCAATGAGTCCGAGCAGCGTGGTGGCCAGCGCCTCGTGATCGTCCGATGCCACATAGAGCGCGTTGGGGCCCCAGATTTCGCGCAGGCTGGGGATATCGCCGAGGACGAGCGCGCAGGCCGCATGCGCCGCCTCGAGGGGCGCGAGGCCGAATGGCTCGTAGCGCGCAGGGTGCGCGTAAATCGCGGAGGTGGCGAGGCACGCTTCGAGCGCTTCGCGCCCGAGCCAGCCCAAATTGCAAATGCCCGCGAGCTCGCGGGAGCGGCCGTCGGGGTGCACGGGCGAGCCTGCAACGTGAATGGGCCATGGTGTGCGCGGCGCAATGGCGGCGAGAGCCTCGACGTTCTTCGCCTCGTCCCACAATCGTCCCTGCGAAAAGATGACCTGGGATTTCGTGGAGCCGGTGCGACTCGGCACGGGTGTGGCATTGTGGATCACGCGGGCGCGGGCCGGGCTACCGTAATGCTTTCGCACGGCCTCGAGCATCGCCCGTGTGGGCGCCACGACGGCGTCCGCTCCGGAAAGGCCCCGCGCCACCGCCGTGCGGTAACGGGCATATTTCTCCGGCGGCGGTTCGTTCTTGACGGCGTCCCACCATGACAAGACACACGAGTGCGCAACCACCACCGTGGGGGCCCGGAAGGGCAACGCCCCATGCGCATACATGTTCGAATGCACGATATCGGGCCGCGTTTCCCGCTCGAGCGCCAAAAGCCATTCGCCGCTTCGGCCGACATCGTCCCAGGGATCGTCCATCCATTCGAGGCGCCCTTCGAACACGCGCAGATCGAGCCCGGAAATGCGTTCTGCCTCACGCCGCTGTTCGGTATTCGGCGGCGGGCCCAGCGCGGCGAGAACCACCCGCACGCCCTGCTCGGCGATGCCGCGCGCCAGGTGCAACGCGTAGGTCCATACGCCGCCGACGGCGTCGCAGGTCATGAGCACCGTACGAAGGCTCATCGATGCTCCAATTCGTGCAACGGCGCGGGTACCTGCTCTTGAATGTCGCTGAAAGCACGAAAGCGCTCCAAGTAGTCGGCGTGGGCGCGCTCCCATGCATCGTCGTCGAGCTGGCCCCAGCGAAGCGCGTATTCGGGCGAGCCCGGATAGGCAAACAGCGGAACGGGATCGTTCGACCAAACGCCGGCATCGGAGAGCCGCCGCCGCCACGCCGCGAGCTCCTGGGCATCGTCGAATTTGCCGTCGAGCAAGTTCGCCTGCACGAAGGGCACGTGCCGCTTGACGAAGAGAAGCAGCTCGGTGAGCTCCTCGGTGGTGAGCTTGCAGCGTTTGGCCAGAAGCGAGCGCCCGCGCTCGGAAATGCTCTCCACGCCGGCCTCGATCGATACGCAGCCGGCCGCGCCGAGCAACGTGAGCATCTCCTTCGACCAATTGTCGATGCGCATCTGGACACCAAAGTGAACCTTGCGCGGAATGAGCGCTTCCAACAGCGGTCGATCCGGAACGAAGATTTCGTCGATGAAATAGAAATACTGGACACCCTGCGCGATGAGCCGGTCCACCTCGTCCAAGACGACGTTCAACGGGCGCTTGCGGAAGCGATTACGAAAATTGTCCTTTGCGCAAAAGGTGCAATGGTACGGGCACCCGCGCGAGGTTTCCACCTCGGCCCCCGGCCCCATCGGCTTCGTGTCGAAGCGGTGATGGTGGTGATCGTGGCGCGTCACGAGCGCGTCGGGCCATGCGAGGGCCGGCAGCTTGGACATGTCGGTTGCGTGCGGCTTGCCGTGCACGATTTCTTCGCCGTCGCGGTGGAGCGCCACCGAGGAGAGCCCGTCCCACTCGGACACGGGTGTGCAAGCGAGCGCCGTCAGCACTTCCTCGCACTCGCCGAGCACGGCCACGTCCGCGTGGAGCTTGCGAAGCACCGCGCGCGGGGTCGTGGAGGCGTGTGGCCCCACGACGATCAGGTACTCGGCGAGATCGCGCACTGCATCGGCGAGCTCGCCAGGGACGCGCAGCTCCGGCGGCGCACACCGCCAAAAGAGGTAGCTCGGGGCGGTGGTGAGCACGATCATGTCGGGCTCGAACGGCCCGAGGCGCGCGCGAACCTCGTCCAACCCGAGCTCCTCGAGCTGGGCATCCACCAGCTGCACCTCATGGCCCGCGGCTTCGAGCAGTGCCTTCGAATAGGCGAACTCCAGTGGAAAGTGCGGCGCGCGGCACCCGAAGTAGACGCTCTTTTCGAAGCTCCAGCGCGGATTGACGAGGGAAATCTTCATGACACCCCCGTCAGGTTGGCTGCGTGGGCCGCGCGCTGAACCGATCTGTCCCTGGAGTCCAGCGCGAGCCATCGGAAAAGCCTCTCCACACCCTCGCGCACGCCAACGCGCGGCGACCATCCGGTGAGCTTTCCAAAGCGCTCGGGGTTCGACACGTAATAACGCTGGTCGCCCACGCGCCAATCGTCGTGGTCGAAGGCAATGTCCATCCCGAGCCTGTCACGCATATATGAGAACAGCTCCAGTAAACTCGTCGTGTTGTCCGGCCCGCCGCCCATGTTGAAGGCGCGGCCGCGCACCCGATCCATATGGGCATCGGCCGCGAGAAAGGCATTCACCAGGTCATCGACGAAGAGAACGTCGCGCACCTGTTTGCCGTCGCCGTAAACGGTAATCGGCTCCCCGCGCAGCGCACGGATGAGAAAGTGCGCCACCCAGCCCTGGTCCTCGGTTCCGAATTGCCGTGGGCCGTAAATGCAGCTCATTCGAAAGACCACCGCGGGAATGCCGAAGCTGCGTGCGTAGTCGAGCACGTATTGGTCGGCCGTCCCTTTGGAGCAACCGTACGGACTGTGAAAATCGAGCGGCCGCGCTTCATCGATGCCCCGCGCGCGCAGGCCGGCGTCGGACGGCTCGTAGCGGGTGGCCGACTCCGTGAGCTCGACGTCGCCGAGGCCGCCGTAAACCTTGTTCGTCGATGTGTAGAATACACGCGGTGGCGTCGGCTGCGCGCGCACCGCCTCCAGCACATTCAGCGTGCCGCCCGCATTGACGTCGAAATCGAACTGCGGATCCGTCAGGCTCGACGTTACCGCGACCTGCGCCGCGAAGTGAAAGACGTGCGTCGCACGAGCCACCTCACGCCGCACGACGGCCGGATCGCGCACGTCGCCGATGACCACGTCCAGCCGGCCGCGGTGCTCGTCGCGCAGCCACTCGAGATTCTTGCCCACGTAGCGCCGCGAAAGGTTGTCCAGCACGATGACATGCGCATTCAGGCGCAAGAGCCGGCTCGCCAGATTCGAGCCGATGAAACCGGCGCCGCCCGTGACCAACACGGTCGCACGCCGCAATTCGGAATTCATATTCATAGGGTTAGCCCTCGCATTTCGAGTTCGGCGCGCGCGCTGGCCACACGGTCGCGGGCCACCTGCCCGCTCAGCCACTGCGACAGCTCGTGAATCCCTTCTTCCAGGGTGACGTGCGGCTCGTACCCGAGCTCGCGGCGCGCCTTGTCGATGTTGGCAAAACAATGGCGGATATCGCCCACGCGGTAGCGGCCGGTCAACTCGGCGGCAAGCTCCGGCCGCCCCACGCCCGCGGCCACGCGTTCGGCCACCTCGAGAACGGTCACCGAGCGTCCGCTGCCCACGTTGTACACGTTGCCCGGTGCCTGCTTCGACTCCATGGCCAAGGCGCATGCGCGCACGACATCGTGCACACTGACGAAGTCGCGCCGCTGCAAACCGTCTTCGAAGACCAGCGGGCGATTCCCGTTCAACAGGCGCGAGGCGAAGATGGCCAGAACACCCGTGTACGGATTGGAGAGCGCTTGCCGCGGGCCGTACGCATTGAAGAAGCGCAGGGCCACGGTGGGAATGCCGTATGCGCGCCCCACCACGAGCGACATCCGTTCTTGGTCGTATTTGGAAAGCGCATACACGGATTCCAAATTCGGAGCCTTCGTCTCGGGCGTCGCCACCGGCGAAAGCACGCTTCCATCGTCCGAGCACAACTCCCAATTCCCAGCACGGAGTTGCTCGAGTCCGCGGCTGGCGCTGGCCGTTACGCGACCTCGTGCATCGTGGTACAGCCCCTCGCCGTAAATGCTCATGCTCGAGGCCACCACCAGCCGCTCGACGGGCTTTTTCGACAGTGTTTCGAGCAGCACCGCCGTACCTACGGAATTCACCGAAGTGTATTCCTCGATGCGGTACATGCTCTGGCCAACGCCCACGAGCGCCGCGAGGTGGAAGACCACGTCGATGCCGTCGAGCGCTTTGCGCACGGCATCACCGTCGCGCACGTCGCCGACGACGAGTTCGACGTCACGGTGCAAATATTTCGGCCTTGCGCGGTCGGCTCCGTGCACTTGAGGATCGAGATTGTCCAGAGCACGAACTCGATGTCCGCTTCGCGTCAGATGATCCGCGAGATGCGATCCAATGAATCCGGCTCCACCCGTTACGAGTACGTGCGCCATGGTCGCCAACGCAAAGCGACGTACGTGCCAAAGTGATCTTGCCCCCGCGAGTGGCACGAAAAGAAGGTACTAACCTCCCTTGCGTGCGTTTCGTGCCACGCCCGCGTTATGTGACAATATGCGACCCGGTCGATCGTCGCTGCGTCGGAACGGGCCAATTTGTCACGGCCCGAGAAATCGAGTTGGACGCGGAGATTACGAGTCCGCCATCGGGTGATGGCCTGCGCGATGCACGGCGCGGAGGATAACGAAACGCCATCCCAGGAAAGGAGCGGCCATGGCACAAGCAGTAGCAACGACCGACCACGAGCGAATTCGGCGTTGGGCCGAAGAGCGCGGCGGGCACCCCGCGCGGGTAAAACGAACGAGTCGAGGTAAAGGCGACACGGGCATTCTTCGCATCGACTTCCCCGGATTCAGCGGCGAAGGCACGCTCGAGGAGATTTCGTGGAAGCAGTTTTTCGACACCTTCGAGAAGAAGGAACTCGCTTTTCTCTATCAGGACCGTACCGCCACGGGTAAACCCAGCCGGTTTGCGAAGCTCATCGATCGCGCCTCCGCCCCCGAGAGCGCACCGAGCCGTCGCAAGTCCGCGTCGACCTCGCCGCGCAAACCCGTGAAGCGAAAGGTCAGCCGGGGTGCCGCGAAGCGTTGAACTGCGTTACGTCAGCGATGTGTCACCCGGCATTCGCCGCGTGCGCTGCGGCGGCGGATTTCGGTATCTGACGCCGGAGGGAACGACGCTGCGGGACGCGCGCGTGCTCGCGCGCATTCGCAAACTCGTGATACCTCCGGCGTGGACGAAGGTGTGGATCGCCCCGATCGGCCACGGGCACATTCAAGCGACCGGGCGCGACGCAAAAGGGCGCAAGCAGTACATCTACCACGTGCGGTGGCGCGAGGTTCGCGATGAGGCCAAGTACCACAAGGTCCTCGCGTTCGCCCGAGCGCTGCCGCAAATTCGCAAAGCCGTGGATCGCGATCTGGCGCTGCCCGGCCTGCCCCGCGAGAAAGTGCTGGCCACGGTGGTGCGGCTTCTCGAACTGACCCGCATGCGCGTGGGCAACGAGGAATACGCGCGCGAGAACGGTTCGTACGGATTGACCACCTTGCGCGAGCGCCATGTCGTCGTGGAGGGGTCGCGCCTTCATTTCCACTTCCGCGGCAAGAGCGGAAAGAAGCACGTCATCGACGTGAACGATCGGCAATTGGCGCGCATCGTGGCGAAATGCGGCGACCTGCCGGGCCAAGAGCTCTTCCAATATCTGAACGAGGCCGGCGAGGTTTGCTCCGTGGAGTCGGCCGACGTGAACGATTACATTCGCTCCATCGCGGGAGATGCCTTCACGGCGAAGGATTTTCGCACGTGGGCCGGCACCGTACTCGCGACGCGCGGCCTGCTCGAACTCTGCAAAGGGTGCGAGGAGGCAAAAGCCCCGACGAAAAAGGCTTTGGCCGAAGTCGTCAAAGCGGTGGCCTTGCAACTCGGCAATACACCCTCGGTGTGTCGCAAATGTTACGTACATCCTGCGGTATTCGACGCGTACGAGCAGGGATGGCTCGCGGGCGCGTTCGCCACGGCGGCCGAAGCCGAAGAAGAGGCCATCCTGAAATGGCTCGAGCGCGCGGCGCAGAGGGCCAAACGAGGAGACTCCCATGCAAGCAGTCGTGTTTCATCACCCCAAAAAGGTCAGCGTCGACAAGGTGGACGACCCCCGCATCCAGGCCCCGACGGACGCCATCCTGCGCGTAACGTCGACGGCCATTTGCGGATCCGATCTCCACATTTACAACGGGTTCTTCCCGCAGATTCGAAATCTCGTTCTCGGCCACGAGTTCATGGGCATCGTCGAGGAAATCGGAACGTCGGTGCAGCGCCTGAAGAAGGGCGACCGGGTGGTGGTGCCCTTCCCCGTCGCGTGCGGACAATGCTTCTTCTGCGAACGGAGTCTGCCGGTCCATTGCGAAAACTCGAATAAGAAGCACTACGGGCCGGAGGGCGGCCTGCTCACGCAAAAGGGCGGCGGTCTGTTCGGATACACGGATTTGTACGGCGGGTATGCCGGCGGGCAAGCCGAGTACGTCCGGGTTCCGTATGCCGATTACGGACCGCGCCGTGTTCCCGATTCGCTCACCGACGATCAAGTGCTCTTTCTTTCGGACATCCTGCCCACGGGCTGGTCGGCCATCGATTGGGCGGAGGTGCGCGGCGGCGAGACGGTTGCCGTCTTCGGTTGCGGCCCCGTAGGGCTCATGGCGCAGAAGTGCGCCTGGCTGCGCGGCGCCCGCCAGGTCATCGGCATCGACCGGGTGCCATACCGTCTGGAGTGCGCGCGCGAGACCGCCAATGCGGAGGTCATCGACGCTTCGCAGGTCGACCCGGTGCAGGCCATCCGCGATCTCACCCACGGTCGCGGCGCCGACGTCTGCGTCGACGCGGTCGGCATGGAGGCGCACCGTGGCATTGCGAAGAAGCTTTCCAATGTCATCCACGCCGAAGTCGGCAGCATCGAGGTGCTGCGCCACTGCATCAGCGCCGTCCGCCGCGGCGGCACCGTGACGGTCGTGGGCGTGTACGGCATGAACTACGACGATTTCCCCCTCGGCCAAATGTTCGACAAGGGCATCCGCATCGGCTTCGGCCAGGCGCTGGTTCATCGCTACATCGACGAGTTGGTCAAAATCATCGAGAGCGGGCACGTGCGCACCGACGACATCATCACCCACCGCGTGGCGCTGTCCGAAGCGCCGCATGCATATGACATCTTCTGTCGCAAAGAAGACCGCTGCGTAAAAGTCGTTCTCAAACCCTGACGAGGAGCACGGCCATGAGTCTCGATATATTTGCAGAGCGGGGTATACCGCTCGAAAAGCAGGAGTTCGATTGGCGCGACCTGGTTCGCGTTCCTTATAGCAAACTCGATGACGACGCCTTCACCCGGGTGCGCGTCATTCTGATGAACGGCATCGAATCCGAGGCTCTGCGTTTCGGTCACGCCGCAGCACGCATGAACAAGGCGTTGCAGCTGCAACTCGCCCGCGTTCGGCGGGTCGAGCAGCACCAGCAGACATTGGTCAATTGGCTCAATCCGCCGGATCAATCGGCCTTGGAGACGACCATCGGCTTCGAGCAAGTGGCCATCGAGGTGACGGCCAGTGTGGCCGCCCACGAGCCCGATCCGTATATGAAGCAGGTTTATCATTTTGGCATGCTCGAGGACTTCGACCATCTGTACCGATATGCCGCACTGATGGATCGCATCGAAGGCAAGGATGCCAATGCGCTCACGCAGTGTTACACGGATATCCGTCCGGGCCGGCCCACGGCCGTCGAGCACCGCGCACCCGAGGACGATTTGCGGGAGTGTTACGATCGAAAGAAGGCTTCGCCGATTACCAAGTTGAATGCGCTGACCATCATGGCGGGCGAGCACCAGACCCATGATTACTACATGACCGTGGGGCCCACCTTCGCCGATCCCGCCGCGCGCCAGCTCTATGCGGAGATTGCCTCCATCGAAGAGCAGCACGTGACGCAGTACGAGTCCATCATCGACCCGTACGAGACATGGTTGGAGAAGTGGCTGCTCCACGAAGCATGTGAGGTCTACAATTATCACTCCTGTTATACGCAGGAGGACAACCCCCGCATCAAAGAGATTTGGGAGCGCTTCGTCGAATACGAACTAGGCCATTTGCATTACGTGATGGACTTGTTCAAGACGGTGGAAAAGCGTGACCCGGCCGAGATCCTTCCGCAAACGCTGCCCGAACCCATCGCCTACCAGAGCCACCGCCGCTACGTGCGCGACGTGCTCCAGGCCGAGGTGGACCTTCGGGCGAACGGCACGCAGATCGTCGGCCCGCGCGAAGACTCGACGGCGTCGATGGCCTACCGCGAACGCATGAACCGCAATGGCTCGCCGTCGCAAATCGTGGCCGCCGGATACCGCTGGGCTCCCGGTACGGAGCTCACCCTTCAGAACGGCGCGAAGGCGCCCCAGCAAGCGAGGCCGTGATGAACGTGGTGGGAAAGAGCACCTTGAAAATGGGATTGAACCGCACCGGGATGGCCACGTCCCCCATCCACGGCAAGGAGCTGGTCGATTCGGTGAGCGAAGCGACCCCCAGCTCGACGGGCGACGAACAATGGATCGCGGCCGTGCGAAATGCGTACGGCAAGGAGGGCCTGCCCGTCGGCCACGTTCCGGCGCCTTCCACGTTGAAGGGCGTCGTGGGCACCACCATCAAAGCCGTGCAGGGCCTGAGCATGACCGTCTTCATGGACAAGCTCGGCGAACGCCTTGCCTTCGAGCGCACCGGCACGCGTCTGTACGAAGCCTTGCTCTCCAAATTCGACACCTTCGGAACCTTCGCCGGTGGGCCCCAGCGCTCGGTGCTGGAGCGATTCCACCAGGAGGAGCTCACGCATTTCTCGCTCCTCAAGTCGACCATCGAAAGCCTTGGCGGCGATCCCACGGTCATCACACCCTCCGCGGATGTCGTCGCCGTTGAGTCGATGGGCCTCGCCCAAGTGCTGCTCGACCCACGCACCACCTTCGTGCAAGGCCTGGAGGCCATCCTGGTCGCGGAGCTGGCCGACAACGACGGGTGGACCTTGCTCATCACGCTCGCGGGCGACTTCAATCGGGAGGACCTGGTCCAATCCTTCAAAGAGGCGCTCGACGAGGAGAACGCGCACCTCGAGAAGGTCCGCCACTGGGTGCGCGCCGCCATGCGTGTCGAGGAAAAGGTGAAGGACTAGGAGGCCGAGCGCAGAAGCAGCGCCGCGAGGAGGGCGAAGCCCAAGAGGCCAATGCCCAGGCCCACCGCGACGCTGCCGACGCGGCCTTCGATGAGCTCCGGCGGCAATCGTGCAAAGCCGATGCGGCCGCGCTTTGCATGGCGCAGGAGAAGCAGGCCCTCGACCAAGGCGGCGAGGAGCAAGGTCCACAAGGCGAGGCGCAGGCCCCGGGCACGCGCGCGGGCGGCGACCATGTGCACGGGGCCGAGGCCGTCGAGTACGACCGGGCGCGGGAAGGCGCGGGCGGTCATGCGCGCGAGGGCCGGGCGCACGTCGCACGGGCTCGCCGGCGGAACATAGGGGAAGGCCAAGGTGGCGCCGGACAAAGTTTCGGCGCCGTGGGGCTCGCCGGAGGCAATGACGAAGCCCTTTTCCGGAGCGTCAGTGGGGAAAGGCACACTGGCGCTGCGCATCCCGGTGCCGTCGACCTTGAGATCCAGCGCGTAGCCGCGTGCCCGGCCCTTGTCGTCGTCGATTTCGACGTACGCCACCGGGCGCGGGGACGGGCTGCGGACGCTGAGGCTTCCGCCGGCCTCGGGCAAGGACACCGAGAACGCGCCACCGGCCACGGGGATTGCGCCGTACCAGTCGCCCGCGCGCACGGTCTTCCCTTTGCCCTCCTCGGCATGAAACGACGCGCCGACGACGTGGGCGCGCGCGATCATCGACACCTCCGCCCACCCGTTGTCGCAGGTGCGCACCGTCGGTGCGGCGGACTCGAGGCCTGGCTCGGGCTCCACCGCAATGCGCACGTTGGCCAGCCCCGCCCCCGTCGTGGCATCCGTCGCGTGCACGAGCACCCGCGAGGGAAACTCCGCCGCCAGCGAGCGACCGATCACCACGGCATCCAGCGCAATGGTGCCTGCACGCCGGCTCGGCGCGAGAAACGCAGGTGCACGCTCCTCGATGGAGTCGGTTCGCTGCGGCGGCACCGTCACCATGCCGTGCGCGAAATCCTCGCCGGTGCGCGACGACACGACTTGCGCGGCGAGGCGTTCGCCGGGCGCGACCCCTTCGAGCGCGAGCCAGGCTTCGGCCACGCCATCGGCGTTCGTCATGCCCTCCCACGTCGCACCGTGGCCGCCTTGCTGCGTCACCGACACGCGCAACGCCTCGTTGGGCACCGGCTCTTTGACGCCGCGATCCTCGCGCATCAACGCGATGGTCCACGCTAGTCCATGCTGCCCCGTCGCGGGCGGCGCACCGTACACGCGGGCGGCCCGCGCTTCCTGCGAGGCACCGATGCGAAGACCCAGCGCGATCACCACGACGGTGATCACGGGCGGGCAGAGGAGCAGTGCGCGCTCCCAGCGCGGGTTCATTTTCATCGGGGAGACGGCGATACTACCGGGGCCATCACGGAAGCCGGAACCGAGATTCCCTCCCAACGCACTTCGACTTTGACGTTGGGGTCCATGGTGATGGGCGGCGGCGTCATGGGCGATGTCCCCAGCGCCCCGCGCGCGAACTCGATGGAGCGCACGCCACTCGCCGCAAGCACGTGAACCGTCTCGCCGCGCCGCTCGATGTCGACGAATGCGTCCCCGATGCCGGAGCGCGCGATCTTCACGCCGTACGCCCCCGTGTCCACCGGCCGCACGCTGCGGTAGGTCACGCGCGAGACCGTGGCCGGTACGCGCGCCTCGGAGGCCTGGCCCACGACCTCCGCAATGAACCGCGCCACCAGCGCGCCGTCGTGCCCCATGTGCGGGACGCGATCGTGGCGCACGGCAAAGCCTCGGTCGCGCAGCACCCGCGCGAGCATCGCGCTCTGGGCCGGGGGCGAGACGCGATCATCGTCTCCGTGCACGAGCCACACGGCCACGTGCCGGCCGTTCTCCGCCACGTCGAGCGCGTTGACGAGGTGCGCGGCCGCCTCGTTCGGCAGGATGCTCTTCACGTAGGTGCTCGTGTCGTATTTCGAGTCGCCGAAAAAGCTGGTGACGCTCGCAAACTTGTCCGGATGATGAAACCCGATGGTCGTCGCCCCCGCCCCGCCCATCGAGGCACCCCAAATGGAGATGCGCCGCGGATCGACGGCCACGGCCTGCGAGACCGTATCGATGGCCCGCATCACTTCATCTTCGGCGGCTGCGGTGTAGAGCGAGTTGCCCAAGCCGCTGGGCATGAGCAGCACCACATCGCGCGCGGCCGCCTCGCGCAGAAGGTCCGCGTACGCGCCGTAGGTCCACATCGTCCCGTTCCACGGGTGCGTGCCCACGAGAAGCGCCGACGGCTTTTGAATGTCGTGCCCCGGTGGGATGAACACCACCGCCTTGCCTCCGCCCGCCGCCGCATGCGGCGATGCGAACGAGAGAAGCCCCAGGCCCTCGCGCGATTCGATCTGCGCCCCGAACTTCGGCGCTTGTCCGCACACGATCCGGTGCTCGTACGCGCCCACGTGGATCTCGATCTCCACGTCGTGCGCGCGCTCGGGACGCGGCGGCAGCGGCACCACCACCGGACCATTTCCGGCGGTGGGCACGGCGGTGCCGTTCACCAAAACGCGACCACGCCCCGAGCAAACGGGGATCTCCACGGCCACACGCTCCCCACCGGCGACCTGGAATCGCACCGCGTACAGGCCCGTCGGCAGGTTGTTCCGCGCCAGATCCCCCCAGGTGAGAGCCTTGTACGTGCGCCGGGCACCGGGCGTCGGCGCGGCCCCGAGCTCCACGGAGTGAAGCTCGGTCCCCTGCACCGAAGCATGGAGCGGGATGGCCCCGGTCAGCGTAGGCGCGTTCGCACTGATTGCTCCAGCAGCGTTTCCTCCCGTAGAACTCCCGGCGTCGCCGCCATTCGGCGCTCCGCCAGCTCCACTAGGCCCCAGCGGCGGGCGCACGCTGGTCGTCGGACCCACGGTCGCTGCGTCCACGGGCGCCGCAAAAACCTTGGTCGGCGGACCAAAGCTCGCGAGAACCCCCACCGTGGCGAGCACGGCACAACGCATCCCTCCTCTTTTCATCGATGTGCCTTGGTAGCGCAAGCCCCCTTGTCAACGCTCGCCGTTCGCACCAGCATCGTGCGCGATGCTGAACGCTAGCGCTACAACGACACAGGCTGCTTCCGAGGAAAGCGAAAAAGTGGGAATCAAACTGGGCGGTGCCAGCTTTTTGCGCGCCCGAATTGGCTCACTCCTCGCGATTTTGCCGCTCGGCATCTGGTCCGTCGTCCACATCTGGAACAACCTCGCGGCCTTTTACGGTGCGGAAGCCTGGGAAAAATCCGTTACGTCTTATCCACATCCAGCCGCCCAGTTCATCACGGCCATCGTGGTGTTGCTCCCCCTGCTGATCCACTCCGTCTGGGGCATCGGCCGGCTGCTCAGCGCGCGACCCAACAACGTGCGCTACGGCTTCTACACCAACCTGAAGTATGCCCTTCAGCGCATCAGCGCGATCGGCCTGCTGCTCTTCATCATCGCCCACCTCTGGCTGGCCTGGATCCATCCGCGCTTCGTCGAGGGGCATGCCGAGGCATTCGCCGACATCAGCCACGAAATGCGCTTCCACACCCCGACCTTGGTGGTCTACGTCCTTGGCATTCTCGGGCTGGCCTACCACCTCGCCAACGGGCTGCACACCTTCTGCATGGGGTGGGGCATCGTGGAGAGCCGGCGCGCTTTGAAGAAGCTCGAGTGGGTCATCCTGGGATTCTTCGTCGTCCTGCTGGCAATGGGCTGGGGTGCGATTTACGCGCTGTACAGCGGCGCAACGCCCTGAGCGGGCCCCCAACGAACGGGAGGAACGCCGGCCGAAGCTGAAGGAGGAGCCATCTTTCGGCAGGGCGTTGTCTCCGGCTCGAGCCGGAGGTAACCTTGTGCCATATGACCGGCGCGCCTTCACTGCCGCGCGGATCCGTTCGTAGGGGGGGTAAAGAGGAACTTCGGGCCTCCATCCTCAAGACCTACCTGCTTCGTATCCGCGCCGAGAAAGGGGAGCGAGCAGCACGTGCCCTCCTCAACAGTGCGGGGATCGATCCCGCGATTGTCGACAACGAAACCGGGTGGCTCAGCGTCGGGGCCGCCCGACGTGCCCTTCGCGCCCTTGCGCAGCAGCTCGGCCCATCGGCGCTGCGCCACCGCGGGGAGTACGTCACGCACCCTGAGGCGCTGGGCACGCTGGTGCGCATGCTCCGCATCGCCGAGCAGCCCATCGATGCCTACCGCTACCTCGCGGCCAACGCCCGCGAGGTGACGCGAATTGGTACCTGGGAACTCGAAGAGCTCGGCCCCAAGACGAGCAAAAGTATCAAGAGTCGAACGAGCGATCGCGCCGTCGTCGATGCCGTCCGGATGACGTATCGGCTGCGCGACGACGCCGTCGAAGATCCAGACCGGCACGACGCGCGGGAAGAAGAGCTTCTCTGCGCCGCACGCGAAGGAGAGCTCGGCGGCATCCCCCGCATCTGGGGCCTGCAAGACGCCGAGATCACGCACAACACGTGCATCGCGAAGGGCGCCGACGCCTGCGTGTACACCGTCCGCTGGCGCAGCACGGTGCCGCGCACCGGCGCGCCGCTCGGAGGCACGATGGCCGCCATCGGCTGCGGCGCCACCATCGCGGCCACGGGTGGTTGGGTCGCGGGAAGCATCGCCGCGGTGCTGGGCGCGTTGCTCGGCGGGGGCGCGGGCTACCTCTGGGATCGCAACCGCGAGGACCGCAGCGCGCGCTCGTTCGAGAAGAACCGCATCGCCGCGCTCGAACGCGGCCTCGAGCTGCGGGGCGAGCTCGGCTCCACGCCGGGAGAGCTCACGGGCACGGTGCTGGGCGGCAAGTACCGCATCGGGCGCAAGATCGGTTCGGGCGGCATCGGCGTGGTCTACGCGGCGGAGCACGTCTCGCTCGGCCACGAGGTGGCCATCAAGGTTCTCCGCGGCGCCGCCGCGCGCGACGGTGGCGAGATCGCGCGCCTTCGCCGCGAAGCGTACATCCAGGTGCACGTGGAGCACCCCAACGTGGTGCGCGTGCTCGACTTGGACCAGATGCCCGACGGGTCGATCTACGTCGTCATGGAGCGCCTGGTGGGCCGTTCGCTCGCCGACAAACTCGGACGCGAGGGCGCGCTGGCACCGGGCTTCGCCTTGCCGGTGTTCATCGGCGTGTGCCGCGCGTTGGGCGCCGCGCACCAGAAGGGCGTGGTGCACCGCGATCTGAAGCCGGGCAACATCTTCTTGCTCGAGGACGGCAGCTCCAAGGTGCTCGACTTCGGCATGAGCAAGTTGACGACGGCGGAGTCGCTCACGCAAGCCGGCTACACCTTGGGCACGCCCGAGTACATGGCGCCCGAGCAATGCATCGGCGCCGCCGTGGAAGCGCGCACGGACATCTACGCGCTGGGCTGCCTCATGTACGAGGCGCTCACCAGCGAGCTTCCCATCGTCGCGCAGAGCCGGCGCGAGCTTCTCGATCTTCATCAGCGCCAGGTCCCCACGCCCATGCGCACGCGCCGCCCGGATCTTCCCATTCCGGAAGCGCTCGACGACGCGGTGATGAAGTGCCTCAAGAAGAAGGTCGCAGACCGCCCGCACAGTGCCAACGAGCTGGCCGACATGCTCGAGGCCATCCCGCGCGACGGCCTTCCAACGAGCTACCCCTTGGGGGTTGCCCGCCGCCCGCCGCCGACGACGCGCCCGCCGCCCGCCCGCGATCGCGACGCAACCAATGGCAAAAAGGAAGACGCGCGCGACGACAAGAAGGATCCCGCCGCAGGCGCCACGGGAGCCGGCGCGGGTCACGGCACCGCAAAACCGCCGGTCACGTCGAACTGACATGGCCTCCAAGCGAGGCACGGCGACATGGGACGACCTCTTGGCCATCCCGGAGGACGAGCGCTACCACGAGGTCGTCGACGGCGAAATCGTTGAAAAGGCTCACCCCTCGTTCGAGCATGGCAACGCGCAAGGCGGACTCATTTCAACGCTGCGCCCCAGTTTCCAACGACGCCCCGGAGGCCGGCATCCTGGCGGCTGGTGGTTGGTGCTCGAAGTGGACATCGAGTTCGAGACGCATCAGGTGTATCGACCGGATATTTCCGGATGGCGTCGAGACCGAGTCCCCGAACGCCCAACCGGAATCCCGGTCCGCGTCCGCCCTGACTGGGTGTGCGAAGTCCTTTCCCCGACGAACAAGCGCAACGATACGATCCGAAAGGCGCGCACGTACTTCCGCATGCGGGTGCCGCACTATTGGCTCGTGGACCCGACGGAGGAAACGCTGACCGTTCACCGCTGGACCGCGGAAGGCTACCTCCTCGTGCTCACGGCCGAGCGCGGAGAGCGTGTGCGGGCGGAGCCCTTCGATGCGATCGAGTTTTCCGTCGGTCTCCTTTTCGGCGACGATCCCGAGGACTGATCCGTCGCTTCCATCCAGTGCGCGGGCGCCGGTTTGCGTCTAAGCTGAATAAGACTGGTCATGCTGCCTCGTCGTCGTTCTGCTGCGCTCGCTTCTCTTCTCGCCGCTGCCCTTGCGTATTCCAGCGTCGCATCCGTGGCGCAGGCGCAGGATTTCGATCCGCGCGGGCGTCACCGTCCTTCGCAGCCGGGCAAGCCAGGGGGCAAACCCGGCGGTACGTCGCGGCCTCCGACCTCGGGTGCCCCGCCCACCTCGCCGAAGCCGCCGGCAGGAACGGGTAGCCCGTCGGCGGCTTCGGAGACGGGTGCACCGCCGACGGTGCTCATCGAGCGCTACGCGAAAATCGTGCTCTCGCAGCCGGGATCGCCCTTTCCGCTGCAGCGCCTTGCGCAGCTTTACCGCGACAAGGATGGGAACCTGAACGCGCTCGTGGCCGACTTCGAAAAGCGCGCCGCGGCTCCGGGGGCCGAGCAGTACGCGGCGACGGTCACGCTCGCGGGCATCTACAAGTTGGACGGGCGCGGCGACGACGCCATCAAGACGTACGAGAAGGCCATCGCCCTCAAGAGCAACGACGCCACCGCGATGCTGGCCCTCGCACGCCTTCTGCAAGACCGCGGTGACACCGCGGCGGCGCGCAAGCGCTACGAGCAAGCCCTCGCCCTGCAAACGGTGCCCGCCGACAAAGAGCAGACGGTGCGCACGTTGATGGCGCTCGCCCTCGACGCGAAAGATTTCGCGGGCGCCAAGGCGTTCCACAAAGACCTGGTGAAGATGCAGCCGTCGAGTCTCTTCGTGAAGGGCGAGCTCGGACGCGAGCTCTTCACGCGGGGCGAGTTCGAAAAAGCCGAGGCCGAGTTCAAAGAGCTTGCCGCCGCCGCCGCGGGCGACAACCGCGCGCTCGCCCCCGCGCTCAAGGAGCTCGGCAAGGCGCAGGCGAAGGCCCACAAGAACCAAGAGGCCATCGCCACCCTGAAGAAGGCCCTCTCCGTGGCCGGCTCCGAAGCCGCCGTGCGCGCGGAAATCTACGAGGTCATCACGGAGCTTTACCGCGCCGACCAGCAGCTGCCGGTGCTCATCAAGCAAATCGAGGACGAGCACCCCAGCGACTTCGCGCGCCTGGCGCTGCTCGGCTCCCTCTACGAAGAGACAGGCGACGCCGTGAATGCGCTGAAAACCTACCAGCGCGCCCTGGCCACGAATCCGCGTCATATCGATCTGCGCCTCAAGATGATTCGCCTTTTGCAATCGCAAGGAGAGTTGGACAAAGCGATTGCCGAATACGAATCACTGATTCGCGCGGCACCGAACAATCCCGAGTTCGTTTTCGAACAATGCGATGCCCTCATTCAACGCGGCGACCGCGCCCGTGCGCTGCGCCTGCTCACGCAATTGGAGGCGCGCGCGCAAGGGGACGAAGAGGTCCTCAGCCGCCTGGCCGACTTTTATGGCCGCATCGGCGAAAATGAGAAATCGCTTCACGTCCTCTCGCGCCTCACGCAAGTCGCACAAAACGACCCGTCGCACCTGGTCGATTTGGGAGATCGCTATTTCCAAGATGGGAATACGCAGTTGGCGGTGCAAACGTGGAAACGCATTCTCACCACGGTGACGCCGCGGGCGCGGGCACTCGCCGCCTTGGGCGAGGTGTACCTCGAGCACGACATGACCGCCGACGCGCTGACCGCCTTGCGCGAGGCCGCGCAGCTCGAGCCGCAGAATCTCACGTACAAAAAGCAGCTCGCCGGCGCATTGGAACGGTCGCGCAATTACCAGGAGGCGCGCACGCTTTGGTCGGAGCTGGGCGAAAAAGCCAAAAAGAACAACGACAAGGTGCTGGCCCGCGAGGTGCGCTCGCACATGGTCACGCTCTGGGGACTCGAGCGGAGCATCGAGCGGCAGCTCCCGCCGCTCACCGCGCAATTCCAGGCCAACCCGCCGGACATCGAGGCCGGACGCACCTTGGCCGAGGTGCAGATCCACGTGCGCAAGCTGCCCGAGGCCGAGGCCACACTCCGCCGCGTCATTCAATTGGCGCCGGGCGACGCGGATAGCTATTTGGCCCTCGAGCGCGTGCTCGTGCAGGAGGGCAAACTGCTCGATGCCATCAACGTGCTGGAAAAGCTCGTCGTGGTGGAGCCAAAACGAGCGCGCGAGCTGTATCAACGCATGGCCCAATATGCGTTGCAGCTTTATCGCGACGACGACGCGATCAAATACGCGGCGCGCGCGGTGGAGTTGAGCCCCGAGGATGCCGAAGGTCACCGGCGCCTCGGTGAAATGTACCGCTCGCGGCAAGATACCGCGCGGGCCATCGTCGAATTTCGCGCGGCGCTCGCGAAGAACGATCGGCTCTACATCGTGTATTTCGAATTGGCCGATTTGCTGTTGTCCAAAGGCGAAAACGACGAGGCCGACCGGCTTTTCCGCCGCGTGCTTCGCGGTGCACCCGACGAGGAGCTGGTCGCGCGGGCGGCGCGGCTGTCCATGCAGATCAATTTGGGTAAGGGTACGTTGGAATCGCTCGAGCAGGAGCTCTTGCCGCTCGCGATTGGCAATCCGCAAAAGACGATTTACCGACGGCTCTTGGTCGAGATTTACGGCAGCCTGACCTTCGGCCTGGTGCAGCGGGTGAAAAGGACCGCGAGCCCGACGGCTACGGATGGCGAACGCGCCACCGTGCAGAAGGACGCCGAGGAGGCACGGACGGCGCTGGCGCGGGTCGGCGGGCGCGCGGTCAAACCGCTGCTCGATGCGCTGGCCGATCAGGACGCGGGCCAACAACGCGTGGCCATCGACGTGCTTGGCTACGTGCAGAACAAGAATGCCGGCGCGGCGCTCTTCTCGTACGCCACCGGCCCGGGCGATCCCGCGCTGCGGGCGCGGGCCATGATCGCGTGCGGTGCGCTGCGGGATCCTGCGCTTTTGCCGAAGTACCGCACGCTCTTGTTCCCCAAGGGCGAGGCGCAGCTCGACGAGGGAACGCCAACCGATGCCGTGGCCGTCGCCGCGGTGTGGGGCCTCTCGCGTATGCAGGACAAGCGGGCCATTGCCATGTTGCGCAATCTGACCCGCCACGGGACGCCGGAGATGCGCGGCCTGTCCGTGCTCGGGTTGGGCCAGCTCAAAGACCGCGGCTCCATCGCGGAGATCGCGCGGGTCGCGCGCACCTTGGACTCGGGCAACGTGGCGCGCGCCTCGGCGGCGTTCGCCCTGGGCGAGCTCGGTGCCGATTCGGAGTCGGCGACGTTGCTTTCGCTGGCGCAGGGCCCCGATCCGTTGCCGCGGCAACTGGCGCTGGTGGCCCTCGCGCGCATGGGCGTGCAGAAAAATGGGGAGCCGCCGGGCGGAAGGGCGGCCCTCGGTGCCATGGCCGATGCCGTGTTCGCGGGACGCGATGCCGAGGGCACGCGTGCGCGCAATTCGTCGGAGGCGCTGCGTGGAGCAGGGAGCTCGGCCTTGATCCTACTTGCGACCGCGACTTCATCGGCGCGACCAGGCGCGGGACCGCAGGGCGAGCTTCTCCCAGTGCCTGATGGGGCGCTCGACGTGGAGGGCATTTTGATGCGGCTCGTCTCGCGCACCTTCACGGCGAAGGAGCGGGCGCGCGCGGTGACGAAGTACGGCGATGCGCTGGAGGCCGCGGCGCTCGCAGGTCTGCGCACCTCGGCCGATCGCGCACTGACCGTGCTCGATGCGGTAGGCGCAGGCGAAGGGGCGCTGCGGCCCTTCGTGGAGGCCGACGCCTCGAAGGATCCCGACGTGCAAGCCGCGCAGACGCGGGCGAAGTCGCTGGCGCGCGCGCTGGAGGCGCAGGCGATCTCGCTGGCGCGCCACCCCGAGGTGGAGGTGCGGCAAAAGGCCATCGTGCTCCTGTCGCACCTGCCGACGGATGCCGCGAGCGAAGCCGTCGTGCAAGCCGTGGCCGACCGAGACGAGGAGGTGCAGCGCGTGGCCCTCGCCGCCATTGGCTCGCATGGGAATGCGCGCGCGGTGGCCGCCGTGGCGAAGCTCCTCGGCGAGCAGGAAAATTGGGCGATGCGCGTGCTCGCCGTGCAAGCGCTGGGGCGCCTGGGCAATGCGTCGCCCGACGCGGGCCGGCACCTGCGCGAGGCCGCCACCAAGGACTCGTACGCGCTCGTGCGCGAGGCCGCGATGAAGGCGCTCGCCTCGTTCGATCTCCGCGGCGCGCAGGAGATCGCTCAGCGCATCTCCACCACCGATCCCGAGCCGCGCGTCCGCGAAAGCGCCCGCGCTATATTGCAACGCGGAAAGCCGTGAACCGATCCATCTCGAACATCGCGAAGGCGGGCGCGCTGCCGCTCCTTCTCCTGTGCCTGGGGAGCTGCCGCAACACCTCGCGCTTCTCCACGGGCGACGGCCACTACGAGGGCACCGTCATCAACGGCAGCTTCGTGCGCTTCAACGTGCCCGAGAACACGCGCATGTGCCTCACGTTGGACATGGACCGCTTTCAAAGCCTGCCGGGGACCATCACCACGTCGGACGGGCTCTTCAAGGCAACGGCACTGGAGCAGATCCCGCAGATCTGGCACGATCCGCTCTCGACCTTGTCGTTTGGCGAGGGGCGCGAGAAGAACATGATTTACGTGGCGACGCCTCTGGCCACGGAGCTCCGCGACCGTGCGGACGTCACCGTCGTCGTTTCGCTCATGAGCTCGGGCGACGTCGAGGTCCGTTTGATGCGCAGCACCCAGCGCGCCTCCCCGGATCCCCAGGCGGCGACAGCCTTGTTCGGCGTGTTCGTGCTACAGCAACACCCGGGCAACTGCCCGATCTAGACAATGCTCGTACTTGGAATCGAATCATCGTGCGACGAAACCGGCGCGGCCGTCGTACGCAGCGATGGAACCGTGTTGTCCGACGTGGTGCAGAGCCAAGTCGACCTGCACGCCCGCTACGGTGGCGTCGTGCCGGAGCTTGCCTCCCGGGATCATGCGCGCAACATCGACCCGGTGGTGCGCGAGGCCCTCGCCCGCGCCAACGTCGGCCTGGACGATCTCGGCGGCATCGCCGTGACCAACCGGCCCGGCCTCGTCGGGGCGCTTCTCGTCGGTGTGCAGTTCGCCAAAGGGATCGCGTGGGCGCGCGGCCTGCCGCTGGTCGGTGTCGACCACCTCGTGGGCCATCTCTTGGCCGTCTTTCTCCGCCGGCCCGGCGAGTCAAGCGACGAGGCGGCACCGCGACCCGAGTTTCCTTTCGTCGCGCTGCTCGCGTCGGGGGGCCACACCTCGATTTACCATGTCGATGGCCCGACCGAGGATGCCTGCCGCGAGCTCGGAGGAACGCGCGACGATGCCGCCGGGGAAGCCTTCGACAAGGTGGCGAAGCTCCTAGGGTTGGGCTATCCGGGCGGCCCCGTGATCGACCGATTGGCTGCTATCGGCGATGCCTCGCGCTTTCCGCAGAAAGCCCCCATGGCCTCGGTGCGCTCGCTCGAATTCAGCTTTTCGGGAATCAAGTCGCGGATGGCCCGACATGTCGCCGACCACGGGATACCCAAGGATGAGGCGGAAATCGCGGCGCTTTGTGCGTCGTTTCAGCGCGCGGTGACCGATGTTCTGGCCAAGAAGCTGGTGCAGGCCGCCGAGATGAATGGCGTGTCCCGCGTGGTGCTCGGCGGCGGCGTGGCCGCAAATCGCGAATTGCGCGAGCGCGTGCGAACCATGGCCAATGCGCGGGGGATCGACTGCTTCGTCCCACCATTGGCAAGTTGCACGGACAACGCGGCGATGATCGCGTACGCCGGCGCCGCACGCTTGGGCCGCGGAGAGCGCGACGGGTGGGATCTCACGGCCACGAGCCAGACCTCGCTTCTTCGATTGACTCGCAAGGGAAGAGGGGCGAGGTAATGGCTATGGCGATATGGCAAGACTTCAAGAAGTTTGCGCTCAAGGGGAACGTCATCGATCTGGCGGTCGGTGTGATTATCGGCGCATCATTTGCCAAGATCACGGACTCCCTCGTCAAAGACATCATCATGCCGCCCATCGGTCTTCTGGTCGGCAAAATCGACTTTTCGAATTTGTTTATCAATCTAGGGGAAAAGAGTTACGCCACGGTGGCTGAAGCCAAGGCGGCCGGAGCGCCCACGCTCAACTACGGCAACTTTCTCCAGACCGTGCTCGACTTCTTCATTCTGGCCTTTGCCATTTTCATGATGGTCAAGCAGATGACCCGTCTGCAACTCCGTTCCGACGCCACCAAAGACTGCCCTGCCTGCACCAAGCCGATTCCCTTGGCCGCAACGCGATGCCCAGAATGCACGGAGTCGCTCAAGGCGGCGGCGTGAGCGGGTAGCCCGCGGGGAACCCTGTGTAGACCGCTTCGAGCACGAGCGCGTGCGCGTGCACGTGCACGATCACGTAAACGATCACGTAAACGATCACGACCACGCCCCGTGAGACGTGGTCGTGGTCGTGATTCGTGATCGTCTTCGTGATCGTGCACGCGCACGCGCTCGTACTCGTGATCGTCTACGTTTCGTCTACGTGCTCGTGAACCGTGCGCGTGCGCGTCCGCGAAGCCCCCCCTCTTGCCCCTCTCGTCAGTGCTTCTTCCCCGCGTGCTTACGCTTTGCGCCATTGCTCGGCGTTGCGTGCGCCCGCGGGCTGTCATGCCCCTCATGCCCATCGTGGGCATCCGCCACCCGATCCTGCGGCGACATCCGGCCCGCGGGTGCGAGAACGATTTCCAACGTCTCTCCCTTGGCTCGCACCACGTAGTTCGGAACGCCGTCCTTGAACGTCACCGAGAGCTCGGCGCCCGCGGGATCGTTCACCACCTTGATGCTCGCGATACGGCCATCGCGCGCGGCGAGCGGGGCCGCCGCCTCCAGCGAGCGACGCGACGGAACCACCACGGTGAAGCCCGTCGGCTGCGCGGCACCGTTGATCTTCTCGATGGCGCCATCCATGCGCAGACGAAGCACGTTGCCGTGATTTACCGTCCCGTTCGAGAACGGTGCCACCGCAATCCGGCGCGGGGGCGGCGCACGACGCTCTTCCCTCTGCGGGGTCGCATCGGCGAAGTTCGGAGCCTGTGCCGTCTCCGGCTGCGGCGCCGGCGCATTCGCCAACGCGTTGGCCGCATTCGGCGCCGCCGATCCGACCGGTGCTGCACTGTCGGCCTGCGCCACCGGGGCGGCACTCGCAATCGGCGCTTCGTTGGCGGCTGCCTCGGGTGCCGGCGGCGGAGCCGCGGGCTTGCGCATGGCGACCGCCCCCAGAATGAGCAGCGCCCCCGCTACCCCGCCGAGGATCATCTTCTTCTTGTCCAGCGACGCGAAGCCCGCCGGCTTCTCGTCCAGACCCTCGCGCAGCGACGAGAAGTCGCGCACCACCTTGCGGCCTTCGGCGTGCAGCCCCCCGCCGGGCGGCGGTGCCGTCACCCTGCGCATCGGAATGCCCACGTCGTCCTTTGCCTCTCGCCCGTCGCGTTGGTCACGCCACTTGCGCGCGGCCAGCAGCGCGAAGGTCGTCTTCGCCCGCTGCGCGAACGCATTGATCGCCGGCGTCACCTTGGCTGCGCTCCGCGAGATGGCGCCCTTCATCCGGTCCGCCGCCGTCGGGGCTTCGCCTTCCTCGTCGCCGTGATCCGTATCGGTCACCTCGACGTCGACCCCAGGGTCGCTCGACGGCGGCACCACGGCTTCGGCCGTCATCGTGTCGGCGCGCTCGAGCACCTCACGCGGCTCCTCCCGCGCTTCACGCATATCGCGCGACTCGCGCGCTTCGCGCATCTCCGCCGGCGGCGGTGCCATCACAGGCCCCACCCCCCGCACCGTTTTCGCCGTCTCCATCGGCGAAAATTCGTCCGAGTACTTCAACGCAACCACCAGCTCCGGCACCTGCGAGCCCGGATCGACCTGCACCTCGACCCGATCGATCACCGCGGGTCGCTTCTTCCCCGTCTCGGCGTTCTCCAGCTCCAGCCCTTTGCCGACCTGCAGGAACCCGAGTTCGCTGCCCACGGTCAGCTCCGCCTGCTGCATGCCCTTCACGCGCGCCTTCATCGGCGAGCCCAGGCCATCGATGTGCAGCCGCACCTTCATCCCGGGCCCTGCACGCCGCGGCGACGCCTCCGCGTCGCCGTGCATCGACGAGGGCGGCGCAACACACATCATTTGGCCCAAAATGCGCGCGCTGTCGGAATCGAGGTTCGAGAACCGAATCCCGAATTCGCCTCCGCGCGCCGCTTCGCGCGACCACACCACCTCGCCCGAGGCCAGCACCATCTCGCGCGGTCCCGCATCGAAGCGGCACGTCAGCGGCTGGCCCACCTCGGGGAGGTAAGCGGTTCTCAGATGCATCCCCTCCAGCGAGACGTCGACCGCCTGCGCCTCGAAAGCCGGGCCGGTCGCCCCGCCGACTTCCACCATCGCTTCAAACGGAATCCGCGTCGCACCGGGCGCGCGGCGATCTCCTTCGCTCATCGGTTCCTCCAACGGATACGGACTCTCGCTGGATAAGAAACCGAGACGATGTGGGCCAACTTTTCTCGTACGAAGTCGTTTCGTCCGACCAACGGGCGCCGGCGAGCATGCGCCGGGCCGCGCTCACGTTGCCGACCACGGCAATCGCGCCCAGACCCACGAGCAGCGGCAAAAGCTGGATGGCCGGTGCCACGTCGGGCGCCGCCGACGCCACCAGCGGCACCAGCACCGCACCGGCGAGCAAGAACGTCAGACGCTCCGCCCGGCGCATCGGCGACTTCGGATCCGGCGCACCGATCTCGCGAAGCATCGCCGACGCGTAGCTCACCATGAAGCCACCGACGAGCGCCGCGAGCACCAGCGCCAGCATCCACGCCGTGTCGTGCACGTAGATGGCGATGCCCCCGAGAAAGAGCGCCTCCACGTACCGGTCCACCGTCGTATCGAGCAGCTTCCCGAAGCGGCTCACCGACTGCGTCTGCCGCGCGACCAGCCCGTCGACCGCGTCCGCCAGCGCCGCCGCGCACGCGGCGAAGGCACCCAGGCCAAAGTGCCCGAGCGCAAAGAACATCGCCGCCAGCGCCGCGAAGCCGAGGGACGAAAGCGTCACCCCGTTGGCCGATATACCTAGCCAAACGATCAGGCGCGCCACGGGTTGGAGCGCGCTGTAGACGGCCTCCATCGGAGCCTTGCCGACGATGGCCAGCGGCGCCTCCCGCTCGAGGCGCTCGAAGGTGCGCACCCCCACGCGAAGCGTGAGCGCAAAGAATGCCGCCAGCACGGCAACGAGCGTAATGCAGAGCACGACGGACGCCGTGCAATCGATTGAACTACCCAAAGCATGCCTCCGCGGCTGTGCGAGCCAGCCACGCGAGTCTGGGACCGACTGTTTGCAACGACGAGTTGCCAACGTACGAGCCGTCGTCGCCGCACCACGAGTCGGGAGCTTTATTGGACGAGCCGTCGCCGCGCCAGGCGGGGGCCCATCACGTCACCCGTTCGAGCTCCAGTTCGACCTTTCGGTCGTCGTTTTTCCGCGGATTGTTAACATCTGTAAAGCCCGGACGCGCCAGCTCGTGGGCCAGTTCATCGAGTTCCGCGCCGCCCGCCATCAGCCGCGTGAGCTCCTCGCTCGAGATGTCGCTTTTGGCGAAGTCGCCCAAACTTTGACCTCGATTCAACACGAGGAATCGATCCCCAATGGGGTACGCGTGATGCGGATTGTGCGTGATGAAAATGACACCCAATCCTTTGTCTCGCGCCTGGGCAATATAGCGTAGCACCACGCCCGCCTGCTTGACACCGAGGGCCGACGTGGGCTCGTCCAAGATGAGAAGCCGTGCACCGAAGTACACCGCGCGCGCGATGGCCACCGACTGCCGCTCGCCGCCCGAGAGCGTGCCCACGGGTTGATCGGGATCGCGCAGATCGATGCCCATGTCTTTGAGCTCGCGCCGTGCGGTTTCTCGGGCCATCTCCACGTCGAACCGCTTGAAGGGCCCCCACCCCTTCGTGGGCTCGGAGCCGAGGAAGAAGTTTCGCCAGATGGCCATCATGGGAATCATGGCCAAATCTTGAAACACGGTGGCGATGCCCGCTTTGCGGGCGTCGCGCGGATTGGTGAAGCGCACGGGCTGCCCGTCGACGAAAAGGCCCCCTTCGTCGGGCACGTACACGCCGGACAAAATCTTGATGAACGTGGATTTCCCTGCGCCGTTGTCGCCGAGCACGCAGGTGATTTCGCCCGCGCGCACCGTGGTGGAGATGCCCTGCAGCGCAATCACCGAGCCGAAGTATTTGCAGACGTTGCGAACCTCGAGAAGCGCTGCGCTTTTGGCCGATTCGCTCATGGTTCGCTCCTACTTTCGTCCCTGTTCGGCGTAGTGACGCACGACGTGGTTGGCCAGCACCGCCAAGAGAAGCATGGCGCCGAGGAAGAATTTGAACCAATCCGAGTCCCACCCCACGTACACGATGCCCTGCGACGTCATGCCGAAGATGAGCGCACCGAGCGACGCCCCCACCGCCGAGCCGAATCCTCCCGTGAGGAGGCACCCGCCGATGACCGCGGCCACGATGTAAATGAGCTCGTCGCCGATGCCCTGGTTGGCCTGCACAGTGGTGAGGCGCAGCGCCACCATCGTGCCCACGAGCCACGCCGCGCCCGACGTGGTCATGAACAGCGCGATCTTCGTCTTCGCCGCCGGCACGCCCACGTTGCGCGCCGAACGCGCATCGCCGCCGACGGCGAAGATCCAGTTGCCCTGACGGGTCCGCAAAAGCACGTACGTCGCCACCACGGTGGCCGCGAGCCACCAGAGGATCGTGATGCGGAACTCCGCCCCCGCGATGTTCACCGTCGAGGCGAAGAGCTGCTGCGCGAGGGGGTAGCCCTGCGTGCGCCCGATGCCCTCGATGAGCACCGTGTTGGTGAGCGCCTTGGTCACGCCCAGATTGAGCCCCTGGAGCATGAGGAAGCTGCCGAGCGTGATGATGAAACTCGGCAGCCCCGTGCGCGTGGTGAGGTAACCATTGAGAAAGCCGATGCCCAGCGCCAACACCAATGCAGCGAAGATGGCTAGCCAGAGGTTCCAGCCATAGTGGCTCGCGAGCAGGCCAATGGTCAGGCCCACGGTGCCGGTCATCACGCCCGACGACAGATCGAACTCGCCGCCGATCATCAAGAGCGCCACGGCGATGGCCATGATGCCCAAGGTCGACGCAGGGTCGAGCCAATTGGCGATGCCCGCGGGCGCGCGGAACACCTCCGATTGCGAGGCAAAAAAGACGAAAATGATGACGGCACCGATGATCGCGCCGAGCTCCGGGCGAGCGAGAAGGCGGCGGGCAATCCCGACGTCGACGACGCGTTCATCCCTTCGTGCGGCGGTGGTGGTCATCGCGACTAGCGAGCTCCCTGCTGGATGTATTTCTGAACCAACTCCGCATTGGCCTTGTCGATGAAGCCGGGCCCGGTCAGCACGGGCTGGCCGCCGCCGACGGTGGTGCCATTCATGCGGTACAGATTGAGGAAGGTCACCGGCAGGTAACCTTGGAGGTACGGCTGCTGGTCGATGGCAAAGAAGATTTTGCCCGCGGAGATATTTTGCAAAATGGTGGCGTCGACGTCGAACGTTGCCAACGCCACCGTCGGCCGATTCGCCTGCGCGATGGCATTCACGGCCGCGCCAGCCACCGCATTGTTCAAGGTGAGCGCACCGTCAATGGAGGGATCGCTCTGGAGCTTCGCCGCGATGGTGGATGTGGCGCTGGCGAGATCGCTCACCGACACCTGCAGGTTCACGACCTTTCCACCTTCGAGCGTGCGCTTGGCGCCGGCGCAGCGTTCCTCGAGGCCGACGTTGCCCGCCTCGTGGATGATGCAGAGCACGTGTTTGAGCCCCTTCTTGGCGAGGCGCGCGCCCGCCGCTTCACCGGCGACCTTTTCCGTCTGCCCGACGTGGGTCATCGCCCCGAGCTCCGCGGATTTTTCCGCGCCCGAGTTGATGGTGATGACCGGGATGCCCGCCTGCACCGCCTTTTGAATCGACGGGCGCAGCGCTTCGGGGTTGGCCATCGACACGATGAGGCCGTCCACCTTTTGGCTCACCGCCACGTCGATGAGTTGGGCCTGCTTCTGCGGATCGCCGGAACCCTGGTAGGTGACCTTCACGCCCAGGTCCTTGCCCGCCTGCTCCTCGCCGTTCTTCACGACGTCCCAAAACTTGTCGCCCGCGTTGGCGTGCGACACGAGCGCGAAGGTCAAGTTCTTCGTGGCTTTCGCCGGGGTGGACTCGCCGGTCGTACCCGTTGCGCCCGTGGCGCTGGCCGCCGTGCCGCCGGAGCCAGATCCCGTGGAGCTGCTTTCCTTGCTACAGCCCACGAGCGAAAGTTGAACCATCGCAAACATCGCAAAAAGCGTTTTCGTCGTAAGCATCGGGGATTTCCTCTCCTGGGATCACAAAAGGGGCGTCAACTCGGTTTGATGTAAGTGCGTTGTGCGGGCTTGGCCGCATCGTAAGCTTTGCGCGCCTCGCGCGTCGTCTCCAAGGACGAGACTTCGGCGACGGGCACGTCCCACCACGCCTCGCCGTCTGGCGCGCCGATCATCGGATCCGTCTCGACGTGGATGACGGTGGTGTGCGTCGCGATGCGGGCGGCGGTGAGGGCCGAGCGCAGTTCGTCGATGGTTCGGACGCGTTTCACGTCCGCACCGAGGCTCGCTGCGTTGGCGGCCAGGTCGACGGGCAGGAAATCGCCGTCGAGGCGCCCGCCGGCGGCGCGGTAGCGGTAGCGCGTGCCAAAGCGCTGCGCACCGACGGATTGCGAGAGGTTGCCGATGGACGCGTAGCCGTGATTTTGCACCAACACGACAATGAGCTTGATGCCCTCCTGCACGGCGGTCACCAGCTCCTGCGACATCATGAGGTACGAGCCATCGCCCACGAGGACGAACACGTCGCGATCGGGGCACGCCATCTTTGCGCCCAAGCCACCTGCGATTTCATAGCCCATACACGAATATCCGTACTCGACGTGATACCCTTTGGGGTCGCGGGTACGCCACAATTTATGCAGATCGCCCGGCATCGACCCGGCGGCGCAGACCACCACGTCCCGCGGCTGCGAGATCTCGTTGACGGCGCCAATGACCTCGGACTGCGCCGGCAGCGGGGTCGCCCCGTATTTGTAAGCACGCTCGACCTTTGCATCCCAAGCGGCCGCCAGTTGTGCCGATTTCTCGCGGTACGAGGAGGCGACGCGCCAGCCGCCCAGGCCTGCGGCGAGGGCCTGGACACCTGCGCGCGCGTCGGCCACGAGCGAGACGCCCGCGTGCTTGGCCGCGTCGAACGCGGCGATGTTCAGGTTGATGAACCGGACGGCGGGGTTCGCGAAGATCGTGCGGGAGGCCGTGGTGAAGTCGCTCCAGCGCGTGCCGATGCCGATCACCACATCGGCCTCGCGTGCGAGGGCATTCGCAGCCGTCGTGCCGGTCGCACCGATGGCGCCGACCGCCTGCGGGTGGTTGTACGGCAGCGCACCCTTGCCGGCCTGCGTCTCCCCGACGGGGATCCCGGTGGCCTCGACGAAGGCGCGCAGAGCCTCGGTGGCCTCGGAGTAGATGACACCGCCGCCCGCCACGATGAGCGGCCGCTGCGCCGAGCGAAGCAACTCGAGAGCGCGCGCGAGGGCACCCGGCTCGGGAACCGGCCGGCCCACGTGCCAAGTGCGCGGGGCGAACAGCTCCTCGGGCCAATCGTGGGCCTCCGCCTGCACGTCCTGCGGGAGCGCCAAGGTCACCGCGCCCGTCTCCGCGGGATCGGTCAGCACGCGCATGGCCGAAAGCAGCGCCGCGGGCAACTGCTCCGCGCGGTGCACGCGATCGAAATAGCGCGAGACGGGGCGGAAGCAGTCGTTCACCGAGACGTCGCCGTGGCGCATGTCCTCGAGCTCTTGCAGCACCGGGTTGGCCACGCGCGTGGCGAAGGTGTCGCCTGGGAGCAAGAGCACCGGGATCCGGTTGATGGTCGCAAGTGCCGCACCGGTGACCATGTTGGTGGCGCCGGGCCCGATGGAGGTGGTGCACGCCAGGGCGCTCAGCCGGTTCTTCATGCGCGCATAGCCCACGGCCGCGTGCACCATCGCCTGCTCGTTGCGCGATTGGAAATAGCGGAAGCCGGGGTTCCCCTCGAGCTCCGCCTCGAGCAGCGCTTGCCCGATGCCGGCGACGTTGCCGTGGCCGAAGATGCCGAAGCACCCGGCAAACAGCGGTTGCTCGATGCCATCCCGCTCCGTGCGCTGCGCGATCAAGAAGCGCACGAGCGCCTGTCCCACCGTCAGCCTCGTCATGCTTTCCTCCGGTTGGCCGCCACCCGAGGGTGCGCCATCGGCAAGCGCGGATCGATCGGCTGATCGGTCCACGTGCTGCGAATCCACCCGTGCGCGGGATCGTCGCAGATGCGCCAGGCACGTTCGCCGGGCCCGGCCATCACATTGAGGTAATACAGATCGTAGCCCGGCACGGCCATCGAGGGACCGTGCCAGCCGTGCGGAATCAGCACCACGTCGCCGGAGCGCACCTCGGCGAGCACGTCGATGGGACGCGACTCGGTGCCGTAGACGCGCTGGTAGGCCATGCCGCCGCGCACTTCGTAGTAGTAAATCTCCTCCAACTGCGTCTCCCCCTCGCGGCACTCATCGTGCTTGTGCGGCGGGTACGACGACCAATTGCCCGCGGGGGTGAGCACCTCGCACGCGATCAATTTGTCGCATTCGAAGACACCGGGCGTGGCGAAGTTGTTCACCTGCCGGCTGCACGATCCGGCACCACGCAGCTCCACGGGCACCGATTCCGCGGCGACATAGCGCACGGGCAGCCGCCGCGAGCAGCGGGCGGACGGCAGGGCAAATCGCCCGCCCTCCTTCGAATGCAGGGTCAGCTCGGCATCGCGCGGCACGTAGACGAAGTCGCTCACCTCCGTGAAGACGTCACGCCGGCCGTGCAGCTCGTGGTGACGGCCTTCGCACTCGACGATGCAGGCGCCGGTGAGCGGCAGCACGATCATCTCCTCGTCGCCGGTCGCGAAGCTCACACGCTGGCCTGGCGCGAGGGTGAGCGCGCGCAGGGCGGACCACTCCCAGCCAGCCCGCTGCGGCGTCACGCAAAGCGAGAACGGCCCCTCGCGGGTGCTCTCGGCGCGCAGGTGGAAGTCGGTCATGTCGTCTCCTTCGGAAGCAGCCCCGCCGCCGTGTCGACGGCGGCCGACACGTCCCCATTCGATGGATAGAGCAACGTGCGCCCCACGACCAGCCCGCGCACCGTCGGCAGACGCAACGCTTTGTGCCATCGCTCGAAGGCCGCATCGAGGGCGCCGCCTCCCTCGCCGCCCAAGAGCAGCGCCGGCAAGGTCGAAGAGGCCATCACGCGCTCCATGTCGTCCACCACGGGTACCTTGAGCCAGGTGTACGCGGAGCTACTTCCCAGGCCCGAGCTGATCGCAATCGCGTGAATCATCGCCTCGGTCGACAAGTCGTTCTTCAGTTTTCCATCGACGCGATGGCTCATGAACGGCTCCACCATGGCCATGCGCTGCCGTGCGGCCAGGGCATCGACGGCGCGGGCGCATGCTTCCAACGTGCGCACGCTCCCGGGGTCGGTGCGGTCGATGCGCACGAGCATCTTGCCGCCATCGAACCCCATGCGCGCGATGGTCTCGGCATCGTAGCCCGTGAATCGGTCGTCCAATTCGAACGACGCACCCACGAGCCCCCCGCGGTTCATGGATCCGATGACCACCTTTTCCTCGAGCGCGCCCAGGAGCAGCAAGTCCTCGAGGACGTCCGCGGTGGCCATGACCCCGTCCACGCCGGGCCGTGCGAGCGCCGTGCAAAGGCGCTCGAGCAAGTCGAACCGATTCCCCATGCCCAGCGGATCGCTGCCGATGCGCAGCGCGCCCCGCGCGGGATGGTCCGCGGCAATGATGAAGAGGCGCCCGCTCGCGCCCAGCAGCGGGCGCTTTTTGCGCGCCCCGGCCAACTCCGCGATGCGCTCCGGATGCCGCGCACGCGTCTCGAGCAGGGCGCCGATGTCAATGGCCATGCGTCATCTCCGTTTCGACTTCCCCCGTGGTGGGCATCGCACTCGAGCATGCGAGGCGCGACGCCACGATGGCACCGGCCACGTTGGCGAAGCGCAGCACGCGCTCGAGCGGCCAACCCGCGAGCAGACCATGACACAAAGCGCCGCCGAAGCCATCGCCCGCACCCAGCCCGTTCACCACCTCGACGGGATGCGGCGGCACGAGCACCGTGTTCTCCGCATCCACCGCCAACACGCCGTCGGGTCCTTGTTTGACCACGGCCAGATCCACGCCGCGCGCCCTCAGCGCCGCTGCCGCCGCCTTGGGATCCTTTTCGCCCACCGCCGTGTCGCACTCGTCCAAGTTGCCCACGGCGAGTGTTGCATGCGGCAGCGCCTCCTGCACCCAGCGCCGTGCCTCCTCGCGCGAGGGCCAGAACATGGGCCGGTAATCGAGATCGAGCACCGTGATCCCACGCCGGCCACGCGCCTCGAGGGCCGCGAGCGTGGCCGAACGCGAAGGCTCCGTACAAAGCCCGGTGCCGGTGACCCAAAAGATGCGCGCCGCGCGAATGGCGTCGAAGTCGAGCTCGCGCTCGTGGATCTCCAGGTCCGGCGCCTTGGGCCAGCGGTAGAAATAAATGGGAAAATGGTCCGGCGGGAAGATCTCGCAGAACGTCACCGGCGTCGGAAGATGGGGCACGCTGGTGACGAAGCGGTCGTCGACGCCGAACTCGCCGAGGGCGCGATGCACGAAGCGCCCGAAGGGATCGTCGCCCGTACGTGTGATCACGGCCGCGCGGCGTCCATGCCGGCTTGCCGCGACGGCCACGTTGGTGGCACTGCCGCCGAGGTACTTGCCGAAGGTCTCCACGTCCTCCAGCTTTTTCCCCACCTCGAGCGGGTAAATGTCCACCCCCACGCGCCCCATCGTGAGCACGTCGTACGGGCCAACGAGCGCGTCGATCATCCGTCCAGTCCCCGCAGGTACGCCACGCTGGCGACGACGTCGGCCACGGGTCCTTCTCCTTCCGGCGCGCCGGTGAGGATCGTGTCCTGCTCCATCACGTACCACCCCGTGTAGCCGGCGCGCTCCAAGGTGCCCACGATGCCGGCCACGTCCACGTTGCCGCGCCCCAGCGGGCGGTACATCCCCTGGCGGACCGCGTCGGTGTACGAGACCTCCCCTTGCTGCACGCGCTTCGCCCAGCCTACGTCGACGTCCTTCAGGTGCATGTGCCGAATGCGGTGCGGCACCTCGCGCACCAAGGCGAGCGGATCGGTGCCGCCGATCATCAGGTGCCCGGTGTCGACGCAAAGCGGGACGCTCGAGCCCTCGAGCACGCGCCGCACTTCGTCCTCGCGCTCGACGACGGTGCCGACGTGCGGGTGCAACGTCAGCAAGATGCCCCGCGCCTTGGCCCGCGCCGAGAGCCGGTCGACGTTGTCGAACAGGTTCTTCCACGCGCGATCGTCCAACGTGGGTCGCTCGTCGTACCCTTCTCGTCCGGTCACGGCTGCGAGCACCAGCACCCCGGCGCCGGCGGCCACGAAGCCATCCAGCGCGCGGTCCACCACCGGCGTCGGATCCTGCGCCGGATCGTGCAGCACCGCGGGCACGAAGCCTCCCACCGCTGCCAGCCCGTACGAGGCGAGTGTGGACGCTTTTTGCGCCGGATCGCTCGGAAGGAACTCGTCGGGCCCGAACTCCGTGGCCTTGAGCCCCACGTCGCGCATCTCGGAGAGCACGCGCTCGGGCGTCAATTGGTAGCCCCAACCCGGAACCTCACATACGCCCCACGAGATGGGCGCCCCTGCAATGCGATCGGCAATCATTGGGTAACCTCCGTCATTTTCACCGGCCGATGCTGATGCCGCGAGATCTCACACGCCTCCGCGATGAGGAGCGAGGAGAGCGCATCCTCCACGGTGCACGGGCTCTGCCTGCGCCCCGCCACCACGTCCACGAAGGCCTCGAGCTCGCGGACGTACGCATCGTGGAAGCGATCCAAGAACAGCGGGTACGGCTTTCCGGTCGGGAACGTGATGCCCGGCTCCACGGAGCGCAGGGCGGTGCGTTCGTCGAGGCCCACGGCGATGCTCGCCTTCGAGCCGAGCACCTCGAGCCGCACGTCGTGCCCGCCGGCGTTGTAACGCGTCGCGGAAACCAGCGCGATCGCCCCATCGTCCATGGTCAGGAGCGCGCCGTTCGTGTCCACGTCGCCCGCATCGCGGAAGAACGACTCACCGCGGTTTTGTCCGACGGCGTACACTTCGACGACCTCGCGCCCGGTGACCCAGCGCAGAATGTCGAAGTCGTGCACGCTGCAATCGCGAAAGAGCCCGCCCGACGTGGGGACGTAATTCGCCGGGGGTGGCGACACGTCGAACGTGCACGCGCGCAAGGTGTGGACCCAGCCCAAATTGCCCTCTTGGATGGCCGCGCGGGCGGCCATGTATCCCGCGTCGAAGCGCCGCTGAAAGCCGATGTGCACCGGCGCGCGCGCGCCCTGAATGCGCTGCAGCACTTGCCGCGTCTGCCCGGCATCGATGGCCACGGGCTTCTCGCAGAAGACCGGGATCCCGGCCTCCACGCCTTGAACGATGAGCGACGCATGCGCGTCCGTCGCGGTGCAGATCACCAGCGCATCGATGCGCGCGCTGCCCGAGAAGAGATCCTCGGGGCGCTCCAGTGCTTCACCGCGCACCGTGGCCGCGACCTGCTTCGCCCGCGCGGCGTCGACGTCGGCCAGCACCAAGGTTTCCACCTCGGGAAGCTGCCGAAGGGTATTCGCATGAAAGGAGCCAATTCTGCCCACTCCCGCAAGACCGATCCGCATCGTGAAAATCCTCTCCGAACGGCCGCGCCTTCGCGCCGTTCCGAAACCGCAAAGAGCCCACGAGATGGTCCGCCACGCCCCCGACCGAGTCAATACTTTGTTAAGACATACTAACGTTAGGACGTCGTAATGTTATAATGGCATTACGCAGTGCGTTGCAGTCGCGTATAAGGAGTCAACGTGGATATCGAGCTCGATCGCGGTAGTCCGGTGCCGCTCTACTTCCAGGTGGCGCGTCAAATCGAGCAGGCCATCGAGCGGGGCGAGCTCGTCCCTGGCAGCCGCCTGGAGAACGAAATCGAGCTCGCAGATCGGCTCGGCCTCTCCCGCCCGACCATGCGCCGGGCGATCCAAGAGCTGGTCAGCAAGGGGCTGCTCGTGCGTCGCCGCGGCATCGGCACGCAGGTGGTGCACGGCCAGGTGAAGCGCCGCGTGGAGCTCACGAGCCTGCACGACGATCTCACGCGCGGAAACCAGCACCCCACGACCCGCGTTCTCGAGCACGAGACGCGGCCGGCCTCCGACGACATCGCGGTGCACCTCGGCGTGCAACCCGGCGCCCCCGTGGTCCGCCTCGTGCGCATCCGCTACGCGCAGGACGAGCCGCTGGCCATCCTGCGCAATTGGCTCCCGGCGAGCCTTGCTTCATTCACGACCGCGGAACTCGAGGAGCGCGGGCTCTACGCGCTCCTCCGCTCGACCGGCGTGCACATTCGCATTGCATCGCAACGCATCGGCGCGCGCACGGCCAGCGGGGAGGAGGCGCATCAACTCGGCATCAAACGCGGTGCGGCCGTGCTCACGATGGAGCGCACGGCCTATGGTGAATCGGGCAGCGCCGTGGAGTTCGGCGCCCATATTTATCGGTCGGACAATTATTCGTTCGAGATCACGCTGGTCGAGCGCTCATGAGGCGCGACGGCGCAAGCGCAGCTGAATGAGCTGCGTCCAGACCTCGACCAGCGTGCGCGAACGCCATCGTTCCTCTTCGTAGAGATCGGCGAGTTCATCGACCCGCGTCGACTCGGCGTCCGCGACCGCGGCGTTGATTTTCGCGACGTATTGCTCGTTGAGCCACCGTGCTTCCGGACTCATCTTGGTCATGTGGATTAATCTAAGGCCCGATTTGACGCAGGGGAAGCCGCATTGCGTCAAATCACCAAAACGATACATTCCGTACACATCGAGATAGAGAGCGAGGGAGTGACGGATTCAGCCAGGAGCCCCCAAGGATCCCGAAGAAAGGTGATCCGTGATGCGTCTCCACTGCCTCCCTTTGCTTGTGATTCTTACGGCGTGCTCATCCCATATCGACGCCGCGACGAATGAACCGCGGCCCGACGATCCGAATCCGTCGCAACACGCCATCTCGGCGTCGTCGTCCGTCACGTTGATTCCTTCCAACCTGCCGCCGGACACCTGCACCACCGCGGGTGCCGGCGATCTGATCGTGCCACGCGGAACGTCCGTATCCCTCGATCCGAATGCGGCGTGCGATGCCGTCGTTTCTCAAGGCCCGAACCTGCCGGCGATTTGCGTTCGCAAATTCGCAAATGTGGCCATCGCGGGGACGCTGGCGATCGACACCCGCACGAGCTCCCACGACGCGGTGGCCATCGTCGCCACGAACGCCTTTCAGGTGAGCGGACGCATCGACGGGCGCGGGCGCGGGGACGTGCGGGGGACGGGGGGCAATGCGCCGGAGCCTGGGCGTGCATGGTCGGGCGCAGGCGCGGGCCACGCCACGCCGGGCGCGCCGGGCCTCGATGGCGATCCGCCCGCTGCAGGTGGCGGCGCGTATGCCACGAGCCGCACGGACGTTGCGACAGGAGCGGCGGGCGGCGTCGGTGGCGTGGGGCTCCAGACCGGCGCCGCGGGAGGTCGCGCGGGAGGCGCGCTGCACATCGTGGCGTGCCACGACTTGGATCTCTCGGGGACGCTCTCCGTCGCGGGCGGAAACGGGGAACGCGGCGGCGACGGATGGGCGGGCAATCCCGTGCCGGCACTCGGCGGAGGTGGTGGCGGCGGCGGAAGCGGGGGCACGCTCCTCGTCGAGGCCCTCCACGTTCTCGGATCCGGCGCGGCCCTGAGCGCCATCGGGGGCACCGGCGGAACCGGCGGAACGGCGTTCCTTCCGACCACCACCTGGCCAGGCGGCGCAGGCGGCGCCGGGGGCACCGGTTCGCACGGTCCGACGGTCGGCGAGAACAGCAACTACGTCTCCGAGGGACCCTACCAAGGCATAACGGGGAGCGGAGGAGGAGGCGGCGCGTCCGGACGCATCGCGATCCTCGTCCCCACCGGCACCGCGCTACCCGCCGTCACTTCCGACCCTCCCGCCACCGTGGGCGCGGCTACTGTGCAAACCGCATCGCGTTGACGGACAGGTCCGCCTGCCCCGCCACGGCATCGTTCAGCGACGGCAGCCCCCACCGCTTCTCAATCAGCTTGAGGATGGCCGTCGTGTCGTACGACGTCGAGTCGATCCCCGGCTTCGCGAACGGCGAAATCACCAACGTGGGCACCCGCACGCCGGGCCCCCACTTGTCCCGCTTGGGCGGGGCCACATGGTCCCAGAACCCGCCGTTCTCGTCGTACGTGACGACGATGGCCGTGTCCTTCCACGCCGGCCCATTCATGATGGCCTGAATCAACTCGATGGTGTGCTGCTGCCCCGCCACCATCGTCGCATATTGCGGGTGCTCGTTGTTGATGCCCACCGGCTTGACGAACGACACCGGCGGCAACGTCCCCGCCTTGGCCGCCGACACGAATTCGCTTTCGTCTTTGAGGTGCCGGGCCTTCGCCTCGGTACCATCCGCATACTTTGCAAAGTAGATGAACGGCTGATGGTGGTACTGATATTGCGCATTCGGATCGATCGTCCCCGCCAGCGCATCGTTCCAACCGCCCGCATACCACGCCCAATCCACACCCGCGTCGCTCAGCTGATCGCCAATCGTGACAAATGTCTGATTGGGCAGATAGCGCGTTTTGGTGTCATCGATCGTGGGGTGCGGCTGGTTCACCGAGTAAATCGTATTGACGGCATATCCGTCCGGCGTGAGCGCCCGGTCCGCGTCCGGTTTGACATTACCCTGCGCATCCAATTGCGACTTCATGAAGTCGGGCGCGTCGAAAAACTCCGGCGTGCGCGCGGCAATGAGCCACATATGATTCAAGAACGACCCGCCGAAGGCCGCATGAAAGAAATGGTCGCACACCGTCACGTTGCCGGCGATGCTTTGGGCAAACTGCACCATGGGCAGTGACGCCGTGGGGTAATACCCCAGGGCGAGCCCTTTGCTGGAATTGATATCGACGAACAGATCCATCTTGCCGCCATGGATCTGCGTTTGCTCCTGATAAAACCGATGTTGCACGTCGACCGTCTTCTGATCTTGCGGCACGTACGGCGTAATGTCGAATGGCTGATTCGGCAGCTTGCCGTCGGGAATGTGCGGGTCCGTCTGCGGCAAGGTCGCATACGGCTGATTCGTCGTCGAATCGATTTGAGGAATGCCGGTTTGCGAAGCCGACAATCCTTCCGCACCGGGGTAGCTGCCGTACAGATTGTCGAAGCTGTGGTTCTCCAAATAGATGACCACCACGTGCCCCAACGCGGATAGCGACGGCCGGCCTGCGTCCGCATCGGCCTTCGCGTCGGCACCGGCATCGGGTGCCGGCGCATCACCGGCAGCGTCCGCAGCCGTCGCATCCTTTCCGGCGTCCGAAATCATGGGCACGATCGTATCGTCGGAGCCGCACGCCCCGAGTGTCATCGCCACCATCGCCATGGAGGCACCACCAAAAGAGAGCATCGAGCGCAGCGTTCGCATGATGGCGCGGACGCTAGCCAACGTCGCACTCGTTTTTCCGTGACACTTCGGTGGCGAACCGTTCACCAAAGGGTGAAACTTCGAAAGAAATGGAAAATGGCCGAGATTAACTCTCGTTTACTTTAGCGCGCGCTCGATTCCCGTTTTCTCTCCGCGCGGTGCTTCCGCGTAAACATGGCTGCTCGGGGCGAGCACTGCATCGCGCCCGCGGGTGAAGCTCTGCTCGCGCACGATGGCGTGGTACGCGCGATTCAAATCGAGCGCGCGCGCTGCACTGGGAAGAAGCAGCGTCGAAACATCCTTGTGAAGAAGCGCAATCTCATTGGGGCGCAAATTGCCGCGCGCGTCGAAGAAGCGCTCGATCACTTCCCGGTTTTCGCGAAACTCGTCCCCGGCCCCATTCTCGCGAAGGTACTGCGTGTATTCGTATTGCCCATCCCGCGTGCGCGGCTCCGGCATTCCGCGCAGATCGTGCTGCGTCCAATGGTAATAGCCGCGCTTTCGCGGGAAAGAAAAAATGCTGTCCGTCGTTCGTCCGATTTCGCCGTGGCAACCGGCGCAATAAACGCTCTCCTCGTACGATTGCGGACGCAGCGAGCCATCGGCCGCTTCGATGAAGCCCTGAAAGAGCCAGCCTTGGTTGTTGTAAATGCCGCGATCGAATTGCCAGAGCACGGGCAAGGTCCCATCGGGCGACTCGGCCTGTTCCACGATTTCCGACGCTGCATGCTTTCGCAAATCATCGACACTGAACCAACGCACCTTTTTGGCATAGCGCAGTTCCTTCATGCGCGATGCCATGCGCACGGCCCCGTCGGGTCCCACATCGAGGTAGCGGACGCTGTGCAAAAACTCCGTACCCAATGGGAATAGGCCCGCGACAATCGGAAATCGGCCGGTCTGCTCTTCCTGGCTGGCCCGCCCCACCCAATGCATGCGGGCCTTGTCGAAGGTCACGCGCGTGGCACGTCCCAGCTTGCCGTCGAGATCCAGGTCTGCCCCAACGGTGGCTTCGTCGACGGGCTCGATGGCGACGTCGGCGCGGGCGACCAGGGCGGAGACGATGGCAAGATTGATTTCGTAAATGCGTGAATCCGGGTTCCCCTCGCGGTTTTCGCGAAGCATGGGATCCAATCGAACGAGCACGTCGTCGAAGGAGCCATTGGTTGGAAAGAAGGTTCCCAAGAAGGGCGCATAGGCAAAGGCGCGCCACCCCGTGACCGTCCCGTCAGGCCGATGGTCATAGCCTTGCTCGTCGAAAGAGAACCACGCATCGGGAATGTAGCCATCCCATTTGCCGTCTTCCGAGCCGTCCCATTCTTTGGGAAGTGACGACAAGGTTTTCGCCAGGGCTATCTTCCCTTCGCCATCGAAGTAATTGCGTTGGCGGACATAGGCGAGGACGTCATCGTCGCTCTCGCGCGGGGAGCGAGCGACGGGCGGGTCGAACAGATTCGACCAATGGTTCTTGGCCGCCAGCGGATGAAAGGACCATTGCAACTGCAGGTCGGCGTCTTCGACGAAGTTCGGCGGATCGGAGTGAATGTGGCACGCGTAACACGGGTTTTTCGCCTTCCCCGCGCCGTCGTGCGTCTTCGTATAACACTGCGCCGGAATGTACGCGTACCGATTGGCGAGAACGCGATCGGTCATCCCTCCAGGGACCGGTGCTGCACTCCCCCTCCCTACTTCGGCCGACGGTGCCGAAACAACGGGCTGCGCATTGGCATCCGACGTCGTCTCGGTGCGCCTGTGGCAGCCAAGAGCAGCCACAGGCAACAGAGCGAGAGGGACCAGCAGCTTCACAGCGGGATATTCGTATGTTTCTTCGGCGGGTTCGAATCCCGCTTGTCCTTCAGCATCTCCAGCGCCCGATGCAATCGCTGGCGCAACGTACGCGGGTAAATCACTTCATCGATGAACCCGAGTTCGGCCGCCTTGTACGGATTGGCGAATTTCTCTTTGTAGTCGAGCACGAAATCCGCGCGGGCCTTCGCCGGGTCGGCGGCTTTGGCGATCTCGTTTCGGCGAACGATGTTGACGGCACCGTCCGGCCCCATCACGGCAATCTCCGCCGTCGGGAATGCCAAGTTCACGTCGGCGCGAATATGCTTCGAGGCCATGACGTCGTAGGCGCCACCGTAGGCCTTGCGCAGAATCACGGTCACCTTGGGAACGGTGGCCTCGGCAAAGGCAAATAGCAACTTGGCGCCATGCTTGATGATGCCGCCGTATTCCTGATCCGTTCCCGGCAAGAAGCCCGGCACGTCCACGAAGGTCACCAGCGGGATATTGAAACAGTCGCAGAACCGCACGAAGCGCGCGGCCTTCATCGAAGCATCGATGTCCAATACGCCGGCGAGCACCTGCGGCTGATTCGCCACCACGCCCACCACCCGCCCGCCAATTCGGGCAAAGCCCACCACGATGTTCGCCGCGTACTCGGCGGCAATCTCGAACAGATTTCCATCGTCCACCACGCGCGCGACGACTTCCTTCACGTCGTACGGCTTGTTCGACTCGACGGGAATCATCGTATCCAGCTCGGGCACCTCGCGCAGCGGCGGATCTTGCGTCGGCCGGAACGGTGCATCTTCCTGATTGTTCGAGGGCAAGAACGACAAGAGCTCGCGAACCTGCGCAATGCACGTTTGGTCGTCGGGCGACGTCAAATGGCACACACCGCTCTTGGTCGCGTGCGTATGCGCGCCGCCCAGATCTTCCTTGGTCACGTCCTCGTGGGTCACCGTCTTGATGACGTCGGGGCCGGTGATGAACATGTAGCTCGTGCCCTCGACCATCAAAATGAAGTCGGTAATGGCCGGTGAGTACACCGCGCCGCCGGCACAGGGCCCCATGATGGCGCTGATCTGCGGCACCACCCCGCTGGCCAGCGTATTGCGCAAAAAGATGTCCGCGTAGCCCGCGAGCGACTCGACACCCTCCTGAATGCGCGCACCACCCGAGTCGTTGAGCCCGATGACCGGCGCGCCCACTTTGAGGGCCATGTCCATGACCTTGCAGATCTTCTGCGCGTAGGCACCGCTCAGCGAGCCGCCGAACACGGTGAAGTCCTGTGCGAAGACGAAGATCTTGCGGCCGTCGACGGTGCCGTAGCCCGTCACCACGCCGTCACCGAGCACCTTCTGGTTCTCCATCCCGAAGTCGGTGGCCCGGTGCATGACGAAGCGCCCGATTTCCACGAACGAGCCCGGGTCCAGAAGAAGGTCGATGCGCTCGCGTGCGGTCAGCTTTCCGCCTTCGTGCTGTTTCTTGATGCGCTCGACGCCGCCGCCGACCAGCGCCTTCTCGTTCAGTTCGTCGAGTCGTTTGAGATGGGGGGGAAGATTCTCCTGGCTGGCCATGGCCTCCCAAATACCACGATGTCGATTGGCAGCGTGACCTTGCCTTCGCGCGGCACCTGGAGGAACGTCCTTGCATGCCGGATCTCATCTTGATTCGCCACGGCGAAACCGAATGGACTCTCTCCGGGCGTCACACGGGACGCACCGACATCGCCCTCACGCCCCGGGGCGAAGAGCAAGCGCGCTCGCTCGCGGCTTGGATTTCGCGACGGACCATCGCCCGAGCCTTCGTGAGCCCGCTCGCGCGCGCGCGAAAAACCGCGGAGCTCGCAGGCCTTCGCACCGCCGATTTCGCGCTCGAGCCGGATCTGCAGGAGTGGGATTACGGCGCCTACGAAGGGCGCACCCGCCCGGAAATCCACCAGGAGCGCCCCACCTGGGACCTGTGGAAGGACGGCGTGCCGCCCGGCACCGGCGCACACCCCGGCGAGAGCATCGAGCAGGTCGCTGCCCGGCTCGACGGCGTTTTGGTCAAGGTGCGGGCCGTTCTCGCCGAAAATCGCGGAGACGTCGTCGCCGTGGCGCACGGCCACTCGCTCCGCACCTTGGCTGCGCGGTGGCTCGAACAAGCGCCGCAGTTCGGCGCCCGCTTGCGCTTGGAGCCGGCGCATTTCTCCATCTTGGGCTTCGAGCACGCGCTGCCCGTCATCCGTCAGTGGAACTTCGGCCCCGGCGGAGAATAGTCGCTTACTGGTCAAGCACCGGCGGGTCGATGTAGTCGACGAGCTCTCCGCGGAACGTGCGCAGGGTGGTGCGCCCTTCACCCTGCGCGACCACGTAATTCGGCAGCAGCGGCACCTTGCCTTTGCCCTCCGGCGTGTCGCAGATGAACTTCGGCAGCGCGATCCCGGTGAGGCGGCCCTGCAGCGTGCCCATGATCTCCAGGCCGCGCGAAAGCGGCGTGCGCAAGTGGCCCGTGCCGCGCACCGGATCGGTCTGCAAGAGGTAGTACGGCCGCACGCGCGCGCGCACGAGGCCGCGGAACAGTTGCTCCAACGTTGCGGCGTCGTCATTGATGCCGCGCAGGAGCACGGTCTGGTTCATCACGGGAAACCCCGCATCGGCCAGCCGCGCGCACGCCGCGAGCGAGGCGCGGGTCAGTTCCTTGGGATGGTTGAAATGCGTCATCACCCACAGCGGGTGGAAGGGCCGGAGCGCGCGCAAAAGCTCGCCCGTGATGCGCATGGGCAACGTCACCGGCACGCGCGTGGCGAGGCGGATCGTGTCCACCGTCGGAATGGCCCGCACCGCGCCCACCAAGCGCGCAATGCGCTCGGTGCCCATCGCCAGCGGATCGCCGCCGCTCACGATGACGTCGCGGATTTCGGGATGCGCGCGCACGTACGCCAGCGCGCCGGCGAGCCGCTCGTCGGGCATCGCCCCGCCGCCGTTGCCGACCATGCGCGAGCGCGTGCAAAAGCGGCAATACACCGCGCAGCGATCCGTCGCGAGCAAGAGAACGCGGTCCGGGTAGCGCTGCACCAGGCCGGGCGCCACCTCGTGCGCGACCTCGCCCAGCGGATCCACCAAGTCGCCCGCGATGGTCTCGCCCTCGCGCGCATCGGGAACGCACTGCTTGCGAATCGGGCACTCGGGATCGTCGCGATCGCACAAGCCGAGGTAGTACGGCGTCACGCTGATGGGAAACCCTGCGCTCTCCGCGCGGCGCGCACCTTCGAGTTCGCGCTCGGTCAGACGAAGCGCCCCCGCGAGACCCGCCGACGACGTCACCGCATGGCGGATCTGCCAGCGCCAATCCTGCGGGCGGCGACGCTCCTTGAGGGGCTTGGGCCGGGGGTTCAACGTGATGAGCGGTGCGGTGGCCATGATCAATTCCGTTTGCCTGCATCCACCCCGACGTTGGCCAACGCGGCCTCGTCGATTTGGACCGGGTACTGCGTTCGAAGCGCGGCGAGGAGCTCGTCCTCTTTCGCGCGCATTTTATCTTGCGAAAGCTTGATGCGGATGGTGCGCTCCGCCTCGGCGTACGTGCGCTCGCGCGCATCCGCCTTCTGCGTGAGGCGCACCAGATACGCCTTTCCGGCGGCCACCACGGGCTTCGTGTGCACCTCGCCGACCTTGCCGATCTCGAACAGTGCCGCGCGCACTTCCTCGGGGATGCGCGCATTTTCCCCGCGCGGATCGCCCGGCGGGCTCACCATGCCGAGATCGCCCGCGAGATCCACGGGCACGTTGGCCTTGGCCGACGGATCGAGCGACTTCTTGCGAACCAGCTCGCCCCACTCCGCCGCCGTCGCCTTTTTCGCCGCATCGAGCAGCGCCCGCGCGCTCGCCTCGTCGCGCAGCACGATGGCCGATGCGCGCCGCCGCTCCGGATCGCGGTAGTCGCCGCGGTGCGCGTCGAAGTACGCCCGCACCTCGGGCTCGGGCACCTCGTTCGGCGTGGGCCCGCTTTGCCGCGCTTGCGCGACCAGTGCCTCGCGCAAAATCGCCCGCCGCTCGCCCGCGACACTGGGCTCTTTGTCGTAGCCTTTCGCCGTCGCTTCCTCGGCGAGCAGCTCGACGCGGATCATCTCCTCGAGCAGCTCTTTGCGGCGCTCGGGCGACTGGTAGCGCAGTCGATCGAACTGATCCATCTGCTCCAACGTGGCCGCGAAATCGCCGAGGGTGATGGTCTTTTTGCCGACCTTCACCAGCACCTGCGCGGCTTCTTCCGGCGTGAGCGCGCTCGCTCCTCGTGGCGCGGCGGCATCGCCCGCGTCCGCCTCGCGTGATTTGTGACCACAGGCCGCGGCTGCAGCCAGCACGACCGTGACCAAAATGATGCGCAAACGAGGGTTTTCCACCGGGAAAGGTGGATTACCAGGGTCAGTTGGGCTTTGCCACCGTTGCGCGGATTGCACACGCCAGGTAGAGGTCGTCCCCCATGGCGCCACCGACCCGATCTCTCACCGATGACCGCGACGATCGCACCATTCCGCCGGCGCCGAGTCACCCGGCGCTCAAGTACCACCGCATCGTCCTCAAATTGAGCGGCGAAGCGCTCTCGGGCGCCGATGGCGGCTTCGGCATTCAGCCCGACATGCTGGGCAACCTCGCGGCCGAATTGGCGGAGGTGCATGCCCTCGGGGTGCAGATTGCCATCGTGGTCGGCGGCGGAAATATCTTCCGCGGCCTCAAAGGCTCCGCCGCCGGCATGGACCGAGCGCAGAGCGACTACATGGGCATGCTCGCGACGGTCATCAACGCGCTGGCCATGCAGGACGCGCTCGAAAAGGCCAACGTCCCCACACGCGTGCAAACCGCGATTCAAATCAGCCAGGTCGCCGAGCCGTACATCCGGCGCCGCGCCATCCGGCACTTGGAAAAGGGCCGCGTGGTCATCTTCGCCGGCGGCACGGGCAATCCCTACTTTTCCACGGACACGGCCGCCGCCCTGCGCGCGATGGAAATCCACGCGGACGCGCTCTTCAAGGCCACCAAGGTCGAGGGCGTCTACGACCGCGACCCGGCCCGCTTCCCGGACGCCGAGATGGTCACGAAGATGAGTTTCGATCGTTTTCTCACCGAGCGCATCGGCGTGATGGATTCCACCGCGGCCACACTTTGCCGCGACAACGGTCTGACCATCCGTGTTTTCAAGATGGCCACCCGCGGCAACATCAAGCGCGTCGTGTTTGGCGATCCCATCGGTACGATCGTCGAAGCGTAGACGATCAGAAAGTCGCAACGTTCGCCGCACTCAGGTCGAGATTCCGTAAATGCGGGGACGGTGCAGTGCGCCCCGCTTCTTACTGGAAAGGACGCGGCGGCATGGCAACTTCGATCGTTCACCTCCTCGGATCCCTCCCACTTGGCGAAGGGGCGGGCGTTCTTGCGCTGTCGGCGCTGGTCGCCCTGGGCCTCGTCGGCCGCCGCGGCGCACGCTAACGCTTTACGTGCGCAGCGCGCGGAGCAGCAGCTGCGCCACGTCCCCGACCTTCACGGGATCGTGATCGGGCAACAGATTCCGAGCATCGAGGGGCCTTAGACCCGCCGTTTCGCACGCTTGGTCGACGAGGTGCTCCGCCGCCTCGTCGATGCGCACCACCGCGAAGCTGCCCTTCATGGCCATGGGCCAAAGGGGCGCATAGGCCGGCACCAGCGGGCAGGTCGTCACGTCGAGCTGCATCGCGCCGTGGATCGGAACGAACGCCACCGTGGCAGGCATCGGGATGGGCGGCACACCGTGCGGCGAGGCGGCCGCGCCCTCGAGGCATGAAATCGCGTGCGAAATCACCGCAAGGCGATGCGGCGCACCGGCGAAAACGAGGCGCACGGCCGAGCCGATGCGAAGCCGTTTCTGCTGCTCGATGGAGCGCGCCACCGACGCCAGCTCCTCGTCCGTGCCGAGTGGCACCCGCTCTTTGGGCGATGCGAGAACGCGCACGCGGCCGCTCTGTTTCAGCTCCGAGACCGCGGAAAGGATCTCCACGTCGGACGCCGGAACGCGGTCGAGCAGCGCATCGAGCAAGATCGGCCCGCGCAAATGCACGAGGAGTGCACGCGCCGAGGTGCTCATGGTCAGCGGCACGCCCGGATCCGTCTCCACCGCGAGAAGCGGACGCTCGTGCGCATCGGGAAATGCTTCACGCAGCCGCTCGAGCTCGAGAAGCACGCGCGGAACCGCGTTGAGGATCTGCTCCGTCGGCGTGCGAATGCGGCGGGTCCCAGTCGTGCGGTGCTCGAAGCTCCACGTCGCGCCGGGCAGGGCCAGCGCCCGGTACAGCGCCTTTTCCCCGGTGGCGTCGAGAAAGATCGCATCCTCGATGTTGCCCAGCGCGAGGCGCAGTTCGGCGACCCGTTCCCCTTCGCGCACGACCAAGGTGCCCGTGCGCTTGGCCCGTACGAACTCGCGCAAGGTGGCCACGGGATCGGCGCTCGTGCTCATGCGCGCGCCTCGGCGAGCTTGCGCGCCACCAGATCGGCCAGCATGGCGTCGGCCGCATGCACCGCCTTGAAGCGATCGCGCTGCCGAACACCGCAGCACGTCCAGGTCCCGTGCTCCGCCGCCACGACGATGGCATCGACGCCGTCGCCATCCGAGCCGCGCAGATCGATCTGCTCGGCATCGGTGCACACCTCACGCACCGCGGGGCCGAAGCCCACGCCGTCGGGCCCAGAAACCAGCACAGACGTCGCGCCGCCGCGTCGCGCTTCGAGGCACGCGTGCCGCACCAGCGACAAGGCCGCGGGCACGGCGAGATCCAGCGGATACGGCGAGCCCTCGCCCGCATCGAGCAGCGGACACGCGAGCAGCCCTTCGACGATGGCGCGCAAGCTTTTGCGGGCCAAATCGAGCATCCGCACCGGGGAGCGCAGGGAAAGCTCGACGCGGGCGCGGGCAAGCTTCATCAGCGCGTCCGCGTCCGCGGCATCCTGCGGAAACGTGGCCGCGCCCACGGCGCCGAAGGCCATTTTTCGCCGCAGAAGCTGCGCTTCCAGCGATCCCGTGTTCGGCAGGAGAAGCCACACTTCGTCATCGCCCTCGTCGCGCCCGAGCGCGTCGCCGGGACGGGTCAGCGCGCGCAGCTCCTCTTTGAGCTTCGAGGGGGGCCGCCGCATCGCGCCCAGCGGATCCGAGAGCGCCACGCACATCGCCGAGACCTTGCGGCCATGCCGCGCGGCTTCGTCCAGCGCGCGCCGGAGGTGCTCGCGAAAGCGGGCCACCGTCTCGAAGCGCGCGGGCTCCGCGGCGCGCTCGCCCGTCCGCGCGGCACGCGATGCCAGCACCACGAGCGACGAGGCAAACGACGTGAGATCGGCAAGGGCCGGGCGGTACGCGGGATCGGCGCCTTCGACCACCACCGCGCCGCTCCCCAGGGCAAACGTCTCGCGGTCTTGCTTCGAACCGAATCGCTCGAGATCGATGTCGCCGGAGCTCTCGGGCGCGGTGACCGGCCCCGACGTCGCCACCCGCGAAAGCGAAACGCCTTCGGGCTGGTAGACGGACACCGCGCGCGCCGCCCCCACCTGCACCACGGCATCGGCCACGGCGCGCATCAGATCGGGCATCGCGCCCCGCGCAGCCAGCTTGGCCATCTGGCGCATCGCCTCGATGGCATTCCTTGTATGTGCAAGTTGTGCTTCCAGAAACTCACGGTGGCGCGCCGTTCCGCGCTTTTCGCGCACCTCGCCCATGGCCCGCAAAATCGCGTCGCCCGTCGTCGGCAAGGTCACCATGCCGGTGGCCCCCAACGTGAGCCCCTCGAGGGCCAAATCCAACTTGGGCGACGGCGCCATCGCGTAGACGGTGATGCCCTCCGACGCGGACTGCAGATGGTGCACGAGCGAAAGGCCCGTCCCATCGCCCAGGGTCACGTCCACGAAGGCGAGATCGGGCCGCAAATTCGCGCAGACCGCGATCGCCTCCGCGAGATCGCCCACGCCGGTCACGCGATCGCCCATGTGGCTCGCGGTCTCCTCGAACGTGCGCAGCTCCTCCGGGTCCCGGCACACGACGAGCACGCTCATCGGCGCCATGGGAGGCAGCGGGGGCATGCGCAGCGCCGAGCCGAGATCGCTCATCCGGCCACGTCGACCCGCCCCGAGTAGACATGCCGGGCGCCACCCCGCATCTTCGCGCGCCCGCCATCTCCCTCGACCCAAATGGTGAGCGGCCCGCCAGGAAGCCGCACCGTCACGGGGCTTCCCCAGGGAGCCAGATCGCGCGAGCACGCCGCAGCCACCGCCGCGCAGGCACCGGTGCCGCAGGCGAGGGTCAGCCCCACACCGCGCTCCCACACGACGAGGTCGAGGAAGCCGCGATCCTGCACACGCGCAAAGCCGATGTTCGCACCCTCGGGGAAGGCTTCGTGCGTGGCGAGCCGGGGGCCGATGCGGTCGATCTCCTCGGCCGAGGGCCTTCGCAATGAGACCGCGTGCGGGTTGCCCACGTTGACCTCGACCAGATCGATCTCGCTCCACTCGGACTTCTCGCCGGGAAGCGAAATGCGGCGGTTGCCGAGGATGCGTACCACGCCCATGTCGACGGTGACGTCGGCGGCGCGGTTCTCGTCGCCGTCCAGCTCCACGTGGCAGCGGCGCGGGCCGGCGTCGGTCTCGAAGGTGGCATCGAGCACGCGCTCTCCGCGCGAGGCACGCGTGTGATGCCGCGCCACGTGGAGTGCCATGCAGCGAATGCCGTTGCCGCACATCTCGGGGATGCTGCCGTCGGCGTTGAGCACGCGCATGCGGGCAAGCGCGCTGGGGCCACCCGGCAGCACGAGGATCACGCCATCGCCGCCGACGCCGAAACGGCGATCGCACAGCTTGGCGGCGAGGTCCGGCGAGACGATGCCATCGTCCTCGGCGTCGATGACGATGAAGTCATTGCCAATCCCCTGGTATTTCTCGAATGATAGCGTGCGGCTCAACGGGGCCATGGGGCTGAGCGTACCCTTATTTTCCTGGGTCGGCAGCCCCGCGGATGAAGCGTTCGAGGCGCGAAAGCGTCTCTGCGGCAGAAAGCCCGTCGACCTCCACCTGCTTCTCGCGCGAGCCGGTGCCGCGCACCAGCCGGACGGATTTTTGTGGCATCCGAAGCGCCTCGGCCAAGGTCCGTACGAGCTCTTCGTTCGCCAAGCCGTCCACCGGCGGGGCCGCCAGTCGAACGTCGAGTGCGCCTTCGCGCACGCCGAGGATGGCGCTCTCTTTGGCGCGCGGCCGCGCATGCACCGCGAAGCGCACCACGTTGCCTTTGGCGACCAGCGATAGACCCGGCGAGCCGGGTCCATCCCGGTAGGAACTTGGGGCGGAGCGGTCTACGCTCGATGGCTCCGGCGGTGGGTGTGGACGACGTGTCACCCTAGGAACCATACGACCGCGGAGATAGGAGCCAAACATCGTGCGATCGATTGTGCTGAGTGGATTCATGGCGACGGGCAAAAGCACGGTCGGGGCGAGGCTGGCCGCCAGGCTCGGCGTTTCGTTCGTGGATACGGACGAGCTCATCACCGCCGCCGCCGGCCAATCGATTCCCGAGCTGTGGAAGAGCGAGGGCGAGGCCGCCTTCCGCGCGCGCGAGCACGAGGTCGTGCGCTCCCTGCTGCTCGACCCGACGCCACGCGTGATTGCCTTTGGCGGCGGCACGGTCACCTCGCGCGAGCTGCGGCATCTGGCCCTCGAGCGTGCCGTGGTGGTGACCCTGACCGCGCGTCCCGAGACCATCGCGCGCCGGGCGGGCGATGTTTCGGGCCGGCCCAACCTGGTGGCGCCGGATCCGGCGGTGCGGGTGCGGCACCTGCTCGAACAGCGCGCGGCCATCTACGCCGAGTGCCACCAGACCTTGCAGACCGACGACGTGGATGCGGATGCGCTGGTCGACGCCATCGTGCCGCTCGTGCAGCGCGATCCCATTGCGGTGCCGCTCGGGGAGCGCAGCTACGTGGTGGACGTGACCTTCAACGCGCCGGAGCGGGTGACCGACGCCATCGCGCGCCTCGCACCGTCCTCGCTTCTGGTGGTGACCGACGCCCACGTGGAGCGGGCACGCGGCAAAGCCCTGGAGGCTGCGCTGCACCCGCTGACGATTCCGTCGACCCGGGTTTCGTTGCCGCCGGGTGAGGAGCAGAAAGTGCTCCCCACGGTGGGCACCATCTGGGACGCGGGCCTGGGTGCGGGCATCGACCGGGGGGCGCTGGTGGTGGCCTTCGGCGGGGGCGTGGTGGGCGACTTGGCTGGGTTCGCGGCATCCACGCTTCTGCGGGGCATCGACTGCATCCAGATCCCCACGACGTTGCTCTCGATGGTGGATTCGTCGGTGGGCGGCAAGACGGGCTTCGACCATCCCGTGGGCAAGAACGTCATCGGTGCGTTTCACCAGCCCCGCGCGGTCATCGTGGATCTGGCGCACCTCGCGACCTTGTCCGAGCGCGAATTTGCCTGCGGCCTGGCGGAAATCGTGAAGATCGCGGCCATTGCCGATGCGCCCTTGCTCGAGGCGCTCGAGGCGCTGGGCCCCGTGTCGCCGCACCAGCTCGACGGGCTTCTCCCCATCGTCCGCGCGGCCATCGCGGCCAAGGTGCGCATCGTGCGCGACGACGAGCGCGAGACCGGGCATCTGCGCGTGCTGCTCAACCTGGGCCACACGCTCGGTCACGCGATCGAGGCCTACGGTCGCTTCTCGCGCTACTTGCACGGCGAGGCGGTGGCCCTGGGCACGGTGCTGGAGCTGGAGGCCGGCGCCAAACTGGGCCTCACGCCCCCCGCGTACGTGGAGCGCATCCGCACCCTGCTGAAGCGCTTTCACCTGCCCACCGAGATCGCCGCAGCGGATCTCGCGGCGTCGTTCCGTTTCGTCGGCAGCGACAAGAAGCGGCGCGGGAACCGGATTCGGATCCCCTTTGCCTCCGGGCCCGGCGAGTCCGTGGTGAAGGACGTAACCAGCGACGAACTCCGGCAGGCCGTACTGACTTAAGGTCATTGCCCATCGCCTCGGAGCGGTGGGAACATCGCGCATCGTGCGAACCGCCTTCACCCTCGCCTCCACGGTCGCCGCCATCGCCGGGAGCTGCATCGCATTCGAAGGCGGCGCCCACGCCGCGCCTCAGGTGAGCCTGGGAACCACGGTCGGGGGGGCCCTGACCGGTCTCCGCCTCGAGGATGGCCCACACGCGGCCTTTCACCTCGGGGCGAGGGGGGACGTGTTCTTCCTTCGCTCGAACGAGCGCAGCGTCGGCATCGGCCCCTTCGCCGAGGTGCTGACCGCCGGCTTCGACACCTTGGAGGCGGGTGGTGGCCTTTCCGTTCTGCTGCCCGTGTTCTCGTCGCTGCCGGTGATCTGGTCCGGGGGCGGCTTCGTGCGCCGGGCGCCGGCCCTGGACTGGGAGGGCGGCGTGTCGACAACGTTGTTCTTCGGCGCCATGGGCTACAACTTCCACTCCTGGTACGAGATGCAGAATGGAGTCTTCGTCTCCGCCAGGTACGGCCTCGGCGACGGCCGCCAAGCCGACATCGTGTTCGGGGTCCGGCTCGACCTGATGCTCCTCGCCCTGCCCGCGATCTTCATCTACGAGGCGATCGCCCACTGAGGGGTTAGGGGTCGTTCTACCCAACCCCGAACCCCTCCCTTTTATGGTGACCAAAGCGGAGCGGGACTATGGTGGTCTCGATGGATCGTCGCGCCAGCCAGGTGATGCACGTGCAGGTCGCCGGCCAGCGGTACAAGGTCGTGAGCTCGTCGTCGCAGGCCGAGTTGACCCGGCTCGCGGCTGCGGTGGACGCCAAACTGGCCGAGCTCGCTCCCCGAGGTCCCCAACAGGGGACGCCGCCATCCATCGTGCTGGCAGCCATTGCCCTTGCCCATGACCTGGAGCAAGAGCGGGCGAAGCGTCAGCGCGTCGAGGTGAAGATTCGTGATCTTCTGCGTCGGATCCTGGTGCGCATCGACAGCGCGCTGGAGTCGACGGCAGAAGGGGAAGGCTCTCGTTCTGAATGATATCGGCGAACCAAGACGCTCCCGGCGTCCAACTCGAGACCGAGCCAGCGGCTCCCAGCCAGGCCTCGCCTGTGTTTCACGTGAAACATGGCGCACCCCCTGCCCTGGCCCATCTTTCCGAGTCCATCGAGGCTCTCCGCGGCAAGGACCTGCTCCGTGAGCGGCATGCACCGCTCGACCCGACGTCGGTCTCCTTTTGCTCCAACGACTACCTTGGCCTCGCCAGCGTCCCTCTGACCGGGCACACGCCCCGCGGGGCCGGCGCCTCCCGGCTCATGGCCGGCGAGCGCGCCGCCCATGGCGAACTCGAGCGTGCCTTGGCCACCTGGTTGCGAACCGAGGACGCCCTGGTCTTCTCCAGCGGCTACGCGGCGAACCTCGGGACCGTCTCCGCGCTTGCCCAACCCGGCGATGTCATCGTCAGCGATGCGCTCAACCATGCCTCCCTCATCGATGGGTGCCGGCTGTCCAAGGCCAAGACCATCGTGGTTCCCCACCTCGACCTCGACGCTGTCGGTCGGGCCATTGCCACCGCCTCTCCAGGGCGGGCCTGGGTCGTGGTCGAGTCCTACTACGGCATGGACGCCGACTCCCCGAACCTCCGCGCGCTCCGGGCGTTGTGCGATGCCACCGGCGCGGCCCTTATCGTGGACGAGGCCCATGCCCTCGGCATCTTTGGTCCCGACGGCCGGGGTCTCTGCGCCGAGCAGGGCATCGTCCCGGATGTCCTCATCGGAACCATGGGCAAGTCCCTCGGCCACTGCGGCGCCTTCGTCGCGGGATGCCGCGCCCTCACGACCTGGCTCTGGAACCGCGCCCGGCCCTTCGTCTTCTCGACCGGGATCAGCCCCGCGGTCGCCGCCAGCGCGCGCCGCGCCTTGGAGCAATCCATCGCCGAACCCTGGCGCCGGCACACCGTCCTCTCGCACTCCAACCATCTCCGCGAGTCCCTGGAGGCCATGGGCCTGACGGTTCTTGGCTACGGGCACGTCCTTCCCATCGTCATCGGCGAGGCCCGAGCCGCGGTCGAGGCTGCTCGGAATCTGCACGAGCATGGGCTTCATGTTCTCGCAGTGCGTCCACCTACCGTTCCCTACGGAACGTCGCGCCTGCGCTTGACCGTGACGGCCCGGCATACCGACGTTCACGTTGAGAACGCGATCCGCGCCCTTAGCCTTGTCCTTGCTACTTCGCTCGAAGAGCCCAAATCTTAACTTTCGGCCATCGGTCCACTACGCCATCGGTCACTACAGGGGGAGCCTGCCTTGAGACGCATCGTTATCACCGGCACGGGTACCGGCATTGGTAAGACGCATTTCGCATGTGCCGTAGCGCGGGCGGCGGCTGCCCAGAAGTTGCGGGTGGCGGCCTTCAAGCCCGTGGAGACGGGTGGTGACTCGGCGGGCGGTGAGTACACCGACTCCGCGCAGCTCGCGGCCGTCTCATCGTTTCACGTGAAACGGTGGCTCGACCCCGTTTACACCTTCCGCGAGCCGATCTCCCCTCACCTCGCCGCCCGGCGCGCTGGCATTTCCCTCGAGCTCCAGCCCATTCTCGATGCCATTCGGCTCTTTGACGACCTGGACCTGCACCTGGTCCTGCTCGAGCTGGCCGGGGGCCTCTTCAGCCCGCTGAACCGCAAAGAATCGAACGCGGATCTGGCCCTCGCCCTCCACCAGGCGGGCGTCGCCTCGGCCGCGGCCATCCCCATCACGCAGCAGATCGCCGTCGCAGCCGAATCCACCGGCTCCGTCGCCCCGGCCGTCGTGACCCCGCCACCCGCCACCGAGATCCCCGGCTCGACTTCGGGGACCTGGTCTTCGTCCGGCGTGAGTCCGTCCGATCCGGCGTTTCCATCCGCCGCATGGTCCCGGGCCGATTCTTTCCCCCCCGAGCACACCGCCAGCAGCCCTCCGACCCAAGACGATTCGATCCCCCGGGTCGTCCTCGTCGCGCCGGACCGACTCGGCGCCCTTCACGAGATCGCGGCCACCACGCGCGCCGCCGACGCGATGGGGCTGCCCATCGCCGGGGTCGTCCTTGCCATGCCGGAGCGCCCCGACTCCTCGACGGGCCTCAACGGCGCCGAGATCCAGTACGTCACCACCGCCCCATACCTCGGGACCCTGCGGCGCGCCACCATCGACACCCTCGCCTCCGACCTGAAGATCAGCGGTTTCTTCAACCGGCTCTTTGGCTAGGCCGGCATTCCAGAAGATCGAACCGCCAAGGCGCCAAGAACGCCAAGAGATTTTGTGGGTTCTCGTCCGCCGCCGGCACGGCCTGAGGCCCGCCGCGCGCTAGTTCGAGGCCGCACCACAGAAGCTCGAACCGCCAAGGCGCCAAGAACGCCAAGAGAGACTTTTTGGGTTCGGAACACCCCGACGCTCAAACACTCTCTCTTCTTGGCGGCCTTGGCGTCTTGGCGGTTCCAAAACCCATCCGTCGTCCGCCGGTTGCGCGCGCTACTTCGAGGCCGCACCTACAGAAGATCGAACCGCCAAGAACGCCAAGAGAGATTTTCTCGGTTCCGGGACAACCTCCGCACAAAAACACTCTCACTTCTTGGCGCGCTTGGCGCCTTGGCGGTTCAAACCCATCTCTCGCCCACCGGTTGCGCGGGCGAGGCCCCCCCGGAGCGGGCTACTTCGCGCTCGATTTTGCCCAGAGGTTGATGCCCGCTTCGGTCGCGTGGGCGTCGATTTCCTTGAGCTCGTCCGCGCTGAACTCGAGCTTCGAGAGGGCCGCCACGTTTTCCTCGAGTTGGGCCACCGAGCTTGCGCCGATGAGGGTCGACGTCATTCGCGGGTCGCGGAGGGTCCAGGCGAGGGCCATTTGGGCCAGCGACTGACCGCGGCGTTTTGCGATGGCGTTGAGGCCGCGGACCTTGGCCAGGTTCTCCTTCGAGAGCTGCTCCGTGCCCAGGGAACCCGGGCGGCTCGCCCGCGAACCCTCGGGAATCCCCTCCAGGTAGCGGCTCGTCAATAGGCCCTGGGCCAGGGGCGAAAAGCCGATGCAGCCCACCCCTTCCCGCTCCAGCACGTCCAGCAGGCCGCCCTCGATCCATCGATTCAGCAGCGAATACGACGGCTGGTGAATCAGCAACGGGGTCCCCATGCGGCGCAGGATCCCGGCCGCCTCCGCCGTCTTTTCGGGTGAGTACGACGAGATGCCCACGTAGAGCGCCTTGCCCTGGCGCACCGCCGCGTCGAGGGCGCCCATGGTCTCCTCCAGCGGCGTCTCCGGATCGAGCCGGTGCGAGTAGAAGATGTCCACGTAGTCCAGCCCCATCCGGTGCAGGCTCTGGTCGAGGCTCGCCAGAAGGTACTTTCGCGACCCAAAGTTCCCGTACGGGCCTGGCCACATGTCGTAGCCGGCCTTCGTGGAGATCACGAGCTCGTCGCGGTACGGGCGCAGGTCCTTCGCGAGGATCTGCCCGAAGTTCGACTCGGCCGACCCGTACGGAGGACCGTAGTTGTTGGCCAGGTCGAAGTGCGTGATGCCCAGATCGAACGCCCGACGCGCGATGGCGCGCCCCGTCTCGAACGGCCGATCGCCGCCGAAGTTCTGCCAGAGGCCCAGCGAAATCAGCGGCAGCTTCAGACCGCTGCGGCCCGTCCGTCGATAACCGATGCGCTCGTAGCGATCGGACGCTGCAAGATATCCCTTTTCCATGCGCTCAGACTTAGCCCAGTCAGAAGGCGCCTGACAGGCTCGCGCCGCCGCACAACACGACCGGCATACGGGGCACACTCTGCCGCGCCACGCGTGCCCGACGCACGAATTACCACGTGGTAACGACTCTAATGCCGGCCCCGATCGAGCGGATTCTCGTCCTCCGGTAACGGCGCCGAGGAAGCCGACGACGATGCCGCTGGCCGCCGTTTCGGCGACGCCACCACCGTGCGCGGCGATGGCGACGACGCTGCGGCAGCGCCGGCGTCTGCCATCGCGACGCGCACCATCGCGGAGGGTGCCGCCGGCGACGTCGAAGCGGCCGCCTCCGCCGCCACCACGGCTCGATCATCGCGCGCCGCATCGGGCGCGCCGTGTCTCGGCCACACCGCCAGAATCGCCGCGGCGCCGCTCAACACCCCGAGGATCACACCGGCGGCCAACCACACGACCCGCTTGCCCCTGCCCTGCCCCTGCGGAGCCGACGGCGCACTCACCGTGGCGCCGTCGTGCATCGAGGGCCGTGCGCCACCCCCCGCGACCACCGGCGTGATCACCACCTGCATCGGCGCCATCGTCTCGTTCGACCCCACGACCATCGTGTCCCGCCCCGCCACCGCCGCCTCGGCCGCGCGCACGGCGGCGTGCATCGCGTGCGCGTTGTGCCAGCGCCAGCCCTTGTCGAAGGCCAGCGCTCGGTCGATCACGATGGCCACCTCCGGCGCAATTCCCGGTAGGGCCGCCGCGGCCAGCGGGAGCGGCTGATTCATCGCCAGCAGAAGCTCCTCGTTCATCGTTTCCGCGGCGCGCAGCGAACGGCCCGCGAGGAGGGTCATCAACGTGGCGCCCACCGCCCAGACGTCGCTCTGGCCATCCACCTCCTCCCATCGGCCGCGCGCTTGCTCCGGCGGCATGAACGCCGGGGTTCCCAGCACCATGCCCCCCAATGTCCCGCCCGTGGTGCCACCCGTGGCCTCGTGCAGACGCGCGATGCCGAAATCGAGAATCTTCACCTCGCCGCCGGGCTCCGTCACGAACACGTTTTCAGGCTTGATATCGCGGTGAACGATGCCCCGCTCGTGCGCCGCCATGAGCACCTCGAGCACCCGCCGCGTCACGCGCAATGCCTCGCCCACCGTCAGCGGCCCATCTTGCAGCGCACGATCGAGCGAGTAACCCTCCAGCAACTCCATCACCAGAAACGGTGCGCCATCCTCCGCGGTGTCGTCGTCCAACACGCGCACCGCCCCGGGATGCTCCACCTTGTTGGCTGCGTAGCCCTCGCGCAGAAACCTCGTGCGGATCTGCGCATCCGAGGCAAACGACGCGTGCAGCATCTTCACCGCTACGCGATTCCCGTTGCGGTGCCGGGCCGCATAGACCGCCGCCATGCCACCGACGCCGAGCACACGCTCCAGGCGCCACTTCCCGCGCAGCAGCATCCCCACGCGCATCTGTGCCGCCTCGCGCGGGGTCAACTCATCCATCGCGCGCAGAATACCAAACGCCCGGACCCCGCCGAAGGAGCGCCTTGCCGCGTTTTACGCCACGACGCGGCCGCGTTCGAGCCGCACGTGCGCGTCGCCGATTTGCGCAAAGCTCGGATCGTGCGTCACCAAGATGACCACCGCGCCCCGATCGGCCTCCTCGCGCACCACGCGCGTGAGACGCTCCGTGGAGCGCACGTCGAGACCCGCCGTCGGCTCGTCGAGCAGCACCAACTGCGGTGCGTGGACCAGGGCCTTCGCCACGGCAATCCTCTGGCGTTGTCCCCGCGAGTACGTGCGCACGGGTCGCTCGCCAAACGACGCAAGCTCGAAGCGTTCGCACGCGCGCTGCCATCCCCGCTCGGGATCGATCCCGCGAAGGCGCGCTGCCAGCACCACGTTCTCGCGTCCCGACAGATCGCCGTAGGCCAACGTTTCGTGCCCAACCCACCCGAGCACGGCGCGAACGTCGGCTCTCGTCTTCCCAAGCTCACCGTGATCGACATCACCCAAGGTAGGCTTCGCCAATGTCCCCAGGATGCTCAGCAAGGTCGACTTACCCGAGCCGTTTGCGCCCTCGATGACGGAGACTTTCCCGCCTTCGAAACGCGCGCTCACGTTCGCCAACGCGCGAACCGGCCCGTACGTCTTGGTCACGCCACGAACGGCAACGGAAAACGGCACAACCCCAGCCTAACGCAACATTCGGCTCGGCGTCCCGCTTGTGCCTTTCCTTCCCGAGTTGCCTTTGCGAGCGCGACCTTCCATCAAGTGACATCGATTCGCTGCTCGAGTCCGTGTTCGGCTGCGGGACGTGCTATTCTCAGGCCCATGACCGCTGCGGCTGCGGTGATCTCCAACGAGCTGCCGACATTACAGAAGCTACGCCAAGCGGTCGAAAGCGCCCTTGAAGGGAAGCACGACGCCGTCGAGCTCGCATTGGTTGCCCTTCTTGCGCGAGGCCACCTCCTCATCGAGGACGTGCCTGGCGTCGGAAAGACGACCTTGGCGCGCGCCCTGGCCCGCGCCGTCGGTGGTGAACTCCGGCGCGTCCAGTTCACGAGCGATCTGCTCCCCAGCGACGTGCTCGGCGTATCCGTCTACGACCAACGCTCCGGCGAGTTCGTGCTGCGGCAAGGTCCCGTCTTCGCCAACGTGCTCTTGGCCGACGAGATCAACCGCGCCAGCCCGCGCACGCAATCCGCGTTGCTCGAGGCGATGAACGAAGGCCAGGTCTCGCTCGATGGGCAGACCATGCCCCTGCCCGACCCATTCTTCGTCATCGCGACGCAGAATCCGCAGGATTTCGCAGGCACGTTCCCGCTTCCCGAGTCCCAACTGGACCGGTTTTTGGTCCGAGTTCGCATCGGATACCCACCCCCCCAGGTGGAAATGCGGCTTCTCCTCGACGGCAACACCGACACGGCGAAAGACGTCTCCGTGGTGCTCGATCCGTCGCGGCTCGTGGCCTTGCAGCGTGAAGTCCATCGCGTCACCTTCGATCATGCGCTCGGCAGCTACCTGCAGGCGCTCATCCAGGCCACGCGCAGTGCGCCCACACTTTCGCTGGGTGCCTCCCCGCGCGGCGCCATTGCCCTCGCCAATGCCGCGAGGGCTCGCGCCCTTCTGCGCGGACGCAACTACTGCATCGCCGACGACGTGCACGATCTCGCCGTGCCCGTGCTCGCGCACCGTATTCGCCTCTCCACGCACGCCGAAGGCTTCATGCCCACGCGCGACGAGGCGGAGAACGCTTTGCGCGAGATCATCGGTCGCGTCCCCGTTCCCCTCTGAGCCTCACCATGCGGGAGTCGTTTCCTCAGCGCACCGGCCTTCCCGGCATCGTCCGTCGCGATCGCAAGCTCGGACTGTGGGCGCGCGTTCGAAATTTGTTCGTGCCCCCGCGCAAATTGAAATTCACGCGCGAGGGAAAGTTCTTCGTCGGCATCACGCTCGGCGTTGGCTTCGCGGCCATCAATACGGCGAACAATCTTCTTTATCTGCTGCTCGGAATGCTGCTCGCACTCATCGTCGTCAGTGGCGTCATGAGTGAGATCTCCTTGCGCGATCTTACCGTATTGAGACGCCTGCCCTTGCGCGCGCAGGTTGGCCGCGCTCACCTGGTGGAAATCGAAGTCTACAATCACAAAAAACGCGTTCCGTCGTACGCCATCGAAGTCGAAGATCTGCGCCACGGACAGCCCGCCGACAAACGCTGTTTCTTTCTGAAAATCAGTCCCAAATCAGCGCAGGTGGCCGCGTATCGACGCACGCCGAACAAACGGGGGCGTGATCATCACATCGGCTTTCGCATTGCCACGCGTTTCCCCTTTGGCCTTTTCGAGAAGTCGCGCGAGATCGAGGCCGAGGGTGAACTCATCATTTATCCTCCCGTCGACCCCGTGAAGCTGCGTCCCCTGCCCGCCGGCCGTCTTCCCGGCACCGATGGCACCCTGGGGCGCGGTTATGGCGACGAGTTCCTCGGGCTTCGCTTGATGCGGCCTGGCGAAGATCCGCGCGACATCCAGTGGAAGAAGACCGCCGCCGTCGGGCAGCAGGTCCTGCGCGAGCGCGCCCGTGAGGCGCGGCCCGATATCTCGCTGCCGCTCGAGACGGCAAGGCCGGAGACCGCGGCCGATGATTGGGATGCCCGCTTCGAGCGGCGCATCCGCGATGTCGCGTCGCGGGCCGTCGCCCATTTGAAACGCGGCGACGCCGTGGCCGTGCGCACCTCCACGGGCGACGTGGCCCGCGGCGACAGGTCCACCGGCGCCGATCCGGTTCTTCGCTTCCTCGCCCTCGTGCAACCTATTCCGGCGCGCGCGCTTCGTAAGCTCCTCTGATCATGCGCTTTGGACTCGTTCACCGGCTGATGACGGATGCGCTCGCGGCGTTGGGTGTCCTCGCGATCGTGAGCACCGCCGCACTCAGCCCTTGGACGAATGCGCTGCTCATGATCGGGCTCATTGGTGCGCTGCTCATCCCCGAGCGATGGCAGAGCCGGCCCGTGTTGCGGCACCTCGCCTCGGCCGGACCACTGGCCATCTTCGTCATTCAAGCGGCCCGCCTCGTGGCGGGGCGGCCCATGCTCGATGTCTCCGTCGAGTTCGCGGCGCTGCTTCAGATCGTGCGCCTCGCCACACGCCGCGGTGCCGCGCACGATCAGCAGATCATCGTGCTGGCGCTGCTGCACTTCGTCGCCGGTACGGTGCTCGGCGGAGGCCTGACCTACGGCCTCTGCTTTCTCGGATTTCTCGTGGTCGCGCCGGGCGCGCTCGTGTTGAGCCATCTGCGGCGCGAGGTGGAGGGCAACTACCGCCAAGGCGCACGCGATCGCACCGGGCTTCCCGTGGACGTGCCGCGCATTCTGCGCAGCCGCCGCGTCGTCGGGCGCGGATTTCTCGCGGCCACATGCCTCATCTCGGTGCCCATCTTTCTCTTCACCGCGACGCTCTTCATCCTGTTTCCCCGGGTCGGGCTCTCGCTGCTCTTGCTGAATCATCCGCGACCGGGACGCATGGTCGGCTTCTCCGATCGTGTCGATCTCGGCGACGTCGGCGCCCTGCGCACGGATCTGTCGTCGGCCGTGGCGCTTCGCTTCGACATTCCCGATCTTCCCGATCCGCGACCATCGCGCATGGTGCTGCGTTTGCGCGGCACTGCGTTCGACGCGTACGACGGACGCGCGTGGCTGCGCACGCAGACGGAGAGGCGGGCGGCCGAGCGGGCGTTTCCCGGCTCCGATCTGTATCCGCTGGTGCGCCAGCCCGACGGCGACAAAGACCGCAAGGCCACGTTCGACCTCGAGTCGCTCGATCCGCCGGTGGTCTTCCTTCCGCCGCACACCGTGGCGTTGCACGTCCATCTCCCCAGTCAGCCGCTGCTCAACGAAGCGCTGACCCTGCAGCGCGGGCCCGAAGGCGAGGTGCGCTACGCCGGTGAGAGTGCGCGCGGGCTGCGCTACGACGTGTACCTCGATCGCGAGCGCAATCCCGTGACGGAGATTCTCTCTCCGCACGATCGCGCACGGTATCTCGCGCTGCCGCCGTCGTTGCCGTCGCGCATCGGTGGTCTCGCGCACGCGTGGACGGATGGCCTTCCCAATGATTACGCGAAGGCCAAAGCCGTCGAGGAAAAGCTGCGCACGCAGTACAAGTACGACTTTGGCTCGCCCTCGGGTGGGACGAAGCAGCCCGTCGACCACTTTCTCTTCGAATCGAAACGGGGCCACTGCGAGTTCTTCTCCACGGCGATGGCCGTCATGCTTCGCGAGGTCGGCATTCCCACGCGCAACGTGACGGGTTTCGTCGGGGGAACGTACAACCGATTCGGGCGCTATTACGCCGTTCGGCAGGCCGACGCGCACTCGTGGACGGAGGTGTACCTCGACGATCCGGTGCACCCCGGATGGCACACGTTCGATCCCACGCCGCCAGCCGGTGCGCAGCCGCTCGAAGAGACCACCGGCGCGCTGGTGTACATGCGCGATTTGGTCGAGGCGCTGTCGCAGCGGTGGAACCGGTACGTCGTGGGTTACGATTTGCGCACGCAGGTGCACCTCTTCGAGGACGCGACCCGGCAGTACGATCGCTTCCGTGCGCAGACGGGCCTCAACCGCGGTGTCCTGGGTTACCTGACCCGCGCACCCGTCGTGGCCGCGCTTCTGCTCGTGGCCGCTTCCGTTGGATACATCATTTGGAAGCGGCGCCGCAGGGGAGGGAAGTCGGGCGAGAAACTCGCGCCCAAGACCCCGGCGGAAAAGCGACTCGAGAGTGCCGCCGCGCTCTACCGTTCCTTGGATGGGGCGCTGATGGCTCAAGGCATCGCGCGTCCGGCCGCGCTGCCGCCGCTCGCGCACGCCGAACACCTGCAGAAGAACAAGCACCCGCTGGCGGACGAAATTCTAGCGCTCACCCAACTCTACCTGGAGGCGCGCTTTGGCGGTGTCTGCCTCACGCCAGAGGCGACCCGCGACTTCGAGCGTCGTGTGCGAACGCTGCGTTCGACCCGGCCCGAGCCACCGGATCGGTCCGTATCGCAGCCTCCTGCCGCGGGCTCGGCTACACGAGCGTGATCGTGGCGCGGTGCCCGTCGCGCTGAACACGCGCGGTGCCGCTCAATGCGTCCGCCGGCATGCGCGCCTCGCGGCCGTCGAATTCCAGATCTGCTCGGCCGCGCTCGATCCACGCGACCACCACGGGTGCGCGTTCGTTGCTCTGCGCACCTTCGCGCAACTCGAACAAGTCGATCTGCACACCGCGTCGCAACTCCGCCGCGGTGACCGCGCGTTGCATCGAGGCCACGGGCTTTGCGCCCGGCCGATAGGGATCGCGGTCGCCGTCGTAGGTCTGCACGATGAGGCGGTACTCTTCGCCGGCGCGCAGATCGCGCAAATCGCTAGCGGCGGCGCGCACTTCCGCATGCACCGTCGCGGCAGCGGCCGCGCCACCGAAGGTCGTCGCGGCGAGAATCGCCATCCACGACACGTTGGTGCGTGCAAAGCGAGGCAGCTTCTCCTTCAAGGTTCGCTTCCGGGATGCCATGGGGACCACTGGGCATCTAGCCAATCTCGTGCCAATCGTTGAAAGCGCTGAAATCTGGTCCTTCACACCGGATTCTACGGATCAAAAGTCCGAAGGTTTTGCGGCCCACGTGCTCGGGCCCCGCAACCCCCGCGAAACCTGCGCACCGGAAGCTGCGCCGCCCATGTGTCCAGGAGTCGTCGCCACCACGCCCTTCGCGACACAGGGGACCATTTCGCCTCGGTCACCTTGGACACGTGGCCGCAGGTGGCCCACGGCGCGGACGCATTCGTCCTGACGCACGTGGATTACCTGTGGATAACTGCTCGAAGACCTGCCCGATGCCGCGTGCACCTGACACGTGTGCCAACTTTCAGTTCTGAACCTGCGATCGAAATGTCAGCCCTTCGCCCGCGCGATCGACGAGGATCGTGGTTCCCGCGGAGAATTCTCCCCCGAGCACCCGTTTCGCCATTTCGTCCTCGAGGTAGCGCACGATCGCGCGCTTCAAAGGACGGGCGCCGAATTGCGGATCCCAACCCACCTCGCCAAGGAAGTCCTTCGCAGCGTCCGTCACCTCGATGCGCAGATCCCGCCGCGCAAGACGTGCCTGGAAGCGTTGCAGTTGGATGTCGACGATGTGACGCAAATCCTCCCGACGCAGAGGCTCGAACACCACGATCTCGTCGAGACGGTTCACGAACTCGGGCCGGAAAGCTTTGCGCACTTCCTCCAGGGCCGCGCGCCGCACGAGCTCCCGTTTGTCGCCGGGCTCCAGGTTCGCGCGCGTCTCGATGGCTTGGATTTGCGGCGAAGCGATGTTGCTCGTGAGGATGATCACGGTGTTCTTGAAGTCCACCGTGCGACCTTGCCCGTCGGTAAGGCGCCCGTCGTCGAGCACCTGCAGAAGCACGTTCCACACGTCCGCGTGGGCCTTTTCCACCTCGTCGAAGAGGATGACGGAATAGGGACGGCGGCGCACCGGTTCGGTGAGCTGACCGCCTTCTTCGTACCCGACGTAGCCCGGCGGCGCGCCAATCAAACGCGAGACGGCGTGCTTTTCCATGTACTCGCTCATGTCGAGCCGGAGCATGGCGCGCTCTTCGTCGAAGAGGTACTCGGCGAGCGCCCGCGCAAGCTCCGTTTTGCCGACGCCGGTCGGGCCTAGAAACAAGAAGCTACCAATCGGCCGCCGATCGTCGGATAGCCCCGCGCGCGAACGCCGCACGGCATTGGCTACGGCTTCGACGGCCGCTTCTTGCCCGACGACGCGCTTTCGAAGCGCCTCCTCGATGTGCAGAAGCTTGTGCATCTCGCCCTGGAGCATCTTCGAGACCGGGATGCCGGTCCACTTGGAGACCACGGCGGCCACGTCATCGTCGGTGACCTCTTCGCGCAAATACGACGTCTTCTCCTGCACCTTGGCCAAGGTCCGGCGAAGCTCCTCGATCTTCTTCTCGAGCTGCGGCATGCGGCCGTATTTGATCTCCGCCGCCTTCCCAAGCTCACCCACACGCTCCGCGCGTTCTTGCTCGGCGCGCAGGTTCTCCAGCTCGGGTTGCGCCTGACGGATCTCCTCGATGACTTCCTTTTCGCGAAGCCATTGCGCGCGCATCGCGCTCGCCTTTTCCTCGAGCTCCGCCAGCTCGCGCGCGACCGCCTCCCGCCGCGACTTGGAGGCGGGATCGCGCTCCTTCTTCAACGCTTGCTCCTCGATCTGGAGCTGCATCACGCGGCGTTGAACGGCATCGATCTCGGCCGGCATGCTGTCGACCTCCATTTTGATCTTCGCCGCGGCCTCGTCGATCAAATCGATGGCCTTGTCGGGCAGGAAGCGCTCCGTAAGGTACCGATCCGACAAGGTGGCCGCGGACACCAAGGCGGCGTCTTGGATGCGGATGCCGTGGTGGATCTCGTAGCGCTCCTTCAGGCCGCGCAAAATCGCAATGGTGTCCTCCACGCTCGGCTGCGATACGAACACCGGCTGGAAGCGGCGCTCCAACGCGGGATCCTTCTCGATGCGCTTTCGGTACTCGTCCAGCGTGGTCGCGCCAATGCAGCGAAGCTCACCGCGGGCGAGGGCAGGCTTGAGCAGGTTGGCCGCGTCCATCGAACCTTCGGCCGCGCCCGCACCCACGATGGTGTGGATCTCGTCGATGAAGAGCACGATCTGTCCGGCCGCGGTCTCCACCTCTTTGAGGACCGCCTTCAACCGGTCCTCGAACTCACCGCGGTACTTTGCACCGGCGACGAGGGCGCCCATGTCGAGCGAGACGAGTCGCTTGTTCTTCAACGACTCGGGTACGTCACCGCGCACGATGCGCTGGGCAATGCCTTCGACGATGGCGGTCTTGCCCACGCCCGGCTCGCCGATGAGTACGGGGTTGTTCTTCGTGCGCCGTGAGAGAACCTGCATCACGCGGCGGATCTCTTCGTCGCGACCGATGACCGGATCGCTTTTGCCGCGTCGGGCGGCGTCGGTCAAATCGCGCGTGTACTTGTCCAGCGCTTGGAATTTGCCCTCGGGATCTCGATCGACCACGCGCTGCGCTCCGCGCACGCTGGCCAAGGCCGCGAGTAGCTTGTCGTAGTTGACCTTGCCGCTTTGCTCGAGGAGCGCCTGCACTTCGCGATCGGTCTTGGCCATCGCGAGGACGTAATGTTCGACGGAGACGAAGTCGTCCTTGAGGCCCTTGGCCTCGTCCTCGGCGCGACGCACGACCTCCAAAAGGCGCCGCGCGAGCCCGGGCTCCGCACCGCCGGACACTTTGGGAAAGCCATCCAGGCGGCGTGTGAGGCCCGTGGTCAGCTGCGTGAGGTCGGCGCCTGCCTTCTGGAGCAGGGGACCGGCAACGCCTCCTTCTTGTTCGAGCATCGCGAGGAGCACATGCTCGGGGTACAGCTCGGGATTGCCTCGCCGTGCTGCGAGCTCGAGGCCATCGCGGAAGGCTTCTTGGCTCTTGGTGGTCATTCGATCGGGACGCATGGGCTCTCTCTCTCTTGCTCCGGTTTTGGCGGGCAAGATAAGTCCCCACGGGTCCCCGGCAAGAGGCGCGCCTATGTTGAAGCGCGCCCCTTACGCAGGGCTTGCGAAGCCCCGATCAGATGTCCAAATTCTTCACGTTGAGCGCGTTGTCCTCGATGAACTCGCGGCGCGGCTCGACTTGATCGCCCATGAGGATGCTGAAGATCTGATCGGTCTGCACGGCGTCGTCCAAGCGGACTTGGAGCATGACGCGCGCATTCGGATCCAGCGTGGTCTCCCACAGCTGCTCCGCGTTCATCTCGCCCAGACCTTTGTAGCGCTGCAGCTGGATGCCCTTGCGCCCGCGCCCATCGAGGTACTCCCAGAGCGCGTCGGCGTCCTCGATTTCGATTTCGCCCTTCGCAGCCGTGGCCTCCTCGGCGGCGGCTTCCTCGGAGCCTTCTTCGCCTTCGCTGGCGCCGCGCTTGGCCAGGTCTTTCACGAAGTACGGTGCCGGCCCCAGCGAGCGGACATCCTGCTCGATGGCGTAGAGCTCTTCGTACTCCGCGGACTCGACCAGGTTCCAGTCGATCATCGTCTGACGCGCAGCCGAACCCGGACGCGGCGTGATCTCGATGCGTGCCGCACCGTGCTCCACCTCCCACGTGACCTCGATGGTCAGCGGGAAAATGTCGGGGTACTTCTTCTCGAGCAGCGCGCGGATCTTGGGGATGCCCGCCTCCACCTTGGCCTTGTCGCGGATCTCGTTCTTTCCGAGGCCGCCGGCCCGCAGCGCCGCCGCCACGAGGCGCGCATCCGCGCGTCGATCGATCTTCGACAGCGCGCGACGGAAGAAGCGAAGCCGCTCGGCCAGTCGCAAGAGCGGCTCGCCCGTGATGGTGAGACCGCGCGAGGAGCGCACCGCGAGATCGCGCACGCCGTGCTCGAGGAAGTACCGATCGAGCGCCGGCTGGTCCTTGAGGTACGTGTCCTTCTTGCCGCGGCGCACGCGGTAGAGCGGCGGCTGCGCGATGTAGAGGTAGCCCTTCTCGATGATCTCCGGCATGTGCCGGTAGAAGAAGGTGAGGAGCAAGGTTCGAATGTGGCTGCCGTCGACGTCGGCGTCGGTCATCAGCACGACCTGGTGGTAACGCAGCTTCTCCACGTCGAACGACCCGCCGCTCTCCGGCGAACCAATGCCGCATCCCAGCGCCGTGATCAGCGTGCCGATTTGCTCGGACGAGATCATCTTGTCCAGGCGCGCGCGCTCCACGTTGAGGATCTTTCCGCGCAACGGCAACACCGCTTGGAACTTGCGGTCGCGGCCCTGCTTCGCAGAGCCACCGGCGCTATCTCCCTCGACGATGTACAGCTCGGCGATCTCCGGGTTGCGCGACTGGCAGTCGGCCAGCTTGCCCGAGAGGCTCGTGATGTCCATCGAGCCCTTGCGCACGACCTCGCGCGCCTTGCGGGCAGCCTCACGCGCCTTGGCGGCCAGGATGGCCTTCTCCAGGATTTTGCGCGCCGTGGAGGGGTTTTCCTCGAAGAATTGCCCGAGTTTCTCGCCGATGACGGCCTCGGTGATGCCTTTGACCTCGCTCGAAACGAGCTTGGACTTGGTCTGCGAATCGAACGACGGATCGGGGTGCTTGACGCTGATGACTGCCGTGAGGCCCTCGCGGATGTCCTCCCCCGAGAGGCCGTTCTTCACGTCCTTGAAGAGATTTTGCGCCGTGCCGTAAGCGTTGAACACGCGCGTGAGCGAGCCGCGCAACCCCGTGAGGTGCGTGCCACCGTCCTTGTTGTGGACGTTGTTCGTGTAGCAGTAGATTTGCTCGGCGTAGCTCGAGTTCCACTGCAACGCGACCTCGACCCCGATGGGGTTGCCCTCTTCGTTGGGCTGCTCGGCGTTGATGTACACGACCTTGTCGTGCACCGGCTCCTTGGTCTTGTTGAGGAGCTCGACGAACTCGCGGATGCCGCCGTCGTACTGGAAGATCTCGCGCCGGACTTTGCCTTCGGTCGCGGCGATGTTGCCGCCGCCGGGATCGCGCTCGTCGCTCAGCTCGATGACGAAGCCGGCGTTGAGGAAGGACAACTCGCGCAGGCGGCTGGCGAGGATGTCGTAGCTGAACTCGGTCGTGGTGAAGATTTCCGCGTCCGGCTTGAAGGTGATCTTCGTGCCCGTTTTGTCGGTGTCACCGATGACGGCCAGCGGTGCGACCGGGGCTCCACGGCGGAATTCCTGCAGGTGCACGTGGCCTTCGCGCTTGATCTCCATCTTGAGCCATTCGCTCACGGCGTTGACGGCGCTGACGCCGACGCCGTGTAGGCCTGCGGAGACCTTGTAGCTCGAGTGGTCGAACTTGCCGCCGGCGTGCAGAACGGTCATCACGACCTCGGCCGCGCTGACGCCGCGGTCTTTCATGATGCCGGTGGGGATGCCGCGCCCGTTGTCGTCGACCGTGACGGAACCATCGAAGTGGATGGTCACGACCATCTTGGTGCAGAAGCCACCCAGGTGTTCGTCGACGGCATTGTCGACGGCTTCCCACACGAGGTGGTGCAACCCGGAACCATCGTGCACGTCGCCGATGTACATGCCGGGGCGCTTGCGAACAGCCTCCAGCCCTTCCAGTACTGTGATATTTTCGCTGCCGTACGTGGACGTCGATGCAGGAGCGGCGGCGGTGCTCGCCGGAGCGTCGTTGGGCGTGCGGGAAGCGGGGTTGGCGTCTGCGGATCCCGAAGAGACCGTCTGCGGGGATTCAGGGGGCGTTTCGATCATCTGGCAATCAACTTGTCAGCGAGGTGAACGTTGGATGACTGTTTGATCGGTTCGAAGATCTGCGATTGATTTGCAGCGTTGAACCGTGGCCCTCGCACGCCCCGAGTGGAGGGCCGGACGAAGGCGTGGATTATATCGCGCGGCGGCGTTTTTATCCACCAAGAAGCGCCGATATTTCTTCAGCTATTTCCTATATTTAGGATGCTTCATCGGAGGGTGAAATCACCCCCTTCGAAACGGCGAAGTCGAGACGTTCTCGGGTCGCGGCGTCCGGTAATTTTTCGGTCTCGATGAGCTCGCGACGTGTCGTCGTGAGAAACACCTGACCCTGCTGCTCGCGCAAAAAGGAAAACAGCGACGCGGTGCGCTCGCGATCCAGCTCGCTCGAGACGTCGTCGAGCAGCAGGATGGGGCGAACGCCCCGGGCGCCACCGATGACATCCATCTCGGCGGCTTTGAGCGCGAGGACGACGGCGCGGTGTTGCCCCTGCGAGGCGGTGCCGCGCATGCGATGGCCTTGAAGGCCCAGCGCGAGATCGTCGCGGTGCGGTCCGATGCTCGCGCCGCGGCGTTTCAGATCGACGCGCCGGTTTCGTTCGAGTTCGCGCCGGTACGCTTCGGCATCGTCGGGCGCCGAGGGTGCGTACTCCACGCTGAGCACCAGATCGGGTGCGGCGATGCGGGTGAACGCAATGGACATCGACGCGGCGAGATCCGCGGCGGCAAGACGGCGTGCCGCCATGACCGCGAGCCCATGGCGAACCACCAGCTCTTCCCACTGTTCGAGATCGCGCGCTTCGGTGCCGCGCATCTCCAGGGCTCGTTGTCGTTCGCGCACCGCACGCGCGTAGGACAGCGTCTCTCCGAGGGACGCCGGCAAGAGGTACAACGCAACCCGATCGAGCAGGCGACGGCGCTCGCTGCCCGCGCCCATGGAGAGCGAGAGATCGCCCGGATGAAACAGCACCGCGGGCGTTCGAATCGCGTACTCCGCGGCGGTGGCGGGGCGCTTGCCGTCGATCTTGAGCAGGCGTTGGCCCGCGCGAAGGCCCACGGTTTGCTCGCGGCGGAGCTCACCCTCGGAGAGCACGGTGCGCACGCTTGCGGTGTCAGCGCCGTGCTCGACCGATTCACCTGGCTTCACCGTGCGGAAGCTGCGCGAGGTCGCGGCGAGGTAGATGGCCTCGAGGAGGTTCGTCTTCCCCTGGCCATTGTCCCCGTAAACGACGTTGAAGCGCGGGCTCGGCCGGAGATCCACGCGCGCCAGGTTGCGGAAGTGGCGAACGGAGATCTCTTCGATGTGCAGCGATTTCAAATGCGCATCGGCATGACGACCGCGAGGAAGTTGCGCTCGCTGGCCGGGCGCACGACGGCGGGATCGAGCTCGCCGCTGAGGCCCAGGATGATGTCGTCTTCCTGCAACGAACCGAGGACGTCGAGGAAGTACTTCGCGTTGAAACCGATGGTGATGTCGGCCCCGGCGTAGTCCACCGGGATCTCGTCGAAGCCGTCGCCGCTCTCGGGCGATTCGCTGGTGATGCGCATCACGCCGCCGCTGATGCCGAGCTTCACGCCGCCCGTGCGCTCGCTGGCCGCAATCGACACGGCGCGGAGGGCATCGGCGAATTGCCCGCGGGGCACGCGGACCTTCTTGTCCGAGTTCTGCGGGATGACCTGGGAGTACGGCGGGAACTGCGCGTCCACGAGCTTGACGCTGAAGGTGCTCCCTCCGCCTTGGAAGAAGGCGCTGGAGCCGCTCTGCGTGATTTGGATCTGCGCCCGACCATCCTTGCCTTGCTCGGGCACGATCTCGTCGCAGAGACGGCGCAGCTCGAGGATGGCCTTGAGCGGGATGAGCATCGTGGCGGAGGCCTGGCGACCCTCGACCTTCACCTCCATCTTGGAGAGGCGGTGGCCATCGGTGGTGACCATGCGCACCACGTCTCCATCCCACTCGAACAACGCGGAGTTGAGGTGGGCCCGGGTTTCGTCGCCCGAGATGGAGAAGTACGTCTTTTGAATGAGCTCGCGCAGGACGTCGACCTCGATGGCCAAGGTGGGCGCGCCCTCGGCGGGGACGGGGAGGGGAGGGAAGTCTTCCCCGGGCATTCCACGCAGGGTGTACCGACGGGCGCTTCCCGTGGCCTTCAACGTGGTCGTGGCGTTGTCCTCGGAGGCGATGCGGATGGGGCCGTCGGGCATCATCTTCACGCGTTCGAGCAAGTCCTTCGCTGGAACCGCGACGCTTCCGCCCTTGCTGACCTCCGCCGCGACCTTTCCTGCGATGGCCAGGTACAAATCCGTCGCCGCGAGTCGCAGAGAATTTGGCCCCTCCACCGCAAGCAGGACATTAGAGAGCACGGGCATGGTGCTCTTACGCTCCGCAACACCCTGCATCCTCGTGACGAGCTTCAGCAGGTCTTTCTTGGTTACCGTGAGTTCCATGCTCTCCGCCGGGGTTCTTCCGTATTACCCATTAGATGAGATCTCTAGTGGTGTCGATAGGGGCTGTGAGAAGCGTGGATAGTCAAATTTTTGACGTAATTTCCGTAGCTTAAGTCTCCTCAGGGCTGTGGAAGGCTCCGTGTGGAAAACGGGGACGGATGGGGAAGGATGTAGGGGGTAGACTTATCCGCAGCCTTTTCCCCTGTGCTGTCCCCGGTTTTGCCGGCACGTTCTCCACAGCTCGGGCGTAGACCTACCAGGCTGCCCGTTGGCCGCCGAGTACGGTTCCATGGCGTGGCTGACCCCGTCTCTCGAAGAAAAAAAGCGAACCGCCAAGGCGCCAAGGTCGCCAAGGGTTTGGGGGGGAGCCTCGGCGCGCGGGCGACACTCCATCCCATCCATCTTGGCGCTCTTGGCGTTTTGGCGGTTCAAACAGACCGCGTGAACCTTACGGTGTGTCGCGGGGCAGTTCGTTGAGGGCATCGACGGCGTCGAGGGCACCGCCCAGGCCGAACCAGTCGATGTAGATGACGTTTGGAACGCGTTTCGTTTGGTGCCAACAGTCTTTGGCGCGCTCGAAGACGAAGGACTCTTGATTGGCGCGTGTGGCCAGTGCGGGATCGGGCATGAGGATCCCTGCGTCGTCTTTGTAAACGAAGTGGTTGACGAAATAGAGATCGTTGCTCGGCTTACCGCGGTAGAAGCCGCACGAGAATTGATCGGAATTCGTTACGTTGAAGTCCGTATCGACGACGAAGTCCCACAAGTAATGCTGCCACGTCGGTCGATTGGAGTCCTGGCTATCATTGAACACGACGAGTCGCTGATTGGCCACGACCATGGCGCTCAACGTTGGCCATGGCGTGCCGGATGTGTGCGTGTACAGATAATCGATGAGCCCTGCTTTCTCGAAGGTGTGCGCCACCGCTTCGGGGCTCACCGAGCTTTCGGCGAAGATGGTCACCACCTCCGAGGGATTGTTCTCCAGAAATGCGCGAACCTGATTCAACACGTTGACCAGTGGCTCTTGGCCGAGGGCGCCGCGTAGATCGGCATTGTGGGTCACGTAAACGTCATTGGGATCGGAATCCGTCGCGGTGAAATGAGGACTCGGGCGCAATCCCAATCCGCGCACACCGCGTTCGAGTTGTTTCCAAACCGGATACATCTGATTCGGTTTTTTGTAATGAACCGGCCCGTCGTCGGCCCACGCAAATGCGTTGTGTGTAGCAAGTTGCGTGATTTGGTCGTAGCGCCGGGTGCAATCGACGCGGTTGCACGTGCGAAGCGGCGCAGAAGACGATGGCGTATCCTTCGGCGGGTGTTCGTCGTGTGTCTCGATGACCGTGACAGGCAAATAACATCCGGCCACGGCCGTCGAGAGCCATACCAAGGAAGGCAAGCCAACGAAGGAAGACAAGCAAGACCAAATGGACTTCATGGGTACTCCGAAAAATGACGAACGATGAAAATGTGATTCAGCGGGCCGTGCGTGCTTCGAGGGCAGCGAGGCCGCGCGCCACGATGGCGGGAAGCGGATCGACCTTTTTCAGCGCGGCAACGATCTCGCGGGCGCCGTCCATGTCGCCTGCATCGGCGAGTGCGCGCCCCCGCTCGAGCATGGCTTGCTCGCGGTAGGGCGACGCGGGACCCGAGGCGATGAAACGCCCCCACACGCGGGCGCGTTCCAGAGGGTCCTTGTAGCTTCGCGCAAGCAAGAACGTGGCGTCGGCGGCCAGTGCGGGATCGCGCGTGGTGGAGGCCAGCGACGAGAGACGGCCTTGTGCACCCGCCACATCGCCGCGCGAGAGCTCGAGTTCACCTACGACGAAGCTGGCCTTGTCGCGGTAGTTCGCGGATCGACCCGACAGCATGAGCGAGCGCGCCTTCGTTTCCGCGACCGCGCGATCGCCTGCGTGCAACGCGGTCTGCACGGATTGCCAGAGCGAGGCATCGGTGTCGGCTTCGGCGGGGGCCGATGCTGCGGATGGCGAAGGCGCGGGCGGTTCCACCTTGTCCGACTTGGGGGCTTCCACCTTTGGCGGCGCGGGCGCGGGCCGGGAGCTCTCCGAAGGTGCCGAGCGCGGGGCGAGGATGATCTCGCCGCCCGAGCGAACCTCCGCCGATTGACCCGCGAGCAAATGAATCGATGGTGCCTTGCGCTCGACGGCGCCCACGGCAACCCAGCCGGCGTCCACCACGATGTTCGTGCGCGTGGGGGTCACCTCGAAGTGCCACGATGACGAGATTTTCGGCAGCGTGTGCATCGTCGCGTGGGGGCTCACGATCTCGCTTTCGCCGTAGGTGTGCACTTCGGCGTTGCCGCGATCGATTTGCAATGCGGGGCTTTCGCCCTTTTCGCGGGCCATGAGGGGAGCGACGCGTGCGGGACCGGTGACCTCGAGCGACGATGCGGGCTCGCTTTCACCGGGCATTGCCCAGCTCAGCATGAGGCTCGCTCCGCGCGGAACCTCCGCCGGTGCATCGAGGGTGCTGTTGGCGGCCATGCCGGAACGCGCGCACGCCGGGCAGTCGCGCATGACCATGAACGACGGAGCGCGGGCCGATGCCGGCGGTGCCGGTGCGATGACGGGCGGAGTTGTCACCGATGCCGATGGCACTACGCTCGCCACCGGCACGGTGACCGGCGCGTGCACTTCGGGCCAGCGCGGGCCGAAGCGCAGGACAATCACCGAGGCAATGGCGGCGCCGATGAGTGCACTTCGCCAACCGAAGGCCGGTCGCGGAGTGCGCCACGCTCGCACGAGGCGCCGCTCGCTGGCGTTTCGCGCCCGCGCGTCGTCCACCAAGGCTGCGGAACGCCACGCCTCGCGGGCCGTTCGAATGACGTGAACGTTTTGCTGGCACATAAGACAAGCTTTCAAGTGTTGCGAAAAGTCGGGGATGTCCGGGTTCCCCTCTTCGCGCAATGCCTCCGCCACGTCGTTGGCGTCGAAGCCTCGATCGCACGTGGGATTCATGGCGCCTCTCCGCGAAAGCAGGGGTCCTTGGACAAAAGCGAGGAGAGCTCGAGGCGCGCATGGCGCAAGCGCGAACGCACCGTGGGCTCGGGGCACTCGAGGATCTCCGCCACACGCGCGGTGGGCAGCTCTTCGAGATCGCACAGCACGATGGCGGCACGTTTTGGGGCGCTGAGTCGATCGAGCGCGCGGTGCAGGCTGCGCGAGCGCTCGCGCTCCAGGGTGATGGCGGCGGGGTTCGTAGGTCCGGGATCTTCGGCCTCCTCGGGCGCGTCCCCCAGCGAGAACCATCGCCGCCAACGCGTGGACCAGCGCCAGTGGTTCATCGCTTGGCGCGCGCAGATGCGGTACGTGTAGGTCGAAAATTCGGAGCGCCCTTCGAAGCGGTCGATGGCGCGGACAATCCGCTCCAGGGCGGATTGCGTGAGGTCCTCGAGCTCGGGCGTCGGGCCCACGAGGCTGCGCATCTGCGCCCGCACCAGCGAGACCAAATCGGGCCACGCCATCGGCGGCTCGCAGAGACCTGCTTCGCCGCGCTCGGCGTCGTCCCCCAGCATCGTGATCGCGAGATCTACCAGGCGGCCCATCGACAACCAATCTCGAGCACACCCACGGCGTTGCCCAGTATGCGATTTGGAATGACGCCGCCCACCAGCAGCGATGCAAAGGGATGAACGCTCCCGGCGGTGGGAAGCTCGAGCGTCACGCCGCCGAGGGCGTAAAGGAAGATGTCGTCGTTGCTGCTTCGGTATTCCGGGCCGAACGTGCCGACGCCGCCAAGCTCGTACGTCGAGTAGCCCCATGCGGCGCCGGCTTCGAGTGCGAGCCCAAGGATGTTCCGCAATCCCCCCGGGTGCCAGACGGCGCCGCCGCCGAGTCGGACGTTGAAGACCCTTGCCGACTTATCTCCGCCGCTCGCGAAGTCGAAGCCCAGCGCGATGTACGGCGTGATGGCGCGAGGAAGGAAGCGGATCGCCTTGCCGGAATCGAGCAGGCGCAGTCCGAGGCCGTAACCCCAAAGTGCACCGTCGCGCGCCTGGTCGTGCGGCCAGTAAAGAAGGCGCGCTGCGGCGGCGAGGCCTCCCGGCTTTTCGGCGGTTTGCACCGGCGGGGCCGGCTTGGCAGGCGCAGGGGCGGGTGCCGGCGGAGGAGCAGGAGGCGGGGGCGCCGCCGTCTCCGAGCGCGCGACCCATAGAGCGGCCGCGCGCAGTCGTTCGTCGTTGTCGCCGCGCACTTCGATGTGCCAGAGCCCCGTGCCCCGTTCATCGTGGGCCTCGAGCGTCCAATGTTCGTCGTCGCCGCATTGAAGAGCGAGCCGCCGCGTGCCTTTGTCGTCATTGACTTCACACGTGTGCCCCGCGGCTTCGCACGCGAGGGCGATCTGGCGGGCGAGGGGCGTGCTCCATTGCGGGCATGACGCAGGATCGACCCACCACGTGACGGTGGGGGTCGCCGCCGCGGCGGAGCTCGATCCAAAGACGATGGCTGCGCTAGCCATGCCGATTAAGACACCGCGTGAGGTCGCCCCGATCAAAGAATCGCGCGACGTCACCACGCGATCCACCGGACGCCGATTTCGACGGAGCCCATGACCAAGCCGGGACTCTTGGGCACGGTGGTGCCGAGGCCGAGCGAGATGAAGGGCCGAAAGATGCCTGGCACGGGCGCTTCGGCGATCATGCGGGCCAGCAGATAGCCAAAGGGCACATGCCCCGTTATCACGTAGTCGCGGCTCGGATCTCGATCGCTTCCGGAAAAACCGGGGTTCGTCTCGCGAGTCCGCGCGACGCCGACGCCGAGCTCCAGCGAAAATCCGATGATGTCCTTGGTGCGGGGCGCATGCCAGGTGATACCGACACCGGCACGCAGGCTGAACGCGCGCTCGTCGAAGTAGCCGCCGCTCCACGTCGCTTCGCCGGCCAAGGAGGCGAACGAGTTGAACCGTGGCGGGAGAAAGCGTATGAGTTCGCCCGGATCGTGGATTCGCAAGGCCGCTCCGTAGCCAGGCGCGCCGTCCCCGCTGTCCGCGTAGTACCCGAGGCGTCCGGCGAGGTCGAGGCCTCCCCATCGTTGCTGCGGCGGAGGGTTCAACGTGATTTGCGGCGGTGCTGCAGGTGTAGCGGGTGTCGTCGTGGGCGCCGCCGCCATCGTGACGTCGGAGCGCGCGACCCACACGGCAGCCGCGCGCAGGCGCTCATCGTCGCCGCCGCGCACTTCGATGTGCCACAGTCCCGTGCCGCTGACGTCGTGGGCTTCCAGCGTCCAGTGATCCGCGTCGGCGCATTGCAACACGAGCCGCCGCGCGGCCTTGTCCGACGTCGTTACGTCGCAGGCATGCCCCGTCGCCTCACAGGCAAGTGCGATTTGCCGCGAGAGAGGCGTCGTCCATTGCGGGCACGACGCCGGGTCGACCCACCACGACGGGGTCGGTGGCAGCGCGGCCTCGACCGCGCCGGCCATGGCGAATGCCAGTGCCCAACTCATGCCGCATTGGACACCTCAGGCTGGTGCGCCGATCAAAAATTATGGATGCAGACTAGGACGCCAACGTCCGGGCGATCGCATCGACGATTTCCCGCCGCGCGCGCTCGTACGTCTTGGGGCCGATGTCCCCGGCTTGGTGCGCGCGCTCGAGTTCTTCCAGCTCGAAAAGAAGCTGCTGGCGCGTTCGTTTGGCGTCGCCCTTCGGAACGACGCGGCGCCGCCCACGCGTCTGGTAGGCGTAGCCCAGGCCAAAGACGACACCGAGCGCGGCGAGCCCGGTGGCGATGAAACGCGCGGGACCTGGGGTGGGAATGTCGCTCAGCGTGATGTTCAGATCGCGCAAGACTTCGCCGCGCTGCATCTCCTTCGTGGTCTCGAGCAGGCGGCCGCCGTTCATGTCCGAGTTGGGCATCGCCGCGGGAAACCCTTCGACGCGAAGCTTCATGTCCTGCGACGCCGCCGCGAGAACGCGAGCCGCTGCAACGCGCGGGGGAAGGCCCACGCGGATGTCGACGTTGGATGCGCCCGCGTACGGTAGCTGCCAGCGGAAGATGAGCGAGTGCTGACCCGGTGCGAACGTGCCGTGGATGCGCGCACCGCGCTTTTCGACGGCATCGACGCCTTGGTCACTCATGCTTTCCTGGCCCCTGAGGGCGGTGAACTCCGCCGGAAGGGTCATGACCAGGTTGTCCGGCACCCAGGCCGCGCGTCCGAAGTTGTAGACGTTGATGGCCTCTTCGAACTGGATGCGATCGTCCTTCAACTCGGCGTAGAGGTTCGCCTGCATGACCACCAGGGCCTGCTCGAGATCCGAGGTGACCGGGTAGACGTGCAGCTTGACCCTCATGCCCGATTTGGAAGGCGCCAGCTGAAAGGGCGTGGCCGCGAAGACGGCACCCTCGCGGGGAACGGTCACGCGGTAGGCGACGCCCGAACCCGTTTCCAAGCTGTCGAAGCGCACCGCGCCCTCGGCGTTGGTGATCTGGTTCACGTGCCTGCGCGCATCGCCCTTGGCCACCGATTGCTGCAGGATGCCCAAGGTGACGTCGACGTTGGGGAGCGGCTTGTTCTCCGGATCGAGGATCTGCACGGCGATGGTGCCCGGCGGCAACGCGGAATCGTCGTCGACGATGTCCTGGGGCGCGCGGAACATGCCGTTGCCTTGACCTTGGTGCGGGTTGTTTGCGCCATGCGGGTCATGCGGATCGTCCCCATCGCCATCGGGATCGTCGTCGCGCAACGCGGCCGGGTGCCCGGGCGGAAGCTGCTCGTCGCCGCGCACGGGACCGGGATGATCGGGCGCTGCATCACGCCGGCCTGCATCGCTCGACGCGCGCGCATCGGGGGCGCCGGCGTCCGCCGGCTTCGGGATGATCGGTGCCGCAGGCTTGGGCGCCTGCGCGTGGGCCATGCCAGCGAGAAGGAAGACCAGCGCGAAACTAAGCTTGCGCATTGGCCACCTCCTGCAGCGCGTTTCCGCACTTCTTGCAAAAGGCCGCATCGCTCTCGTTCGAGGTCGCGCACTTCGAACACGCCACACGCGCCACGGGTGCGGGCGCCTCCTCCTTCTCCTCGTCAACCGCCGTCTCGGCTCCCTCCCGCTCCGGGGAAGGGTCGGGGAGGGGGAGACCATCGGCCAGCCCGCGCTTTGCCAAATGCTTCTGCGCAATCTCCTCCGCGCGTGCGCGGTACGGTTCCACCTCGGCGTCGATCTCGCGCAAAATCTCTTTCGCCTGATCGCGGTAGTGCGCAGCAATCTCGGCGTAATCCTCCGGGTCCATCTTTCCGACGTCTCGCTCGTGTTCCAAATCTTTCAATGCGCGCAGCACGGCGCGTTTGCGCTCCTCCGCATCGCCGAAGCGATCGGCCCGCGCAGCCAGGTGATCCAAGTCTTGCGGCAGCGGAGCATCGCCGCCCAAGGTGCGCAGGCTTGCCCAGAGCAGGGCCACCGTCCCCACCAGCACGCCACCCGTGACGACGAGCAGCGCGGGCCCGACGCTCAGGATGAACCCCACCGCCACGGCCGCCACCATCGTGACCAGTGGCAGGCCGATGGCGACGGTGCGGCCAAGACGGCGTTCCGCCTCGTCCGCCTGCGCGGCTTGCGTGGCTTCGGCCACGGCGGGCTCTTTCGGTTTGCGTTTCGACGTTTCAGTCATCGAGATCGCGAAGCTCCTCGTCCAGGCGAGCGTCGTATTCGTCACGCTTCGTTTTCACGTCGTCCTTGCCCTTGTCCTTCTTGGCCGGCTCCTGCCCCTTGGAATTGCCGCGCCATCGGCGAAACAGAACCATCACGCCGACACCGCCCGCCGCAATCGCAGCCAACGGCACCGCATAGATGGTGCGCATCGCCCCCGTGTTGGGCGGAATGGCCAGCGCCTCCGAGCCGTACTGCTTCTGATACGCGAGGACGATTTGGTCCTTCGTCTCGCCGGCGCGCATCTTCGCGCGGATCGCATCGCGTGCCTCGTCGGCGGTCCCGCATGCGCACGTCGACAGAAGGTCGCGCGCGCAACCGCCGCACATGCAGCGGAGCGCGCTGAAGACCTCTTTTTCAGCCGGCGATTCGATGTGCACCGTTCCCGCGTGCAAGCTGGACGCGCCCGCGCCCACCGACTGCGCGTGCGCCGTCGCCGGCATGAGCGCGATGAGCAGACCCAAGGTCATACTGCCCACAGCCCCCGCCGTTCCCCGCGCCACCGCCCACACGCGCGACTCTTCGGGCTGGAACTCGGGCCACATGCACACGAAGCTGCCCAGGACGAGGATCAAGCATCCGATCCAGATCCACGTCACCAGCGGGTTCACGTGGAACTGCAGCGTGGCCAGCTTGGTCTGCGGATTGATGGCGCCCACCACCACGTAAAGATCGTCACGCAGCGAGTGCAGCAGCGAGACCTCCGTCGTGGGCTGCTCGGCGTTCTTCTTGTAGATGAACTTCGCCGGGTTCACGTAGCCGGCGAATTTGCCGTTCTTCGTCACGCGGAAGTCCGCGAAGACCATGCGCTTCGAGTTGTCGAGCTCCATGCGCGGGCCCATGTACTCGAGCGCGTAGTTGTCGATTTGGTAGACCTGCCCCGGCATCATCGCCGTCTCGCGGTCGATGTTCCACGAGTGGCCGGTGAAGCCGAGCACCATGAGCACGATGCCCATGTGCACGATGTACCCGCCGTAACGGCGGCGCGACGTCGGCGGCAGGGTCATCATCGTGTAGAGGAAGCCGGGGAAAAAGCCCGCATACCAAAGTGCCGCGGGGGTGCCCGCCGAAGCACCGCTCTTGCGCCGTGAGCGGAAGAGCAGCACGAACTCCTGCACGATGACCGCCGCATTGAAGACGCACAGCGAGACACCCATCACCGGCGTCACCGCATTGAAGGCGCGCAGCACCTGCCCCAACGTGCCCGGGTAAATCGGCTCGCTGAAGACGATGGCGGGGAAGCCGAGTCGCTTGCCCAGCGCGAAGTGCAGCACGATGGCGACGACGAACGCGATGCCCGGCGCCATGAAGTTGCGGCGCAGCGCATCGGGGCTCGTCTTCTTCCACCCGAGGAGCGAGCCGCAACCCATGAGCGCGAAGATGATGAGCCCAATGGGCTGCACCCACGCGTTGTAATACGGCGGGCCGACGGTGACCTTCTCGTTCCAGAAGGCCTCGCTGATCATCGGGAAGGTCGTCGCCGCGAGCACGAACACCATGAACCCGAGCAGGGCCCAGTTGTTCATGACGAAGGTGAACTCACGCGAGAAGATCGACTCGATGACGGGCCGCTCCGTCTGCGTGTCGAGCCCCGCGGTCATGCGGCGGAAGACGATCTCCACGCCAGCGTAAACGGTGAAGCCCAGGAGCAGCGGAATGGTGAGCACCGGCCAGGGCAGGTAGTGCGCGAGCGCCCAACCGCCGGGGGCTGCCAGGATCACCATGGTCCAACCGGAGATCACCGCGGCCTTGCGCAGACGCGGCGACGGCGGAAGATGACGCAGCTCCGGCCAGCGGTAGAGGATGAGCGTGAGTACCACGGCCGCGGCCAGCGCGAGGAAGTAGAGGAAGTACGTTCCAATCGACGACTGCGCGAACGAGTGCACGCTGGCGATGGCGCCCGAGCGCGTGAGGAACGTGCCGAAGATGGTCATGAAGAAGGTGAGGCAGACCAAAAAGATGTTCCACAGCTTCAAGAAGCCGCGGCGCTCTTGGATCATGACGGAGTGGATGAACGCGCTCGACGTCAAGAAGGGGAGGAACGCGGCATTCTCGACCGGATCCCACGCCCAGTAGCCGCCCCACCCGAGCTCGACGTAGGCCCAGAGCATGCCGAGTGTGTTGCCGATGCCCAGAAAGAGCCAGGAGAAGAGGGTGAACTTGCGCGAGGCGGTGATCCACTCCGTATCGAGCCGTCCGGTGACCAGGGCCGCGATCGCGTAGGCGAACGGGATCGTGCAGCCGACGAAGCCGATGTAGAGGCTCGGCGGGTGGATGATCATGTAGAAGTCTTGCAGAAGGACATTGAGCCCTTCACCGTCGCCGCGGGCGCCGCCGACGCTGGTCGAAAACGGATTCGCCGCAAAGGCCATCAGCACGCAGAAGAAGAGAACGACGGCCATCATCGTCGCGATGATGTACGGCTGCAGTGCGAGGTGCTTCTTGCCAAGCGCGAAGACGCAAACGCCTATGTAGAGCGAAAGCAAGAAGAGCCACCACAAGAGCGACCCGTCCTGTCCTCCCCAGAGCGCGGTGAAGAGGAAGACCGTGTCCATCGATCGATCCGAGTAGTGCGCGACGTAGCGCAGTCGGAAGTCGTGGCTCACGAAGGCGTAGGCCAAACAGAGCACGCACGATGCGATGAGGAACACGGTGCCGTACGCACCGAAACGCGCAGCTTGCAACGTGCGCGGACGGCCCGTGGTACCGGCCGCGAGCGACACGGCGAACGTGTACGCGGCGACGACCATCACGCACAGGAGAAGGGTGCTACCGAAGAGCGGAAATGTGTTCCACATGACGAAGACCTCGCGCTGCGGCGATCGCGGCAGCTAATCGATGAAGTCTAGTCAGAGGCTGCGCAGAATGCGACCGAGACGGTCGAGTCCTTCGTCGAGACGTGGATCATCGATGGACCATGAGAGTCGAAATCCATTGGGGACTTCGAAGAAGGACCCGGGCACCACGAGGGCGCCGTGCTCGGCGGCCCCCTTCTCCAGAGCTGGCCGCAGATCGCCTGCGCCGGGCAGGGTGGCTAAACCGAAGAGTCCGGATTGCGGCCCGCTCCACGCGAACCGCGGTTGTTCTTGCGCCAACCAGGCCGAGGCGCGCGCGCGTTTGTCCGCGAGAAGACGCCGGGACCGCGCGGCCAACGTTTGAATGTGACTCAGCGCGTGAATGAAAAGCTGCGCGTGCGGAAGGGGCAAGTAGCCGGCGCTCGACATCATGGTGGCGTACGCGCGACGAATGACGTCGACCGGTCCGAGCACCCATCCAAACCGGTGGGTTCCCAGGCCGTAGCACTTGGTCATGCTGGAGACGACGACGATGTTGTCGGCCAGGCGCCGCGCGCAGCCGCGGAAGACCCCGTCCTTGTCGACGAAGTCGTCGAAGGGCGAATAGATCTCGTTGACGATCAGGTGACCGCCTCGTTCTCCAATGAGGCGGGCGACCTCCTGCAAGGTCTCGTCGTCGGTGCGGCGCCCCGTCGGGTTGTGCAAATTGGTGATGAGGACGGCGCGCGTACGCTCGGTGATGCGCTCGGCCACGAGCTCGGGATCGACGGCGTAGTCGGAGTCGGCCGGACGCGGAAAGCGGGTGACGTGGGCGCCGATGCCGCGCGCAGTGGTAAGGAGCGGCTCGTAGGCAGGTTCCTCGACCAGGATTTCATCGCCGGGCGAGAGCAAGCTGGCGTACGCGATCCAAATGGCGTGCGCGGCGCCAATGGTGGCGATGGTTTCCTCGGGGGTGACGCTGTTGTGACGCGCAATGGCGGCCGTCAGCGCGGGCCGTGCGCGCGTGTCGTCCAGATCGGGCGGCGGGCCAAGCTCCGCGAGGTGGAAGGCCGGCATGCCGCTGGTGGCCAGGTCAAAGGGGGTTTGGCCGACGTTCTGAATGGCCCACTCGAGGTAATTCACGCGGGGGTACATGGTGGCTAGGGCTCTTTGCGCTTGAGGGTGAACTGTCCGTCGCGAACGAGGTGGGCATCGGGAAGGGAGAGCTTCATCGTGCCCGTGGCATCGGCGCCGGTGACCTTCCCGTAAAGCGTGCCGCTGAATCCGCGATCGGCAATGTCCTTGCGGGCGATGCTGGCGGCGAGCGCATCGCCGGTGAGCGAACCGTAGACGACGGAGGGGCCGAGGACGCCTTCGAGGGTGCCGTCCACCTTGCCGGTTTGGGGATCGATGGTGAGGTCGATTTTCCCTTCACCGAGCCCCTCGGGGCCGTCGTCGCCGCGCCACTTCACGCCACCGTATTCGGGGCCGCTGGGAACGTAGAATGTGCCGCGCGTCGTTTTGTAGGTGCCGGTCCAGTGGACGGGTTGGCCCGCCTGCTTCTTCTCCGCGGCGGGTTCGGTCTTCTTTCCGGCGGCGGTGGCCGCATCTTCGGTGGCGCTGCCACCCGCATCGGGCGTAGGCGGCGGAATGTCCGATTTGCCGCAGGCCGCGAAGGCGAGAACGAAAAGGGCGGCGTGACGCATCATCATCCTTGGTTCTCCAGGATGCGGACGCCGAGTTCGCCTTCGATGTCGACCAGCTCGCCGCGCGCGACCTCTTGTCCGCCGACGCGCAAGATCACGGAGGAGCCGACGGGGCGCCCCAAGGTGATCACGTCGCCGGCGCGGAGGTTGGCCCATTCGCGGGCGCGCATTTCGGCGGAGCCGACTTCGACACGAACGACGACGGGGACGTCGCCGGCGTTCTCCACCAGGGCATTGTCTTCGCGAGCCATCGAGAGATCCTCCACCGAGCCACCTACCACGAGCTTGCCGTCCGCGCCGAGCGTTGCCGACAGGCCTCGGTCCGAGCGCGGGGCGCAAAGGATCACCGGGCCCGAAAGGCTCCACGGCGGCGGAAGCCACACCGCACCCGGCGTCAGCGTTTTCATCTCGGACACCGTGGACAGCGACACCGACGCCACGATCGGCATGCTCAGGGGGATGTCGCCCAGCCGCGCCAGTGCAGCCCGATCCCACGGCGGCTCCGTGCGCGGCGAAAGCAGCGGATCGCCCGGCGAAAACGCCACGCGCGCGAGAAAGGCCTCATCCCCGAGCACCACGGTGAAGCTCGCGAAGAGGGCATCCTCCATCGCCGCATCCATCGTGCGAACCCGCAGGGGGAGCGCACCCGCCCCGCGCCGCAAGGTCGTCACCACCACGGCGGCGAAGGCTCCGTACACGGTCGCCGGGGGCGGCGAAAAAGGATCCAGCGACGAGGTGCGAAGCAGCGGACGGCGGAGTGCCCGGGCCACCACCTGCGCCGCGAGCGCGCCCTCCACCTCGAGCCACGCGCGCACCGTTCCCGTGTCGTCTTCGAGCCCCAAGGTCACCGCGCTCGGATCCGTACGGCCTGCGCGGGTCGCGTCCCGCACGTGGCGCAGCCGCACCTCGATGCGGCTGTCGAGGATCTCCGCGAGCGCCGCCTGCATCGCCGCGATGGAACCGCTCGCATCGAGCAAGTGCCGGAGCGCGCGCATCGCTTCGAGCGAGCGCGCGCTCATGCCATCCAGGGCATCCCAGGGATAGCGCCGAACCGTGCGGCTCATCGACCCAGCATGATCTCGCGTTCGACGAGCTGGTCCGCCTGCTGCGAAAACCGCTGGAACCGGGTGTATTCCTCGCCCGGCTGCACCCGGCCGGCGGGGATGTCCACCACGCGATCCAAGTACAGCGCGTGCCCGTGCACGGCGTCGCCGACCCGCACGAGGCGCTCACCGTCGCGCACCTCGCCCACCGGAAGGCTCGAGGGCATGCGCATCGACTCGGGCACCACCACCTCGAACTTCACCTCCACGTGGGAGGAGCCGCTGATGAGTTGAGGCGTCTGCCGCTCGGCCAGCGCCGCCAGTTGTGCCAGGCGCATGGGGAACATGGGCTTGAGCGACATGCCGCCATTCACCGCGCGCGCGAGCTGCGGCACGTCGGCCTTCACCCGCACCACGAGCGGCGCGTCGAGCGCTTGTTTGCCCTCGACCTGGACGTCCCGCACGCGCGCGCCCGGGAAATTGCGCCCTACGAGCCGCGTCTCCACGAAGTCGCGCACCTGGCCGGCGGCGATGCGATCGAACACGCCGCGCACCGACGCGCCCACCTTGCCGCGGAAGGCTTGCGAGAGATCGAGGCTCGCGGAGCCGTCCTCGCGCAAGGTGGCGCGCCCCTCGAAGCTCACGCCATCGAGATCGCCGCCCGTCGCCGTCGTGTCGCGCGGCGTGCCCGGAATCAGCCGGTACGCCGGCTGCCCGCGCAGGCCCGCGGCGATGTAGCCGAAGGGCGCGAACTTGTCGCGCACGGTGAGCCAGCGGATACCGGACTCCGTGTCGAGGCGCATCACCAGCGAGTCGTAGGCCTCCGTCTCACTCAGCTTCCCCAGCGGAGGCGGCGCGAGGCGGTTCTTCACCACCGCGAGCTCCAGCGGGATCCCGAGCTGCCGCAGAAGGTGCCCATACGCCGACTGCAGCGAGCCACTGCGCCCGGTCAGCGCGCGGCGGCCGTCGTTCTCGTTGCCCTCTTCCACGGCGCCGAGCACGTAGTGGTAAAGCTTCTCCGCGCGGGCGAGGCGGCTCTTCTCGGGCACGTCCTTGACGATCTCGCGCGCCAGTTTGCCGAGGCGCGGATCGAGCGGCGTCTCGTCGGAGGCGAGATCCACCAGCCGGGCCAGCGACTCCTGCAGCGACTGACCCCAGCCGATGCGCACGCTCGGGAGAAACTCCGTCGGCGGCACGGCATCCGGCTCCTCGGGTGCCGGCGGGCTCTCGTCGACCCGCCAGCGGCGCTCGACGAAGGTCCCGAGGGCGCGCTCTTTGGGCTTGGGTACGCTGCCGCGCGTCTCGACCTCCAGCGGGCGATCCTTCGGCGAGATGACCACGAACTCGCTGCGCCAGTAGCCCTTGTCCGCCTCGCGGAAGAACCACTGCGGGCCCTTGTAGCTCTTGCCCTTTTCGCCGTCGCCCCGGAACGAGGTGACGTGCTCCATCTCGACGTAGTCACCGATCTCGAGGTGGGGCAACGTCAACGTGGGCTTGCCCTCCACGGGCTCGGGCTCGAGCACGCTGCCGTCGGGTTTGATCACGCGCAGGCGCAGCACCAGGCCTTGCGGCGGCTGTTGCTCGGCCTCCTTGCCGATGGCCTCCTGCGACTGCATCCGCTGGATCTCGTGCTCGAGCATCTCGCTCGAGCCGTCGGGGTGCACCCACAACGCGGAGTAGTCGAGGACGCGCGCGGCATTGCCGGCCATCTTCTTGCCGCTCTTTTCCCACTTCTCGAAGTCGCGAATGACCTGCTTGCCGTCGATGCGGTACGGCTCCAGGTTCGTCGCGCCCTCGATGACCGTGATGGCATCGCGAAGCTCCGCCACCGAGGCTCCAGCCTGGATGGACTCGGCGAGCGCCCGCCGCAAGGCCCCGCGATCGCCCTTGGAGAAGGCGCGATCGGCCAGGCGGAAACGCACCGTCGCGTCCTCCGGGTTCTTGGCCAGCGCTTTGTCGAGTTCCGCGGCCGCCGCCGCGGGATTTCCGGCGCGCGCGAGCACGTCGGCGATGCGCGTGGCGATCTCCTTGCGATCGGGGCGGCGCTTGGCCAGCCGCCGCAGCTCGTCGATGGCGGCTTTCCAGTCCTGTCGCGCGAGCGCGCGCTCCAGATCGACCTCGGCTTCGGGATCGAGTTTCTTGATCCGCACCGCCACGGCGTCGGCCAGCTCCAGCGGGCCATCGTCCTCCAGCGCATCGAGGTACGCTCGAAGCGCGTCGGCGTCGTCGGGGAAGCGCTTGCTCAGGTCCGCGAAGGCGCGCATCCGCTCCGCGCGCCACTCGAGCTTGCCGTAGACGCGCCCGAGGCCTTCGAGGATCTCGGGCTCGTTGGGGAACTCCTCGACGAGCTTGCGCAGGGGCTCCACGCCCTCGACGAGGCCCTTTTGTTCACCCGAATCGAGCGCGAGCCACGCGCGCGAGTACCAGAGGCCCGCGTCCTTCTCCACGGCGCGGGTCCGGTAGCGGCGCTCGTTCTGACGGCGCTTGTCCTCGGGGTAAATCGGATCCGCGTGCGCAAACGCGGCCGCCGTCTGCAACGCCACCGGCGCGGCATTCTCCGGCTCGACGTAGGGATCGAGCAGCGCACTCGCGACGTCGTCCAGGCCGTCGACGCTGGCGAGGCTCGCCGCGAAGAAGCCTTGCAACGGGGACGCCGCCGCGCGGTTGCGCACGATGGTGTCGAGCGGATTGACGCTGGGCAGCGCCACGGCCTTCGTCAGGCCATAAGGCCGCGTGGCATCGATGTCCGTGGTGATGCCGGCCGGCCGCCCGTCGGCGCCGAAAAACCGGAACGACGTGTTGTCGTTGAGGATGCGCGCCAGCACACGGTGCCGCCCGGGACCGACGTGCACGTTCGCGCCGAAACGCTGCCAGACGCCCCACTCGCGCAGATCGCGCTCGAGCACGGGCACGTCGTCGACCCACACTTTGAGCGCGCCCGCGACGGCGAGGATCAAATCGCGCTCCTGGTCCGTCGAGAAGAACGCCTCGGCGTAAAATACGCCCTTTCCGGTCTGCTCGGGCGAGCCCACCAGGCAGCGGTGCTGCTCGACCTTGAGGATGTGCGGCCGCGTCCCGCGCAGCGGATCCGGCTCCCACGATGGCGGCCAGGGCCGCGAATCCTCCGCCGGGAACGAACGCCGTCGGTCCACCGAGGTGCCGCGTCCGAACGGCCCCGCGAGGCGCACCTTGCGCGCGCAACCCGCACGCGCGGTGTACTGCGCATCGTACGCGTCGTCGATGACCACGGCCTTGTCGAAGGCTTCCGCGTTGGACCAGTCGGAGAGCTCGGCCACCGAGCGCCACCCGAGCTTGCCCGGCCGCGCGATCAGGTCCTCCAGCGTCTTCTTGTGCCGCGTGTACAGATCGGCGACCGAGCCACGCAGCGCGTGCAGGTGGTTCGTCGCGAACCATGCCACCAGATGCACATCGGGGTCCTCGCTCTTGCTCGCGGCGACGAGACTTGCCGCGTAGGCGTCGGCCGCCGCCCGCGGATCGCCGTGGGTCTCGTCGTAGAGCGCCAGCGCGAGGCTGCCGTACAGGCCCTCGTGCTTCATCTGCCGCAGCTTGCCGATGGCATTCTTCGCCTGCCCGGCATCGCCGCCCGGCGCCACCATCTCCAAGAGCGCCCAGCGCCCCACCGTTTCACCATCGCCCGAGGCGCGACCTTTGTCCCGCGCATCGCCCAGCGACGTGGGGCTGTTCACCGCGGGCGTCGCTCCCCCGCAGCCGGCCGCACTCGCCAGCGCCAACGTGAGAACGACACCCAGCCGACGTACCTGCTTCCAAGAATCGAACATGGACAATCGAGAACCCTTCATTTCACGCCCAACACGAGACGTTGCCCCAATGCGCGGTCCATCGACTCGCAGAAGGCGCGGAACGCCGGATATTCGCTGGCCTTGATGCGCGTCTTGGTCATGGTGACCGTCGTTTTCACGTGCGCCGTCGTCCCCGTCATGTCGACGTCGACGCGGAAGCTCCCGAAGGGGCTCGACCCCTCGGCCTTCACCGGCGCGTTGACGATCTTCGCACCCGCGGGAATGCGCAGGGTCCAATCCGTCTCGTCCGTCGACTGCGCGCGCAGCTTCACGTCGAGCCGCCGCTGGGACAGCGACGCGTAATCGCGCACCGCGTGATCGTTCGGCCCCACGGGCAGGCTCAATCGGTCACCCTCCTTGCGCCCGAACTGCGGCACCTTCGCCTTGGCGCGGAGCCACACCTTGCCCTCGATATCCTCGAAGTTCGCCGCCTCGAGCGACCCAAGCTCGAGCCCCGCGAACTCCGCCGACAGATCCTCCTGCACGCGTTGCTTGCGCGTCGCCTCGGCCCAGTAGCGCTGCCGCCACGTCGGGGCCGATACGCCGGTCACCTCCGCGCGCCAATCGATCTGCGCCGTGCCGTCGACGTTCACCGTCGCCTCCAGCTTGCGAACCGCCGTGCTCTCGGTGGCCGGCGGATCGGGCAGGTGGACCAACTTGGGCTTGCCCTCGTTGATCTGGATGGCCAGCGATCCGCGATCCATGGCCGGCAGCTCCATCGAGCCCGTGTTCTCCGCCGTTCCGTCCAGGTACAAATCGAGCGACGGCACGTACGCAATGGCATGATCGAACGGCGCCAAGCTCGCCGGATCCGTCTCGAAGTCGCCGCGCATGCCCGAGCGAACGACCACGATGGTCGATGGGATGCCCAGCTCTTTGAGCATGGTCACGATGAGCGTCGCCTTGTCTTTGCAGTCGCCGAAGCCGCGCGCGAAAATCTGCGCGCACCGGTACGGCTTGAAGCCGTGGATGCCGAATTCCAGCGCCACGTACCGCGTCCTCTGCACGACGTAGTCGTAGACCGCGCGCACCTTCTCGCGATCCGTCTTCAGGCCCTTGGTGACCTCGGCCACGCGCCGGCGCACCTCTTCGTCGGCCACGAATTGATCTTTCACGAGCCCCCAGTACCAGCGGCCCATGTCGTCCCAGCTCTTGTACGTGGAGACGTGCACGTGGCCGAGCAGCTCGGAATACGGCGGCTGCAGCGGCTCCGGATCGATGGCCGGCACGTTCTCCGCGGTGAAGCGGTAGACGCGCGTGTCGCCCACGACCTTGGTCGTCGACTGGATGCCCGGCACCTTGGGCTTGTTGAAGTAGAACGTGCGCGAGGTCGGCGTGATGAGCACGTACTCCGAGTGGGCGATGTTCTCGCCTGCCTGCATGTACTTCACCTCGCCGAAGTAGTCCGCGTACTCGTTGCGCGTGGCCACGTCCTCGACGCGGTACTGCAGCTCCACCACGTCGCCCGGCGACAGGCGCGGGAAGCGCACGTAGAACGCGCGCGAGCTCGTGTACATGCTGATCGACGGATCGTTCACCGGCCCTTCGCCGTTCTCCGTCGCATCTTCCACCTGGCCGTTCTCGTGGTAGACGTGCGCGCCGCGCAGCTGCACCGTCTCGGTGTCGGCCTGGAAGCTGAATCCGTACTCGCGCGCATCCGTCGCCGCGCGATCCGTCAAAGGCTGGAACACCACCTGGTGAAAGCGGCTCGCCAGGCCATTCGGGAACACCGTGGTCACCTGCAGATCGACCAAGGTGCGCCGATTCTCCCCGCGCGCGGGCGCCTTGCGCTGCGCGAGGAACTCCTTCGCCGGGCGCGCGTAGCCTTCGTCCGGCCGCGGCTTGGCCGGCTCGAGGTGCGCCAGGTATTCGCGCACGTCCTTCGCTTGCGGCTTCAACAAGAGCACCTGGCGCAGCAATTTCTGCTGCTCCTCGGGGTGCCCCGCCAGGCCTTGCGCCTCGGCCAGCGCCCGGATCGTGTCGGTGTTCTCGGGCGAGAGATCCAGCGCTTTCTTGTAGAGTGCAACCGATCGCGTGCGGTTGCCCATGAGCAGGTAGCTCTGGGCCGCCGACGCCAAAAGCGGCGCGCTGTCCGGGTTCATGGCCATCATCCGATCGAGCCAGCGCTCGGCGCCCTTGATGTCGCGCTGGGCGATGGCCAGATCGATGCGCCCGCGCACGAAGGAAATATCGTCGAAGCGCAGCTGCGAGTAGCGCTCCTCCAGCTCGCCCGCCTCCGTGGTGCGCTCCATCTGCCGCAGCGCACCCACCGCCGCGTGCACCACGGCCACGCTGCGCGGCTGCCGCGCGAGCGCCCGCTCGATGAAAGCGGCCGCCGTCTCCTTGAGGTTCGCCTCCTCGTACAACTCGTAGCGCCCGAGGATCGCTTCCACCTCGTCGGGGTCGAGGGCCAGCGCCCGGTCGAAATACGGCACCGAGTCGCGCCAATTCGAGCCCGCCCGGGCGTGCCGCGCGCGCGCCAGGAGCACGTCGATCTGATCTTCGGTCGGCACGCCGCCCTTCTTGGCCAGCGCCTCGGCCTTCTCGATCCAGATGGCCTTCTGGTTGCGATTTTCCACGAGCTCACTGGCCAGGAGCAGACGCCGGATCGTCGGGGCCTTCTCCGCCGCTTTTCGCGCCAAATCCCGGGCGCGCCGCTCGGAGGGATCGTCCGACTGCGTGAGCTGCAGGTAGCGCGCGAAGCCCTCGAGCGACGCGGGATCGTTGCCCTTGATGAGCCGCTCGAAAGCCTGGATGGCGCCTTCGACCCGCGACGCGGGCTTTTTCCCCGCCGTTGCCGCTTCTTTGGCATGGGCCGGATCGGCATCGGTGACGATGCGCGGATCCGGGTCGCCGCGCTCGCCGGCGAGGCGGACGGTCAGCATCGGCGCATCGTCGTCGCCGCAAATCTTGACCAAGAGCCGGTTGTAGCCGCTCGTCATGGTCACGTTGGCGGCCCAGCGATCGGCGTCGATCGAGCGGTATTTCTCGTCGCGCAGCACCTCTTCGCCGTTCCACCACACGCGCATCGCCCCAGCGCTGCCGGCCCAGATCGAGATGGGGCGGGAGGCACCCGCGGCCAATTTCTCGTCGCGCGCGTAGGTGAAGGCGTAGGCGCACACGTTCTGCGTCGGCTCGATGAGCCCGCCGAAATCGAGCCAACCGTAGGGTGCGGTCGCCGGGGACACCCGCCAGCGCACCGGCCGCTCCTTGCCATCGAAGGTGCGCCCCAGATCCGGTGTGTCGGGCTTCTTTTCCAGCGGTTCGACGCCGAAGTCGCGATCGATGCCGGCCTTGCCCTCGTTGTCGAAGGCGCCCGCCACCAAGAAGCGCGACACGTACCCCAGCTTCGCGATGCGCGTGCGCGATCCATCGAGATCGCCCCGGCGCCGGCGGGCGTAGGCCTCGAGAAGGCCCGCGTACGCGCGCGTGGGCGGCGCGATGGAGGCGTCTTGGGCCACGTTGCGCAGCACCTCCTCGATCTCGCCCGGATCGCCCGCGTTCCACTCTTGCCAGAGTTTGCGCAGCGCCACGTACGCGTGCGGCCCGCGCGCGGAGCGGATCTCCTGGTGCAAGCGGGTCAATTTCGAGAAGCGCTCGCTCGAGTCCGCCGCCGCATCGCCCGGCACCGCCAACACGATCAGCGCGATCAGTGCGACGAGAGAGGGCAAAAACACGGGAAGGCTCGAAAGAATCGCCCGGCGGCGGGGGCGCTGGGGGCGTGGAAGGGTGGTGGCAGTCACGAAAACTCCGGGTTGAACAGCCGTTGTACTATCGAAAGGACGTCAGTACTAAAGAGCGATCCCAATGTTGGCCGGCCTGATCAAGACCATCCGCCCTCACCAATGGGTGAAAAACCTGTTCGTGATGGCGCCGATGTTCTTCCACAAAGACGTCTTTCTCTCTACCCCCGCGGGCCCGGCCCTGAACTTGTTGGTCACCGGGCGGGCGTTGGCGGCGACCGGAGTTTTCTGCCTTTTGGCCGGTGCGGTCTACACGATCAACGACCTGGCCGACGTGGAGGCCGACCGCATTCACCCGGTCAAGCGCTACCGGCCCATCGCCAGCCGCGAGGTGCCCGAGGCTCTTGCGTGGCTGATGGCCGTCTTGCTGGTCGTGCTCTCCCTGGGCATCGGCTTCCTGCTGCATTGGAAATTCTTCATCTGCGCCGTCATCTACCTCTGCCAAAATATCGCCTACACCTTCAAGCTGAAGTCCATCGCCGTTCTGGACGTGGCCTTCATCTCGTTCGGCTTCGTGCTGCGCGTGCTGGCCGGCGGTTTTGCGACGGATACGCAGGTCAGCACGTACATGATCGCATGCACCGCGCTTTTGGCCCTCTTTTTGGGCTTCGGGAAGCGGCGGCACGAGCTTTCCGGTGAAAATGCGGGCAAGCAGCGGGCAGCCCTCAAGGCCTACACGCCGATGGGCCTCAACGTCCTTCTGGCCCTCACCGGCGGCGCCACCGTGGTTACGTACATCGCGTACACGATCGATCCGGTCACGTGCGCGTTCTTCAACACGAAGTCGCTGTGGCTGACCGCGCCGTTCACCATTTTTGGCATCTTTCGGTTTTTATTCCTGGTTTCTGGCCGGGCAGGGCGCGGGCTCAAGAGCGAAAGTCCCACCCAAGAGATGTTGCGCGACGTCCCGTTCGTGCTGAATTTGGTGCTCTGGGTCGTCATGGTGGTTGCCATCGTTTATAGGCTTCGTCCTTCGCTCGGCTGACATGTCGCGCGACGCGAGAGCTTTGACCGAGAAGCCGGGCGCGTGGATCGACCTCGCGCTCACCCTGCCGCTTTTCCTCGCGTACCACGCGGGCGTCGTCTTTCTGAAGATTCAGAACGCGACCGACGTCGTCACCCCCGCCCTGGTGCAGCTCGCCGAGGGCAACCGGGCCGTGTACCTCCTCATCACCGCCTCCATCGGCGTGGTGTTCGCGGGGATTTTCGGCTGGCTCGGCCGCGGGCAAGCCTTTCGCTCGAGCAAGTTTGCCCAGGTCATCGTCGAGGGTGCGTTTTACGCCATCGTGATGCGGGTCGCGGGATCGTACGTGGTGAGCAACCTCTTCGCGCCGTCACAGGCTGCGGCAAGCCTCTTCGGCCCGCTTACCGAGGATAAGCGCTTCGTCGGGATGATCACCTCGATGGGCGCGGGCTTTTACGAGGAGCTGGCCTTCCGCGTGGTGCTCTTCGGGCTCGGGGCCAAGGTGCTCGTGAGCGTCTTCGCCAAGCAGAACGTGCAGGTGATGAACCAGCGGGTGGTCGCCGGAACGTCGTCGTTCAAGGCCTTCATCATCATGTTCGCGTGGATGTTCGCGGCCGCGGCGCTCTTCAGCGGGATGCACTACATCGGTGCGCTGGGCGACAAATTCCAGATGGCGTCGTTCATCTACCGCATGGTGATCGGCGTGGTGCTCACGATCATCTACCTCACGCGCGGCTTCTCCACCGCGGTGTGGGCCCACGCGCTCTACGACATCTGGGTGCTCGTGTTCTGATTGCGGGCGAGTCCCAAGGTGCAGGTGAGCGCGAGCAGCATGCCGATGGTCGCCGCGACGTACGGTGAACGCGGGCTGAACGCGCCGTAGACGAAGCCGCCAAAGGCCGGTCCGAGCACGCGCGCCAGGCTCGCCGCGGACTGGTTCGTCCCCAGGATGGCGCCTTGCTCGGAGGCCGAGGCCCGCCGCGACACGTACGACGAGACCGTCGGCTGCGTGATGCCGTTGCCCACGGCCAGCGCGAGGCTCGAGGCGTAGAGCAGCCCGCGCCCGACGGTGGGGGAGAACACCAAACCGAAGAAAGCGATGGCCTGCACGAAGACGCCGACCGGAATGAGCGTGGGCTCCGAGTACCGCTTGGTGAGCGGCCGCATGAACGCGCCTTGCACGATGGCCGCCGTCACGCCCACGCCCGCGAGCAAAAGGCCGCTCTCCACCTGGTCCATCTTGAAGACGTCCTTGTTGAAGTAGCGGAACGTCTGCTCCATGTTCGTGAACGAGAAGATGATCATGAAGTTGACGACGATGCCCGCCAGGATGCCGTTGTCGGCAAAGGCGCGGCGCGCGGCGTCGAGGTTGAGCGGCGAGAGCGATCGCATCGGCTTTTGCGCGCGATTCTCCTTGGGGAGCGACTCCACGAGGCCGAGCGCCACCCAGACGAAGTTCACCACGCCGAGCGCCGCCGCGGCGAAACAGGCGACCGCGCCGGTGTGACCATTGATGGTGATCTTCGCCAGCGCGCCGCCGAAGCCGGGGCCCAGGACGAAGCCGAGGCCGAAGGCCATGCCGATGAGGCCCATGCCGCGCGCCCGGTCCTCGGGCTTGGTCACGTCCGCGATGTACGCGCTGGCCGTGCCCAGGTTGGCGGTGGCGATGCCGCCGAAGATGCGCGCGGCAAAGAGCCAACCCACGTGCGACCCGTACGCGATGCCCAGGCCGAGTCCCAACATGGTGAGCGCGTTGGCGGCGACGGACCAAACCAGCACGGGGCGCCGGCCGATGCGGTCGGAAAGCCGGCCCCACACCGGCACGAAGAGAAACTGCATCAGCGAATACACCGCGCTGAGCAGGGTCCCGACGAGGGCCGTGGTTTGGAAATTGTCGCGCGCTTCTTCCGCCAGGAACGGGATGACCAGCCCGAAGCCGAGAAGATCGAGAAAAACCGTCAGAAAGATGGCCCCGAGGGAGGGACGCCGGGTGCGGGACGAGGATTGCTGCATGAAGCCGGGCGGGACTTTGTCACGGACTTCGGCGTGCGTGTACGAAAGCTTCGCGATTTCCTTTCGGGCCGGGCAAGACCGAGTCGCATTGCGCGAGAATCGTGAATCCGGCCGCTTCGATGGCCGCGGCGGCTCCAGCGATGGCCTGCTCGCGCACGGCCTCGTCCTTCACGACGCCCTTGGTGCGTGTCGCCTCCTCCCGACCGACCTCGAACTGCGGTTTGACAAGGGCCACGAGCTCGCCTCCGGGGCGGGTCACCCGCGCGATGGCCTCGGTCAGCCGGTCGATGCCGATGAACGATGCATCCACCACGGTGAGGTCGACTTCGCCACCCACGGACTCGGCGGTGAGGGTCCGCGCGTTGGTTCGTTCCATGACGACCACCCGCGGATCGACCCGGAGCTTGTGCGCGAGTTGCCCATAGCCGACGTCCACGGCGATCACGGTCTTGGCGCCGCGTTGCAGCAGGCAATCGGTAAAGCCTCCGGTGGAGGCGCCCAGATCCAGGCAGCGCCAATCCGTCGGGTTGACCCCAAAGGCGTCGAGCGCGCCCTCGAGCTTCACCCCGCCGCGCGACACATAAGGATGATCGGCCCCGCGCACGGTCACCGCCGCATCGGCCGCAACGGTGGTGCCAGCCTTGTCGACCCGCTCGTCGCCCACGTACACGACGCCGGCGAGCACCATCGCCTGCGCGCGGGCCCTCGAGGGTGCAAGCCCCTGGCTCACGAGCAGTTGATCGATGCGGACGCGGGACTTGCTGGCCATGGGCCCATTGTTGCCGATCGGGCTCGTCGCCGCGACCCTCGCCTTTCGGGCCGATCTCGCTTAATTAACGAGGTGGCACGTAATCAACGAGAGTGGCAGGTCAATCCATGAGGGCAGGGCAGGGGCGCTGGCAGGATCGGTTCTCGTTCGGCGGACGGCTGCCCTGGGCGGTCGGGCTGCTTCTTTCGCTCACGGTGATCTTTTCGCTCGCGGTTGCCTTCGGTAACCGCCACACCGGGCCTCTGTTCCAGCTCGCCTCGTTGGTGCCGGCCGGCGTATGGCGCGGGGAAGTCTGGCGCCTCGTCACGTGGGCCTTCATCGAGCCAAGCCCGCTGTCGCTGCTCTTCACGTGCCTGGGCATCTACTGGTTCGGTTCGGATCTGGCCGGCGAGTGGGGCTCGGCGCGGTTTCTCCGCGTGCTTGGCGGCATCGTCCTCTCGTCCGCCGTGGTCACGTGCCTCTTGGCGCAGCTCGATGTGGCGCTGCTTCCGCAGCACTACCTGGGAAGCTGGGCCTGCGCCTGCGCCATGATCGTCGCGTGGGGCCTTTGGTTTCCCGATCGGGTCGTTCGCATCTATTTCATTCTGCCGATTCGGGGCTACTGGCTCGCCTGGCTCACCGTCGGCCTGACGGTGGTGTATGCGATTTACGCGGGCTGGGAGCGGTACCTACCGGAGCTTCTCGCGGAAGGGTCGATGCTGGCGTGGATCTTCCGCGGCACCTTGACGGCGCGTTTGGCAAAGGCCCGTCAGCCGGCAGTGCGCCGACCGAATCCGGTTCAAGCGAAGAAGCGCCCCGCGAAGGGTGTCTCCTACCTGCGCGTGGTCGAGCCGCACGACGACGAGGATCCGCCGCCGATGCCGGCCGATCTGGAGAAGCGCGTTCAGGACCTTCTGCGCGGCACGAAACGCGACGACTAGCGATACAGGTCGGTGTTGTAGCCGCTTCACAGAAGCGAATTTGAGTCACTGAAAGACGTGACTGGGACTCGGGTTTCGCGGTGCAAAGCGGGATACGCAACGTGGCTTGACCCTTGCGATGCAGCTCGGCGTGCGGGCTCTCTGGCTTACGCTTGTCTTGCTTTGCTTCGTCATCGTGCCGCGGTCGGCGGGTGCCGTCGGCCTGGTGCTTCCCGGCGATGCCAACCAGGTAACGCAGGTGCGCATCGCCGTCGCGCCCTCGGCCGCGCGCACGGTGCGGTGGTACTCCCTTTCGACGGCGCATGCGGAGCCACTCGTGTGGATCATTCCCACGGGGAAAAATGCCGTGGTCAGCGCGGTGTCGCACGCGTGGCTCGAAGCGTTGGACGAGGCCTCCGCCGTGCAGGTGATCCCATCGTGCGGCCCCTCCTCCGTCGAGACGCACCGGAGCGTGCAAGTCGGACCGAGCCCGTTCCCGCCCGAGTTGGACACCGCGACGTCGCTCGAGGAGCTAGATACGAAGCTTGGCGCACCGGACTTGCCCGCCGGCGTGCGCAACGATCTCGCGCGCCGCTTGGCCACGCAGAACCTCGTCGTGGTGCGCACGAAGGGGCCGCACACGCCGGTGATCCGGGTCGTCGATGCGGAGGCGGGGATGCCCGTTCCCTTGTCGCTCCTTCGCTCGGAACGCAACGTCGAGGTGACGGCGTTCGTCGTGTCGGAGCAGCCGTCGATGCTTGGAACGAGGATCGATTGGCCTCCGTCGATCCACTGGTTCGGGGAGCGCTCGGATTACCTGCTGAAGCGCGATGTCGCGCTTTCGGGTGCAGCGCCCGGAGCCTTCGTCGTGGAGTCGTCGCCCAGCATCGTCCCCTCCGTGACCGCGGCGTACCTCGATCTGGCCGCACGCTACGGTGACCGTGCCGACGACTTGGAGCTCGCACGAGCGCAGCGCGCGCCGGACTCGCTGCGCATCACGCGGCTTGCGGGACGCATCCCGGCGCAAGGTGCCTCGCCGGATCTGCGCGTCAGCGCGTTGAGTTCTCCCGCGCCGGATCAAGTCCTCACGGCCCACGCGTCGTGCAGCTCCGGAGGCGGCCGTGGCGGCGGATCGTCCGCGCCGCCAAGCCGCAACGACTCGTACGAGAGCGCCGGCTGCAGCGGCTCGAGTTCCTCCTCCCGCGGCAGCAGCAGTAGCAGCTCGGAAAGCTGCAGCAGCGACACCACCGACTCGAGCAGCTCACGCGAGGAGGACGGCGAGGGCTGTAGCAGCGACACCACGGATTCGGACGGCTCCGACCATGATGACGATTCGGACGATAGCTGCGACAAGGACGACGACGGCAGCTCGTCGGACAAGGAGGAAGACCAGTGCAGCACCTCGGGCGCAAAGCGGCGCTTCAAGGGCCGCAGCCCGCTCTCGCGCGGTGTCCTCGTGCTCGCGCTGATCGTGCTCCCCCTACGTCGCCTGGGCCGCCGCAAACCGGCCTAAGGAATCGCAGCCTCCGGGTGTATCCCGCGGGCGAAGACAGCGAGCCCCTCCGCGATGCGCGGGCCGGGGCGGAGCACGCTCTCGTCGGCCATGGCCACCACGCGCCCGGATTTGACCGCGCGAAGCTCCCGCCAGCCCGGCGCCTCGCGGGTGATGCGCTGCGCGCCGTGTGCTTCGGCGATGGCGGCGTTCACCACGACGTCGGGGTCGAGCGCCAGCACCTGCTCCATGCCCAAGGTGGGGTAGAGACTGCCCTCGCGCACGGCGTTGGTGCCACCGGCGCGCTCGATCATCTCGTTGGCGAAGGTGTGCGGGCCGGCCACCACGATGGGCTCGAGCCCAAAGACGAGGAGCACACGCCACCGGGGTCGCCCGGCCACGGCCGCCTGCACTTCACCTTCGCGGACGTGCAACTTCGTCACCACGGCGTCGGCCTCCGCCGCGTGGCCCGTGCGCGCGCCCAGCCCGAGCAGCATCGTGTCGATCTGCGCGAAGGACTCGTTCTCGGGAAAATACCCCTCGGTGCCGAACGCCGTGAGCCGCTCCAGAAGCTGCGGTCCCGCCGGCCCGCGCCCGCCGACCACGAGATCGGGCTTCAGCGCCAAGATGGCCTCGAAGTTCGGATCCGCGAAGCCCCCGACCTGCGGCAGGCTCAGAGCCTCCGCTGGAAAATCGCAATAGCGTGAGCGCCCGACGACGACGTCCTTCGCCCCGATGGCAAAGAGCGATTCGGTGGTCGACGGCGACAATGACACGACGCGTTTGGCGATGCGCACCCCGGCCTCGGTTCCTCCGGCCTCGGTCGCGGAGGACCCGGATGGGCGCCGTGAGCATCCGAACCCCTGGGCCAACGCCAACGGCGCCAACAGGAGGAGCAGCAGCAACCAACCGGCAACAAAACGAGGCATCGGGCCATGGCTCCAGAACGAAGGACGGAAACGGGCACAAAGCGTGAAAGGAACTTGCCCATCGCCGCCGATCCGGGAATTTTGTCAATGGCAACCGCTCGCTCTATGATTTCGAACCGTTGACTCCGCACGAATTCGAAGAAATCTCGCTCGTCATCGACGTCATTCGGAGCGAAACAAAAGCTCCGGAGGGCTGCTTTGCGAACGCGATACGCCGGTACGTCCAGGGCCTGAACTGGCCGCCGACGTTCTACGCGAACCCCGCCTATCGCGCCGAATTGCGTGTGCTCCTTCGCGCGCTTCAGCTCAAGCCGCGCGAGCGCGAGGACATCGTGGCGCAAGGGGTTGCGCTGCTCGAGCTCATCTCGAGCCCCCACGCCGATGCACGCATCACGTGGCGCCAGGCCTTCACCGGGGAGGCCGGTGGCGGTGGGCTCTACCCGCCGTCCGCGCCCGAGGGCAATCAGGACGAGTACAACCGTCGCGAAAAGATCCTTTCGCACCGCTGGGCCACGCACCATCTGCTCACCCACGGGCGTGACGCCAGCGAAAGCTCGATCGACGTCTTCCTTCAAACGGAGTTTGCCCAGGCGCTCACCGATCGGGTCGAGGCGTTCTACGGCAAACCCCGCCCCAAGGACGGGTCCATCGACGAGCACGAGCCCATCTTCGCCGAGCATCGCCACTGGGCGCTCAAGCCCTCGTTTCGCCTGACCTCGCTCATCTCGCTGGCTTGGGAGGAGTCGTGGCACTTCAACTCCGTCACGCCGAAGCACGACAGCCGCCCGGGCGAGTTCACCTGGACCCCGCTCGACGAGGCGACCACGATTCGCTACTGCGAGAGCGCCATCATCAAGGCGCGCTACGTCTACGCCACCGGCCGTGACGCCGCCGCCGTCTTCGAGCGCCTGCGCGGTCTCGACGTGTTCCAGCCCTCGGAGCTCGTGGCGCTGGCCCGTGCGGAGGCGGATCCGGCCGCGCGCCGGTTGCACGTCTTGAAAATGGGCCTGTCCGCCACACCGCGCGGCGTGTTGGTGCGCGAGAACCGCGCCCCCGAGCCCGACGTTCTGGCCTTCCTCGCCGACACGATGGGTGCGGCCGAACCGGAGTTGCGCGACGCCGCGGTGACCGCGGCGAACTTCCTCAAGTGGGACATGCTTGCGCTCGCCATGGAGGCCATCGTCGAAGGCGACGACGTGGCCGAGCTGCGCACGCTCGCGGCTCGGACGCTCCGTGAGATCCGCCGCTACGCGCACTCCAGCGAAGGCTAGAGAAGGGTAGAATCGCGGCCTCCTTGAAAGGGGGCCTTCATGAACGAGCGCGCGTGCATCGTGGCTTCGTCGTTCCTGCTTCTCGCATCCTGCGGGAGCCCACCTCCCGAACCCGCGAAAACGACGACGAGTGCTTCGACACCGCCGGCTTCCGCGAGCCCGGTGGTGCCGCCGGCCCCGAGCGAAGGGCCCGTCGCGCCCGACGTCCCTTCGGGAGCGGCGGCGCAGCGGGACGGCGTGCTCGCCTCCGACGCCGCGCGCATCATCGGGGCGTTCATCAACGGCGATCCGAACCTGTCCCCCGATGGGAAAAAGGTCGTCTTCCGATCGAACCGTGATGGGCTGACACAGCTCTACCTCGGCGAGGTCGCCAAACCGGATGCGCCGGCGGTTCGATTGACGAAGACCGCGCAGCGCACGCTCTCCCCGGCGTTTTCGGCCGACGGCAAGAGCGTGGTCTTTCTCTCGGATCGGGGGGCCGACGAGAACTACTCCATCTTCCGCGTCGGCGTGGACGGCAGCGGGCTCGAGGAACTCACCCCTGGGGAGACGCTCCATCGGGACGCGCCCTTCCTTCCCGACGGCGCACCGGACACCCTCGTGTACAGCGCGCGCAAAAAGGAAGAGAGCACGGCGCGCGTCTACGTTCAGTCCTTGAAAGGCGGCGCACCGCCCAAGCTCGTCTACACGGACAGCATTCCTGGAAAGCTCTTCGCCGTCGATCGAAACGCCAAGCGCGCGCTGCTGCGCCGCTACATTTCGCATTCCGAGATCGTGCTGGTGCTGGTCGATCTCGTCACCGGGCAGGCCAAGTCGATCTACCCGGCCCCGGGGAAGATGGTGGCCATCGAGGCGGCCGCGTTCTCTGGCGACGGCAAGACGATCTTCGTCGCCACAGACGAAGGAGGCGAAGGCGGCACCCTGCTCGCCTTCGATGCCTCCACCTTGGCTCAGCGGGCACGCTACGCGGATGCGACCCTCAAGACGGCCGCGATCAACGAGCTGGCGGTTCCGCGCAAAGGCGATCGGCTGGCCATTCGGCTCGATGCAGGAAATCGCTCGGTGGTCCGCATCCTCGAGGCAAAGACGCTCAAGTCCGTGGGGGAGGCCAAGCTTCCCCTCGGCAGCGGCGCCGGCTTGGTACCGAGCCACGACGGAAAGAGCTTCGCCCTGCATTGGTCGACGCCGAATCAGCCGCAGGACGTCTTCCTCGTCGATGCTCGTACCGGGGCGGCGCGGCCGGCGTTGAAAGAAGCGCGCTCCACGCTCGCAGGGCTCGGCGAACTCGAGGCGACGGTGCAGACGATTCCCTCGTTCGATGGAACGCAAATCCCGCTCAACGTCTACAAGCCGAAAGGGCTCGCGGCGGGCTCCAAGAAGTACCCGGTGCTCGTCAGCGTGCACGGTGGGCCGGCCGGCTCGTCCCCGGTGCGTTGGTCGACGCAGGTTCGGTTTTACACGGCCCATGGCTTCATCGTCGTCGAGCCCAACATCCGCGGCTCGACGGGCTTCGGCCGCGCGTACGAACAGGCCGACGACGGGCCGAAGCGCATGGATGCCGTGAAGGACATCGAGGCGGTTGGGCAATGGGTGCTTTCCACGCCGTGGGCCGATCCTGCGCGCCTCGTGCTCTCCGGCGGGAGCTACGGCGGCTACATGACTTTGATGGGGCTCACGCACCATCCCACGATGTGGAAGGCGGGCATCGATCTCGTGGGCGTCTACGATTGGCGCACGTTCATGCGCTCCACGAGCGGCGAGATTCGTAGCGTTTTCCAAAAGGAAATCGGCCCCGAAAGCGACAGCGCCTTCCTGGCGTCGATTTCACCGGCGACCCGGGTCGATTCCATTTCGGTCCCCTTGTTCGTCTACGCCGGCGCCAACGATCCGCGCGTCGCGCGCTCGGAATCGGACCAAATCGTCCGCTCGCTGCGCACGCGAAAAGTACCTGTAGAATACATGGTCGCCGACAACGAGGGCCACTCCCTCGATCGCAAAGAGACCGTCACCTCCTTTCTCGCCCGCAGCACGCGCTTCTTGGAGGAAGCGCTGAAGCTCGAACGCCAGTAAATGGCATTGTTCGCGATCGTGATCGCGCGATAGGCTCGTCGGCATGATCGCTCTTCTCGCGTCGGCCCTGGCGGCGACGATTTGCAATGTGCATTGCGAGCCGCGCGATCCTGCGGTGGCCGGTGCCGATCGCACGGCGGCGGAGGCCACGGTGTGGTCGCGCAAGATCGTGCTGCACCTCTCCGATCCGGATGCCATGGGCTGGGCCAGCATCGACGACGGCGATCCGGGCGATGAAGCATGGCTCGATCGATCCTTCGATGGCGGGCGCACGTGGGAGCCGGGTGGCAGCAAGCTCGGGGCGACGACGATTCCCTCGGGGCGGCACGGGTGGCGCACGCTCATGTACAACGTGGATGACCCTGCGACGCGGGGCATCGGTGCGCTGCGCGCATGCGGCAAGGCGGGCAATCGACCCGAGATCGCCTGCACACCGTGGTTTCGCACGGCGGCGAGCACGCGTGTCGAGGCCGCGGCCACGGCCCTCATGCAGCTTTACGACAATGGCACGGGCCTCTGGAAGACCACGGGCTGGTGGAACTCCGCCAATGCATTGACCGCGATGCTCGATTATTGGACGCGCACCGGCAATGCCCAATACCGCTATGCCATTGCCAACACGTTCGACAAAAACCGAGGCAACGATTTCACCAACGAATACCTCGACGACACCGGCTGGTGGGGCCTTGCATGGGTGCGCGCCTACGATCTCACGGGCGAGTCGCGGTACCTCGACATGGCGAAAAAGACCGCCGACTACATGAACGCGTACCGCGATGGCACCTGCGGGGGCGGCGTGTGGTGGCGCACCGACAAATCGTACAAGAATGCCATCACCAACGAGATTTTCATCGAACTGAGCGCCGCGTTGCACAATCGAATCGCGGGCGACACCGTCCACGTGCAGCGCGCCCGCGAGACGTGGCAATGGTTTCAAGCGAGCGGCATGATCAACGCGAACAACTTGATCAACGATGGCCTGGACTCCGCGACGTGCCGCAACAATGGGCAGACCACGTGGACGTACAATCAAGGCGTCATCTTGGGCGCGCTGGTGCAACTGCACGATGCCACCGGGGATGCGTCGTTGTTGACCAAGGCCCGGCAACTTGCTGACGCTTCGACCGCGAGCACCGCGCTCAACCCGGGTGGCATTCTGCGCGAGCCCTGCGAAAGCGGCAATTGTGGTGCGGATGGCCCGTCGTTCAAAGGCATCTACGTGCGCAACCTGGGCGAACTCGATCGCGCCCTCGCGGGTCGGCCGTATCGCATGTACCTGCAGCGGCAAGCCGATACGGCCTTTGCGCGCAATCGGACGATGCTGGATCAATATGGCCTGCATTGGAATGGGCCGTTCGATCAGGTGGACGCAGCCCGCCAACACAGTGCTCTCGAGGCCCACGTCGCCGCGTATTGAACGACGAGCCCTTGCCGGGGCGTTGGGGTGTACTTAGCCTCTTTCGACACTTTCGAGGGGAGACGTCCATGGTTCGTCCGCTATCTTGCAGTGCCGTTGCCGTTACGATGCTGACGCTCGTGGGATGCGACGCCGAGGCGCCTGCTGGCACGGAGACGGCAAACGTTGCCCAGGCATCATTTCGCACGGACGACGTCGTTCGCGAGTCGCTGGCGGGCGATGTGGCGCATTACAGCTTCGTCCTCCGCCTCGGCAACACGCCGAACGCGCGCATTCGCGTGCACCGTCTCGTGCGCGAGCGCAGGCCATGGCACCCGCGCCGCACCGAGGGTGCCGTCATGCTTGTGCACGGCGACTTCTCCTCCTTCGCGAGCAACTTCGCGCCGACGGCCGACTCGGGAATGGCCCTTCACCTCGCGGCCCATGAAGGGCTCGACGTGTGGGGCATCGATCGCCGCTGGTCGCTCGCACCGCAGGGCGCGAATGTGGCCGACTTCGCGGACATGGGCCTCGCCCAGGAGATCGACGACCTCGGGCGCGGCTTGGCCTTTGCCCGCGGCGTGCGGCTGGCCACCGGCGGGGAAGGGGAGCGCTTCACGCTCGCGGGCTTTTCGCACGGCGCGCATTTGGCCTATGCCTACGCCTCCGCGGAGGCCGCGCAGCCGGAGGCGCGTCGCCACGTGAAGGCTTTGGCGCCGCTCGATATTTATGCGGAGATTGCGCCGGACGAGAATCCCGTGTTCCGCGAACGGGCCTGCGGCGATGCGGCGTTTTATCGCCAGGAGTTGGCCGACGGCCATTTCGAGCAGAGCAACGGGCTGTTCATCCAACTTGGGTCCCTCGCGCAGAACGCGCCGAACGAGCAAACGCCTTTTCAGGATTTCTTTCCGGGATACACGAACCGCGGTGCGCTCGTTCGATTTGCGGCGCAGACGGCCGTGGTCTTCCCACCGATGTTCACGCCCGTCTACCACCTGGCGTCCGGCGTCCTCGATGCAAACGGTGTGGCCACCGCCTTTCGCGATTCACCCGAGGTGGCCGTTGCCGCTTATTTCGCCAACGCATCGCCGTATCAATCGACCCGCGAGCTGGCGGATTTCGACACGCTTCTCTGTAATCAGGGACCGCCGCCGGTGGACGTGCCGCTCGATCGAATCCGGATCCCTCTCTACTACCTCGGCGTGGCCGGCGGCTTTGGCAACCATGGCCTGTACTCGACCACGCGCGTCCGCTCCAAGGATGTGACCACGGTGGTCCTGCATCGATTCGGCCCCGAGCGCGAGGCGGAGGACATCGGTCATGCCGATATCCTCTTTGCGCGCGACGCGGCGGACATCGCGTGGAAGCCGCTCGCCGCGTGGATCCGCCGGCACTAAGACCCGGCGCGTAGCTCGAAGAAGGCCACCTCGGGTTCCGAAGCCACACGGGGAACGAGGCTTCCGCGACCGAACCCGAGGCCGCGACTCACGTAAAGCCAATTGCCGCGCACCTTGTACAGGCCGCGCAGGTAGGGCTGCCCCAACTTGTCCGCGATCCACTGCGTCATGGCACCGAAGTGCAGGTGGCCTCCGTGGGTGTGCCCCGAGAAGCACGCGAGGCTTCGCGCCTCCGGCAGATCGTCGGCGGTGCTGGGCGCGTGCGCCAAGACCAGCGCCGGCTTGTCTTGGGGCACGTGTTGGAACGCGCGCCGCACATCGTCATGGCGGGTGACGGCGTCGTCGATCCCCACGAGAAACAGGGGCTCGCCGCGCACGACCACGTGCAGCGACTCGTTGACCAGCACCGTGCAACCGACCTCCTCGAGCGCGGTGCGTACGGCGCGTGCGTCGACGAAGTGATCGTGGTTGCCCAACACCGCGAACGCCGGACCCGCCATGCCCGCGAGCTCCTTGGCGATGCGCGGCAGCGGGTAACGCGAATGGGTCACGAAGTCGCCCGTTAGAAAGACCAAATCCGGCTGCGCACGCCGCACCGCCTGCAGCGCACCCGCGATGCGGGCCCGCGGCGTGGCCGTGCCGATGTGCAGATCCGACAACTGGGCAATCCGCACGCCGTCATGGGCGGGGTGCAGCCCAGGCAACGAAAGCACGGTGTGCGTGGTCTCGAAGTACGCGGCCGAACGAGGCCGCAGGGAAGGCATCTCCGGATGCGCCGTAGGGTTCATGTTCCTAGGATTGTAGCGGCACGCCGCAATCCGTCACGGCGCCAGCTCCAGGCGCGCCGTTTCCGGCAAGAGCCCCGCGGCCACACCCCGGCGATAGAGCTCGCGGATGGCGTTCACCACGTCCGGTTTCATCTCGCGCGTGTCCTCGTTGGCGTACATCGCGAGGTACCGATCGAGCAGCGCACGGTCCAAGGGAAGATCGGTGCGCTTTTCGGCGCTGAGCAGCGACGCCATCATCTCCTCGCGGTGTTCGAGCGCCCACGCGATGGAGGCGCGGCAAAGGCGCGAAACCTTGGCGATGGTCACCTCGCCCAACCCGCGACGGATCGCATTGCCGCCGAGCGGCAGGGGCAGGCCGCCGGTCGCTGCCGCCCAGGCCTCCCCCAGCTCGAGAACGCGGTGGAAGCCCTCGCGCTCGTAGGTGAGACGGCCTTCGTGGATCAACAGCACCGCGTCCACTTCCCCCGAGCGCAGCGCCTCGAACGCCTTGGAGTACGGTGCGATGGGAACCACCACCGGCTCGAACACCGGGCCCACCAACCGCAACGTGAGGTACGCCGTGGTGCGCAGGCCCGGCACCCCGATGCGCTTTCCCGCGAGGCTCTCGATGCTCCGCGGCTCGCGCGCCACGACCACCGGGCCATATCCGCGACCCACCGAGGCCCCGTGCGGGAGCAAGAGCCAATCCTGCGCAATCGTGGCGTAGCGCGCGATGGACACGGCGAGCACGTCGACGTCGCCGCGTTCGGCGCGTTGGTTCAGCGACTCGGTATCCTCGCGCTCGGCAACGAAGGTGAGCCCTTCGCCATCGATGCGGCCCTCGAGCAGGGCCCAGAACATGAACACATCGTCACTGTCCGGAGAAAAGGCGAGTCGGATGGGCATGGTCGCTCTATCATGCGTACCACACCATGCGAATCGTTCGTATCGTCCCGCCGTCCGCGACCACGCCACTGGCCCAGCCGGTCTTCGCCATCCTCGATGGCCAGACGCTGCGCATCCTCTCGAAGGCGCCGTGGGACGGAGGCTCGCCCACCGGGGAAACCCTCCCGCATACGGACGCCATTCCGCTTCTCGCACCGGTGACGCCGTCGAAGATCGTGTGCGTCGGGCGCAACTACGCCGCGCACGCCAAGGAACTCGGCAACGAGGTGCCGAAGGCGCCGCTCCTCTTTTTCAAGCCGCCCTCCGCGCTCATCGGCCACAACGGCACCATCGTCCTGCCGCCCGAGAGCGAGCGCGTCGAGCACGAGGCCGAGGTGGGCATCGTCATCTCCCGCCGCTGCAAAGGCATCTCCCGCGAGCAAGCCCGTGACCACATCTTCGGCGTCACGTGCGTCGGCGACATCACCGCCCGCGATCTGCAGCGCGCCGACGGCCAGTGGGCCCGCGCCAAAGGCTTCGACTCTTTCTGCCCCACCGGCCCGTGGATCGAGACCGATCTCGACGCCCAGCTCGATGTCCGCGACCTGCGCATCTCCTGCACCGTGAACGGTGCCACCCGGCAAGATGGCCGCACCTCGCAGATGATCTTCCCCATCGACGAGCTGCTCGCGTACACGAGCCGCATGATGACCCTGGAGGCCGGCGATCTCCTCGTCACCGGCACCCCCGAGGGCGTCGGCCCGCTCGTCCATGGCGATCGCCTGGAGATCTCCGTCGAGGGCGTCGGCACCCTCGCGTGTGCGGTGCGGAAATAACGCGGCGCGCATGGCCGGGCGCTCCTGGATGCACATCGCGCTGGGCGCCGCCATCGTCACCGTGAGCGTGCTCGCCGTCGTGCTTCGAAAGAGCGACGTGCACATCGAGTGCGGCCCCGGCTTTCTCGCCAAAGCGCCCCGTTGCCTCGGCTGCCCCGCGCCCTTGGTGGCCTACGCCGGCGGCTGCGATGCCCCCGACGTTCGCATCGCCGTCCCGGCCACCACCCTTCTCCTCGGCCCCTCGGACTGGGAGGCCGAAGGCCGCGTCGCCCCGCGCACCGTCGAGGTCGCAGCCTTCGCCATCGACGCCTTCGAGGCCACCGTCGCCAAGGTCGAGCATCGCGCCTCGCCCGACGGCGCCCGCGCTGCCGCGGGCCTGACCCGCGACGAAGCCGCCGCCTACTGCGCTTCCCGCGGAGGACGCCTCCCCACCGAGGACGAATGGATGGCGGCCGCCACCAACGCCGGCACCCTTCGCCGCTACCCCTGGGGAGACACCGGTGCGGTGTGCCGCCGCGGGGCCTGGGGACTCGAACGCGGCCCCTGCGCCCACGGCGCCCTCGGGCCCGACACCGTCGGGGCCCACCCCGATGGCGATACGCCATCCGGCATCCACGATCTCGCGGGCAACGTCGCCGAGTGGGTGATGCCCTCACAGCCGGCCGGCGCCAGCACCACCCTCGCCGTGGCACGCGGCGGAAGTTACCGCACCGCGCTAGCTACCGAGCTCCGCACCTGGAGCCGTATGGAAATTCCCCCCGGTTCCCGAAATCCCGACGTGGGCGTGCGATGCGCCTACGAAGGCGCATCCGGCGAGGCGAATCCGGGTTACCCTCGTCGATCCCCATGACGTGCGCCGTTCTCTCCATCGGGACCGAACTAACTCGCGGTGAACTCGTCAACTCGAACGCCGCCTGGCTTTCTGCCAGCCTCACGGACCTCGGCTTCGACGTGCCCCTCGGCGCCACCGTCGACGACGATTTGACCCGCATCGTCCAAGAGCTGCAACGCCTGGCGTCCTTCGCGCGCGTCATCGTCTGCACCGGAGGCCTCGGCCCCACGACGGACGACATCACCACGCAGGCCGTGGCCAACTTGATCGGCGTGCCGCTCGTGCGCGATGAGGCCTCGCTCGAGCACATTCGCCGTCGCCTGGCGAAGTTCGGCCGCACCGTGAGCGACACCAACGCCAAGCAGGCCGACTTCCCCGAGGGAGCCGACATCCTGCCCAACCCCATCGGCACCGCCCCCGGCTTTTCCGTGCGCATCGGCAACGCGCTCGCCTTCTTCATGCCGGGCGTCCCCCGCGAGATGAAGCAGATGTACGAGGAGCAAGTGGTCCCGCGCGTGCGGGCCCTCGCCCCGAACGACAGCTACCAGATCCGCCTGCGCACCTTCGGCTTGCCCGAAAGCACCGTTGGCGAGCGCCTGGCCGGTGTCGAACAAGCCTTCCCCGGCGTGCTTCTCGGCTACCGCGCGACCTTCCCGGAGATCGAGGTCAAAGTCCTCGCCCGCGGTCTCTCCACGGCTGCCGCGCGCGAACTCTGCGAGCGCGCCACCCTCGAAGTGAAGCAGCGCCTGGCCGACGTCATCTACGGCGAGGCCGACGACACCTTCGCCGGCGTCACCGGCCGCCTCCTTCGCAAAAAGGAATACACCCTCGCCGTCGCCGAATCGTGCACCGGCGGCCTCGTAGGCCACCTGCTCACCCGCGAGCCCGGCGCCAGCGATTTCCTCCTCGTCGACGTGGTCACCTACGCCAACAGTGCCAAAACGCGCTTGCTCGGCATCGACGAAGAGGTCATTCGCGGCCACGGTGCGGTGAGCAGCGAGGTGGCCTGCGCCATGGCCGAGGGCGTGAAGCGCGTCTCCGGCGCCGACGTCGCGCTTTCGCTCACGGGCATCGCAGGCCCCAGCGGCGGGTCGCCGGAAAAGCCGGTTGGCACCGTCTTCATCGCCGTGGCCGGGCCGGCGGGCGTGAAGGTCGTCGAACGGCATTTTCCGGGCGATCGCCACATGATCCAGACCTTGGCGGCCTACGTGGGTTTGAACCTCGTGCGCCAGGTGTGCATCACTTCAACTTGACGCACGACGCATAGGCGCCCACGCGATCCGAGCCATCCGTGGGTGCCACGCGCAGCCGCACGTCCTTGCCCGGCCCCACGTAAATCTCGGCATACGGCTGCACGGTGCCATTGCTTCGCGTGCTGGACCACGCCCCGGTGATGCCGCTGATGTAGCAGCGCCCATTCTTGGCATTGGCCGCCGACAGCAATTGCGTATCCGACGTCGTGTAAATGTCCTTGGCCAAGTACACCGGGCTCCACGCATTGCACTTCGTCGAATAGGCCTCCCCGGTGAGCGGCCCCTGAATGAGCGGCGCCGACGGCTTCACGTGCTCCTGCGCCAAAAGCGCATTGGTGCCCGATTCGTAAACACGAAGGAAGTCCGGTTTCACCGTGGTCGCGATGTTCGTCTGGGCCACGTTGCCAATGAAGCCGGACAAGATGTTGATGAATTGCCCCGCCGGCGCAATCGTCGTGCTTTGACTGTAATGCGTCCCATCGGAGTCATTGAGCTTCGACGTCTGCATCGAACAATCATCGGGATTGGGAATCGCCTGAATTTCGTTGAAGCGCGAGCACTCCAGCGTGCCGCCCGGCGCCGCCATCGGCGCGCCCGGCGTATTGTCCATGAAGTACCGTGTCTTCCAGGCGCCATCGGCGGCATACAGCCGCAAAAAGCTTCCTCGGTATTTCTCGTCGGCAATGGGGATCGAGTTGTCCGTCTTTTGCCAGAACGACCCGTGCAAGGTGCGCCAATAGCAGAACGCGAGCGGGCATTCGCCGGGCGTCGAGCACTCCGAAACCGTTTCCTCTTCGTCCACGCGACCATCGTGTGGATCGGCGTGCGTTGCGCCATTGATGATGACGCGCTTGGGCCCTCCGCGGCACGTGTCGCCCTGCCCATATTGGGCAATCTTGCACTTGGCTGGGGGCTGGGGCGCGCGCGGGTTGTTGCCATATTCGGCAATGGCCTTGGCACATTCCGCGACATCGAGCGCCTCGCCCTCGACGGAGGCATTGTACGTCGTTTGCCCAGGCTTCATCCAAATAGGTGAATCGGCGGAGTGCGGATTCTTGTGCGTCTGCGTCGCCGCCGTCGCAATGGGTCCGAGCGCGATGGACGTGCCCCGCGTCGTGGAGAAGGCGCCGTCGAGCGCGGAGAGGCCCATGCGATGGCACACGCCCGTGCACCCGGCCCCGGTGCCCGTGGACTTGATCTCGTAGACCTTCCACGATTGGAAGTCCGCCCCGACGAAGTTGTACGGATTGGTCTTGTTCCAGCTGAAATCGTGTGAGCCCGGGAGCACGTTGCCCTTGGCAACCGCGTCCGGATCGTCGGCAAGTTGTGCAATGTAGGGCGAGCGAATGAAAGGCCCATTGTCGTGGCAACGCACGCAGTTGTCCGCTGCGGTTCCCGCGGGCGTCTTCCACGGGAAGTTTCCGCCACCGTTTCCTTTTATCGGCGCCGTCACCTTGGCCGGCAGATTTCCGAGCGCCTGATAGAAACAGGTATTGCCGTTCTTCTTGTTGTACTGAATGACGGCGATATCACCGTAATTCGCGCCCAGGCCTTTCTTCCGGCAGTGCGCTACGACCATGTGGGTCCCATCGTTCTTCAACACTTGAAAGCGACTGCCGGGATCGCATTCATGGTTGAGCACATTGGGACGGTCGCAATCCTGATTGGGGTAGCTGCCGCTCAGATTCGTCTCGGGGACCTCGGAGCCTTCGTCGCAGTCGAAATCGGGCACGGTCGCGCCAATGGCCGTGTCGCACTTTTTGGAGAATTGCTCCAGTTCCTCCGTCCGGCCGACGTCACACTCCGCCTCGGGATCGTTCGGATCGATGGGATCGATCGCTTGCTCGGTGCTGCCCACCGTTTCTTCGGGTACCGGCGCCGACGAACACGCTGCCAACCATGCCGCCGCGGTCACGGCGCTCAGCCCGATGTAACTGGCCTTTCGCATGAACGAAACGATGCCCACGCATTGCCACGGCCGGCAGTCGCTCAAACGAACGACGGCCGGCCGCAATGCACTGTTACGGCGCTGCCAGCACCTCGATGGCGCGCATCAGCTCGGGATCACGGCCATCGCGGAAATCGGCCGTGGTCATGGCTACTTCGTAATCCGGCACGATGCCGATACCGTGAAACGTCGACCCATCCGCATGAAGGACTTCCAGCCCGGTGAACGCGCACGCGTAGCCGCCGGGTAGTTGCACGGTCGTCACGTTGCCGTTCGTGCCCGCGCTCCGCCGGCCCACGACCGCTTTCAGCCGCCGCGCATCGACGAGCATCGTGGAGAAATTCTCCGCCGCCGAAATCGTCCCAGTCCCAACGAGGAGTACGAGCGGGCCGCGGTACGATGGCTCGGCGGGCGGTATGTCGTAGCGAACGGCATCGAGCTCGCGCCGTGCGGGCCCCGTGAGGACCGGAATATGGAACAAGGGACTAAAGAAGTCCCTTTGAATCAGGTGTTGTGCGACGTCATAGTGATCCACCAAGGGGTAATTGCGCATGTCCACGACCAATCCTTTGGCCGACTGACTCTCGACGATGGCCGCACGAAAATCGTCCATGGACGTGAGCACGTCACCCGCTAAATTGATGTAATGAACGTCAGGCGCACCCACGTCCCCGAGCCGGCCGGCGGGCCGCCGGGTGGGGCCCGTACCCAGCTTTTCCAAATAGTCCTTTTTCGAAAATGCCGTGGCCGTAACCGTGCGCACCGTGCCGTCGGGAGCGCGCAATCCGAACTCGGTGGGGCCGCTCATCTTGCGGTAGAAAAAGGATGCGCCGATGAAGCGGTCGCCTTCCGTGGCGGCCGACGTGCGCCATAGTTCGCGTGCATACCAAGTCTTCGCGTCTTCGCCGCCGATGCGAACGATGGTATCGCCTGGATGAATCGCGGGATCCAACGAACGGCGGACCACGTCCTCGCCGTCGATGTTCTCGGAAACGACGCCCAGCCAATTCGGCAGCGGAGGGGATCCGAAGTCGAGAATCGCATTATGGCCATCGTGAATGGATTCGGCGAAGCGCCGGAGCACGTCTCGAAAGGCGCTGCGCTCCAAGCGGGGCATGCCATCCACCGTGGCGAGCGTCTCCGCGAGCCGCTCGTCGATGCGATCGCCGACGGTGTGGAAGTACGGAAAGAACCGACGCAGCGTACCGTGCACCGTCAAAAGCGCCGCCCGCGCTTCGCCCAGGCCCAACGATGCGGGTTGGACTTCGTCGAGTTTCGTGATGGGCAGCAGCGGAGGGCGGTTGGCAGGACCCCACGGGATCGGCGGAGGCGTGGCTGTCCCAATGGCGGCCATCGCCTCGGCCTCCGTGGGGTCTTTTGCTTGCAGGTCGGCCGGCACCTCGTCGGGCCACCGCGCATTCCCGGAGAAGAGCTCTTGCGCGCGGTAAGCGAGACCGCTTTTCCCGACGCCGACCCAGCGTGCCTCGGCCACCTCGGCGCGCACATTCGAGCCGGCGAGCCAGGCGCGGTTGGCCAGGCGCAAGGTCATGGCCAGCTCCGCGGCCTCCGGCGCAAGCTCGGCACCCGTGACGAGCACCAGCGGCAGCTCGGACGTCCCTTTGGGCGCAAGCGCCGGCTGCGTCAGGGCCGCAACGCTGTTCTCGTAGACGCTTCCGTCCCTTGGGGCGAGTCCGTAGTGCTTGCGCACATGCGACGTGGCGCGCGGCACCGCCGACGCCAGCGCCGGTGCCACCGCGGCCTCGAGTGCCTCGCGCAAGCCCTGGACCGCGGGCAGATGACGCAGATCCACCACGACGGCCTTCGTCCCTGCCGGCAAGGTCACTTCGCCGGTGCCGGGCCGCACGATCGCCACCGGCCCCATGGAGCGCACCCGCGCCGGGCGAAGCGGCGTGGCATCGGAGGGGCGCGCGCACGCGGCCCCACCCAGGCGTGCCGCATACGCCGGCAGCACCGCCTCGGTGATGGGACCGGCCCCACCGACACTTGCGGCGAGGGCTTGATCCACCTCGGTGTACGTGGCGTGCACGCCGAAGAATCGAACCTCGGCGTGGGCCGACGAGAGCTCGATGGGAAGCTCCCCCGCGCCGCCGGGACCCGCCGCCACGTGGGCGCACCAGTCGAGCGGGGCGAGCGGGGCGAGCGAGGCGAGTGAGGCCGCGAGCCCGATGCGGGAAGGCTCCTCCGAGCCACCCCCGTCCGAGCAGCCCGCAAGCAGGGACGAAACCGCAAGCAGAGCAAGTCTTTTCATGCCCTGCGCGCGAGCAACAATTACACCGGGCCCGAGCGCGCGCCCGCAGGTGAAATCACGCGGTACACGCGCCCCGCATGCGCCGGTACATCGTACCGCTGTACCGGCGCAAATGTACCTACGGTGCCGGTGCCGACGCGGTCAACTCCGCGAGCCACTTCGTCACCATGCCGCAGTCGGACGTCTCTTTGGACGCGCCGTTCTGCGCGGCCTGCGTGGGCCCCACCACCATGATGAGATCGCGCCCTTTGCGCGCGATGCCAATCGGGCCGAGCCCCTTACGCGCAATGCAGGCCGTCGGACCGGGCCCTTTTTTCGCCGGTCCCACCTTGGCTTCCATCGGCGGCAGCAGCGCGGCGTAGGCGCGCTCCGCGAAGGCGGCGGCGTTCTTCCCCGGCCCGCGGTCGTAACGAATGCGCCACCCGAAGGCGAACTCGTTGTTCCCCTTTTGCAAAAGCACGCCTTTGTCACCGCCCCAATGGGCGGCCACCACGGCGGCCTTTTCCGGATCCATCCACTCGGCGAAGGTGATGCGGATCCCCAGCTCGCCGTACACGTCGTTCTCTTTTTCGGTCCATCCAGCGCCCAGCGCATTCCGCGTCGGCACGTCGATGTCGATGGCCGGCTCGTGCGACTCGTACTTGTCCAGGTGCAGGATCTGCTCGCTCGTGAGCGGCGGCTTTTCCCAGGCGCGGTTGACCGCTTCCCAGCCGCCCTTGCGACGCAGCGCATGCACGAACAGCGTCCCGTCCAGGTACGGTGCAATCAGCGACGCGCGCATCACGTGCGGCGCCGACGACCCTGGCCCCTTGTCCATGCTCTGGGCAATCGTCGCCGAGAAAAGCTCCTCGGGCATATCCAGCGCCGTCCGACCCGTCTCGGAGATGATCACGTCCAGCATCGCACTGGTCGCGTCCCCCTCGGCCAGCGCCGAGCGCGCCGCTGACTCGTCGCCGTGGCCCGGCTTGTACTTGCTGCGCGTGGCCAGGTCCCAGTTTTGGTCCTGCAGCGCGTGCACCAGCTCGTGCGCGAGCGTCGCCTGCGCATTTTCCTCATCGAGATCGGCCGCCATGTACATCGTCCGATCCGCCGGCTCGTAATAACCGGCGAGCTGCGCCTCCAAGAGCCCGAACGTCTCCGCCTCGTAGTCGAAGGCCATGGGGATGAACCCCAAGAGCTGCAGCACCAGCCCCTCGTCCCGAATGGCAGCCGGCGGGATCTCCCGCGCCACGTGCTCCTTCACCCGAGCGAGCAGCTTTTCGCGCGCCAAGGTGCGGCCAGGCACCTCCTTCTTGGCCTCGATCCCGCGCACCGCGCTCACCTTCTTCAGCATGCGCGCAATGAGCCGTTGCTGCTTTGCCGCTTCCTCCGCCGACACATCGTTCCCTGGCGCCGGCGGCGCAGTGGGGGCCGCCGAGGCCGTGGACACGGGAACCACGGCCACGGGTTGGGGTGCGGGTTTGGAGCTGCCGCACCCCAATGACAACAACAAGAAGGACAAGAACGTTCGGCCGCGCATGGAGCGTGTCATCACTCGGGTTACCCTTGGGATCAAACGAGCCCTTTTTGAGCTTCGGTCAAAATAGCCGAAATAGCCCGTTCGTAGGGTGGGTGCGTGAAAATAGCGTTTCCGGCGACCAGCGCCCGGGCCCCCGCGCGCACGGCCCTCTCCGCCGTTTCCGGCGAAATTCCGCCATCGATCTCCAAATCGATGGCCCGCCCGCTTTGGTCGATCATCTTGCGGATGGCCGTCAGTTTGGGCAGCGTCGATTCGATGAACGACTGCCCGCCGAATCCCGGGTTGACGCTCATCACGAGCACCAGATCGACCAAGTCCATCACGTAGCGAAGGGTCTCTTCGCTGGTGGACGGGTTGAGGACCACCCCGGCGCGCAGCCCGAGATGTCGAATGCGCTCCAGCGTGCGATGCAGGTGCGTGCAAGCCTCGACGTGCACCGTCAAACCATCGGCCCCCGCTTCGGCGAAGGCATCGATGTATTTTTCCGGCTCCACGATCATCAGGTGGGTATCGAGCCTCAGCTTGGTGACCTTGCGCACGGCCTTCACCACCGGCGGGCCGATGGTGATGTTCGGGACGAACCGACCGTCCATCACGTCCACGTGGATCCAGTCTGCGCCCGCGGCCTCGACGGCGCGAACCTCCTCCGCAAGGCGGCCGAAATCGGCGGACAATATCGAGGGGGCGATGATGATGCGATCCTTGTCGGGCTTCATGATTTCCTTGCTCGAAAACGAATTCGGGAAGACTCTATCTACTACCGAGAACCTACGCGTCCCATGGAAACCCGCCGCATTACCAAAGCCGACTTCGATCATATCGTCGAAGTGATTGACCGCTGGTGGGGAGGGCCCATCCACGCGCAAGTCCACCCGATGTTCTTTTACGAGCTCGGCGATCACGCCCTCATCGCGGAGGAAGGGGGCCTCATCATCGGGTTTCTCCTTGGGTTCGTAGCCCACGCCGAGGTCGACCGGCCCAATCCGAGCACGAGTCCCCATCCCGTGGCTCCCGGGGCCGGCCCCGGTGTGAAGACGGGTTACGTTCATCTGGTGGGCATTCACCCGGAGTACCGCCGGCGCGGCGTCGGCCGCTTCCTGTACAAGCAATTCGTACAGGAGTGCATCGCGGCGGGCTGCACGCGGATGAAGGCCATCACCACGCCGGTCAACGAGGGCTCCATCCGCTTTCACGTCGCCCTCGGCTGGCAGGTCACCGAGATGGATCACTACGCCGGCTACAAGCGAAAGCGCCTGGTGTTCACGAAGGACATCTCTCAGGAATCGGGGCAGGAGTCAGGGCAGGAATCGGGCGCGGACGGCTCGGTCGTGTCGGGATCCGGGTCGGGGAATGGCCATGAGTGAGCCCGAGGTCACGCCCGCGCGCCTGCGCGAAATCGGCCTCTTCGGCGCCCTTTCGGACGAGGTGATCGCCCACCTCGCCGTCGCGCTGAAGCCGCACAAAGTCCCGCCCGGCGAGACCATCTTCCGCGAGGGCGATCCCGCCCGCGAGATGTACGTCGTGCTCGACGGCGAAATCGAGGTCCTCAAGCGAAGTCGCCGCGGTCGCGATCTGCGCGTGGCCATCCTGGGCCCGAACGACACCTTCGGGGAGATGTCCCTCATCGACGTGCAGGCCCGCTCCGCCACCGTCCGGGCCGTGGCCCACACGCGCCTGCTGCGCATGAGCAGTGAAGACCTCGATTGGCTTTACCGGCACGATTTGAAGTCGTACGCGATCATCACCTTGAACATCGCGCGCGATCTCTCCCGTCGCCTCCGCGTGGCCGACGGCATCCTGGCCGACTTCGCTGCCAGCGTTCTTGACGAATACGTCATCGGCGATCGCAAATAGCGCGGGCTAGCCCGCGTCGGCGTCGCCCGCGTCCGCATCTCCCGCGTCCGCGTCGGCGTCGCCCGCATCGGCGTCGGGGCCGCCTTCACTGGTCTCGCTGGCATCCATGTCTGCGCCGGGGACGGCGGAGTCGCCGCGACCTTGGCCGCCGCCGTTCAACGAGCCATCCAACTCCGCACCCGGCGGAATCGGCTGCGGGTTGAGCGTGCACGCCATCCACAGCATCGCCGGAAGAACCAGCGCCAGGAGCATCCACACCGCAAGGCGAGCGCGCTTCATCCCGCGTCCCCCGCATCGCCGGCGTCTTCGCCTGCATCGCCGCCGTCACCAGCATCGCCCGCATCCGTACGGGGATCACTCGCGTCGGATCCCGCGCCTGCGTCCTCGACGGCTTTGGCATCGGGCAGGCTGGCATCTCTCGGTGGCTGCTGCGAGCCTCCGCCGTTGCCCATGCCATCCGTGGGCGAGCCGCTATCGGGCTCGGCGCCGGGAGGAATCGGCTGCGGATTGAGGTTGCAGGCGCCCATCCAGGCCGCGATCCCCAGGGCGAGCACCAGGCGCAGCCGTGCGCCGAAGCCCGTGCCTACCGGCATGGCCACATTCCCCTGGGACTGTGCCGCTCGCGGATCCATCGCCGATAGGTGATACCCCTCGATCCCACTGCTGTTCGCTTGCCGATCGCTCGCCAAACGCTTCCATAGCATCGAGGGTGCCATCTCGAATATCGCGGAAATTCGGCCACCTTGGGATCACCGGTCGCTGACAAGCGTGCCGTTTCGGCGCAACTTGGCACACGACGCTTCGGTGGGCTGCGGAATCAAAATCCACCACGGAGCACGGCGTCCAGCCCTTCGTTTTGCTAAGGGAATTCGGACGCGAACGCCATGACCTCCCCGGCCACCCCGCTGCCCCCGAAGCTCCGCCGTGCCCTCGAGCTGGTCTATGCGCTGGAGGGCGTGGCCTCGGCCCGCGTCTGGCAGTGGGGCGATCGCATCGCGCTCGGCGTTCGTGCCGGTCGAGCGGCCGCCCCGGCCGAGCTTCTGCAGCGGGTGGAAGACGCCGTCGCCGCGCTGCGTGAGCCCGGCGAAATCTGGGACTTCGGCCTGCTCGACGACGACGATTCGCGTTCGACGGAGCCGCCGGCTCTCTAAGTTCTCTGCACGATCAGTTGGCGACGAACAGCGCTTCGATTTCCGTCTTCACGTCGTCTTCGGTCTGCGCGCGGGCCACGGCGATCTCTTTCACGATCAAGCCGCGGGCAGTCTCGAGCATGCGGCGCTCTCCGAACGAAAGCTGCTTGTCGGTCTTCAGGCGGTACAGATCGCGAAGCACCTCGGCCACGTCGTAGATCGAGCCAGTCTTGATCTTGTCCATGAAGCCGCGGTAGCGCCGATTCCACGTCTGATTGTCGAACGCGATCGTGCGCTCCTTCAGGATGTCGAAGATCTCGCGGATCTCTTGCTCGTTGATGACTTGCCGGAGGCCTACCGCGCTGGCGTTCGTCACCGGGACCATGATTTTGCGGTCCGTATCGAGGATGCGGAGCACGTAGAAGCGCTGACGGCTTCCCGCGATGTCCTTTTCCTCGATCTTGATGACTTCGGCGACCCCTTGGGCAGGGTAAACAGCCTTGTCACCAACATTGAATTTGACGTCCGTCCCAGCTTGCATGGTATCTCCTTGTACGAGTGATTCACGGTAGTGGCGTCCGCGCCTTGAATGCGTGGTACACCCCGTCCGACCGGGCGCTCGTGAAAAGGCGGCCCGGTTCGCAAAAACACTTTCTCCCCGGCGCAAATGCGACGAACGCCAGAGGATCACGAAACGAAATGCCTTGGACCGAGCGTTAGACGTGGTCCAGGCGGCGAACTCAGAATCAGGAGCGAATCGATGAGGATGCGGGGGAGTGCAGTGGTGCACGTATGAGTGCACTGACTCAGCCGATTTGGAGGCTGAGTTCCTAACGGTCGGCGCCTTTTATCTGCCTGCTTTTACCTGCTTGCTAGCTTGCTGCCGAATTCGCATTTCACGGATGATTGAATGTGAAATGCCACTGCTCCTGGCGACCGCTGGATATGAAGCGAGGCGAGCGCACTCTAGTTCCCTCGCCATAGGTTTGTCAAACTTATTCGGCTGCTGCGGGATCACAATGTAGCAGCCGATCGAGAGAGCGCAACCGCGAGTCCCCACCGCACACCTCGGTCCGAAATCACCAACGATTCCGCGCCCAAATGCTCGAGTAGCGCCAGCGCGACCAGACCACCCGCCACGATGACGTCGGCGCGTTTGGGTTCCAGGCCCGGGACCTCACGACGCACTGCGAGAGGAAGGGACGCGAGGTGCTCCACCACACCGCGTAACGCGCGCGTCGTGAGGTGGTGCCCGTGCACGCGCGTTGCGTCGTAGGTCTCCATCTTCATCGCCACCGCGGCCAATGTCGTCACCGTGCCCGCGATGCCGATGGGCACCATCGCAGGACGCGCGTGTGCGCCCACGTCACCCGCCAAGGTCGAGAAGGTCGCATGAAGCTGCGCGCGGATCGCATCGAGCTCGCCCGCCGATGGTGGGTCGCTCCGCACGTGGCGCTCGGTGAGCCTCACGCTGCCGACGTCGAAGCTTTTCTTGTAACCGATGCTCCGCACCGCGCCTGTGTCGTCGAGCGTGCCGCGCACCACCTCGGTGCTGCCACCTCCGATGTCGAACACGACGAGCTCCTGCCCGGGCACCGCCTCTGCGAGCCCGACGAGCGCGCCGGCGAAGGTGAGCTCCGCCTCTTCGTCGCCGCCGATGACGCGCAGCTCGACACCGAAGGTCTTCCTGATGTGCTCTGCAATGACCTCGCTGCCGCGCGCATCGCGCATGGCGCTCGTTCCGACCACCGCCACGTGGGTGACCCCCAGCCGCTTCACGATCGCCCCGTAGGCGTCCAAGCAGGCGCCCGTGCGGGCGATGGCGTCGGGGTGGAGCGTGCGCGTCTCGTCGACCCCCTGCCCGAGGCGCGTGATGGTCGCATGCTCCTCCACGGCGCGCAGCGAGCCGTTGCCCGTGCGCTCGGCGACGAGCAGGAGCACGGTGTTGGTTCCAATGTCGATGGTAGCGATGCGGTCGGTGCGGCCTTCGGTCATGGACAAAAAACTAAAGGGCCGACCCTCTCGGGATCGACCCTTTTTTGCGCTGCGCGCAATAACGCGAGCTACTTGATGTTGTTCAGATTGAGCATTTCTTCGACGTTCGGCTGGAGCACCAGCTCGACACGGCGGTTCTTGCTGCGGTCGTCCTTCGACTGATTCTCGACGGTGCCCGCGATCGGATCGGTCTCGCCGTAACCGGCGGCCGACCAGTTCTTCGGATTCAGACCGCCGCCGCCCTTGCCCGCCGCGACGGGCTTCGCACCCGGCTTGGCCGGAGCATCGGCCTTCGGCGTGATCAAATACAGAAGCGTCGAGCGCGCGCGATTAAGCGACAGTCCCCAGTTGTCTTTGAAGGGTCCTCCGCCGTACGGTTCATTATCGGTGTGCCCCGCAACCTGGAAGATGCGTTGCGACAACGTTGCATCGCTGCCAATGACCTGCGCGACCTGCGCGAGGACGTCTTTGCCGCCCGCTTTGAGCTCGTCCTTGCCTGAGTCGAAGAGCACGTCGCCGGGCAGCTGGATGACCATGCGGTTGTTGCGCACGACCACCTTGAGGCCCACCTGCGTGAGCTTGTCGAGGCGGTTCTTCAGGTCACGAAAGCGCTGCTCGATCGCGGCGAGCTGCTCGGAGCGTTGCTTGTACTCCGAGACGGCTTGGCGAAGCTTGTCGGAGTCGATGCCCGCTTGCTTGAGTTGCGCGCGGAGATCTCCGATTTCGCCCTGGGCCTTGCCGTACTTCGCCTGGTCCTCGGCCATCTGGGCCTGCGCCGTCTTCAAATCCGCGGAGAGCTTGTCGATCTCGCGCTGTTTGGCGGCCATCTCCTCGTCCGTGTGGCCGCAGCCCACGAGCGTGAGCAGCAATGCCGCCATCGTGGCGAGCATGCTCCATCTGAAACTCTCTCTTGCCATCACCACCGCACCTCCTCTAACCGGCGCCTTGCCGGCGCACTTGGGAAACCGACGCGAAAACGCGGTCAAAATCATTGATTGGGAATGCATCCGATTCCGCGCGCCGACCCTAGCTTTGGCCCGTTTCGCGCGTCAAGTCGGGCGTCGAGGGCGTCCGGAGGCGGCTTCCACGCGTGATTGCATGTCGCGATCGCGTGCCCTGTGGAAAAAAATCGAGGCGCTCCGAAGCCGGGCTCGGCGACATGGCATCGGAATCAACCGACAGCACACATTCGAGGGTGATTGCTCGAGGATTTCTAGCCTTTTCGAGCCGGATCGCCGCGCTGAGCGGGAAATAATGAAAACGGAGCGAGTCAAGCTGGGAAATGCATCGATGTCAGACAAAGCAACTTTTTTGTTTGACAACTGACGTAGGTGACCATATACGTCATGTAAATCACCTTCTAGGAGGGATAGGGAATGGCTGCTAAGAAGGCTGCAAAGAAGTCCGCTGCGAAGAAGACGACGAAGACGACGAAGACCCCGAAGAAGGCCGCGGGCAAGACGGTCAAGAAGCCGGCGAAGCGCAAGGCCGCTAAGAAAGCCGCCACCAAAAAGGGAGGAGCCAAGAAGGCTGCCAAAAAACCGGCTAAAAAAGCCGCCCCAAAGGCGGCGAAGTCTCGTGGCCGGGCGGCTGCTAAGCGTTCGTCTGGCGGCCGCGGCAAGGCTTCTGGCGCGAAGGCGGCCAAAGCCGCACCTCCTGCAGGTGTACCGTCCATGCTGGGTGGCGCTCCCACCTCCAGCCAAGGCCTCGACGACGGCGAGGAGTAGACCCAACAGCTGCCTTACGGCAGCGCCCGGTAACGGGTGGGTCAAGCGAAGGGCGTCGAAATCGCTACGTGCGGTCGACGCCCTTCGTATTTAAAGCGCCACCTGTTTCCGCTCCCGCTCCCGCACCCCCTCCCGAGGGTTCCAGAAGCGAGAACGAGAAGAATCGGGAGCGGGAGGGGTAGAGAAGGAGAGAAGAAGAGTCCGCTAGGCCCAGTCAGGCGCCCAGGTAGAGCTTCAACGCTTCGGCTGCGGCGCGTCGGTCGAACGGCACCGAGGCGAGCTCATCGCGTTTGCCGATTTGCTCGAACAGATCGACCAGGAAGTCCTGGAACTGATCGGCCTCGACAATAGCGCGGTGCAGGCGAGCGGGCTCGAGCAGATCCGTCTCTTCGAGGGCGGTCATGGCGCTGACGAACGCATCCACACGCGGGTAGTCCGCGGTTCGGAGGAGCGGGTAGCCCATGGCGCGGAAGTAGACGAGGAACTCGCGCACGAACTCGAGCGGCGAGGCACCGCTCCAGCGCACCTCGCCCGCCGGAACCGCGCGCGCCTTCTGCGCAAATGCGCGAACGATCTGGGCGAACATCCACACGTCGCGCCGCAGACGCTCGGACAAGTTGCGTCGCGCCGCATGGTCGTCGAACACGCCTTGCGCCTCGAGCCGTGCGCCCAACGTCGCGCAGAGGAAGAGAATCCCGTTTTGCAGTGCAGGACGCAGGGTTCCAATGACCTGCAAGGTCGCGCGCCTCACGTCGTCGGAGCTCGGGGCATACTCGGGCGCGGGAAACTCGTGCTCGAACGCGCGCCGCAGCTCGAGGCGGAGGTTGGCCGCGAGCCCCTCGAGCGAGGCCTTGATGTCGAGCAAGCGATGCCCATCCGAGAGCAGCGATTCGTAGCGCTGCGCGATGTGGCTCGCGGGCACGTTGAAGAGATCGCGCTCGTAGCCGTCGGCCAGAAGACGCCCCGCGCGGTGCCGCAGATGGCTCGTGAGCGCGCGCGCATCGGAGCGAAGGACGCTGAGCACCAGGTAGATGATCCCGGACATGCGCCGCGGCTCGCGGCTGTCGCGCGTGGTCGCCTCGAGCAGCCCCAGGTAGCGCAGCATGCGAAAGAGCGAAAGAAACGTCAGCGCCACCAACCGGCGTGCATGCTCCTGCGTGACCGAGCGGGTCAGCTCCAAGATGCGCTGGTTGGTGATGCGATCGAACTCCGGGCGGAACTCCAGCGCGGAGAGCGAATTGAAGTACACCGACTGCGCCACCTCCCGCTGCGCGACGCCGAGCATCGCGTAGAACGTGCGGAAGGGCACACGCGGCAGCCGCGAGATGCCGCTGGCCACCTCGATCATGTTCGTCATCGCGTGGCGCATGACGAAGAGCGAGCCGGCGGGCGTGTCCTGCGTCAGGTTCTCGCTGACCAGCCGTGTCCGAGCGCCATCGTCCGGCAGCACCGTCTCCAGATAGCGCTGAAACACGAACGAGCGCTCCCGCTCCATGAGCAAGGTGCGGCAAAGGGCGATGATGCGCCCGATCGCCTCACGGGCGAGCGCCACCGGCTCGCGGAAGTCCTGCGCGACCACGGGGGTGCGCCGCGGCTGGCCGGGGTGGTTGCGCGGATTGGCGAAGCACGCGAGCCCCTTGAGCAAGATTTCCAGCTCGAAGAGGTGCTCTTCCTTGCGCTCGGCCCCGAGCATGGAAAACCATGCCTCCCGCGCTTGGGCATGCTCCCGCCGCAATCCGCGCGTGTCACGGAGGAGATCGGCGTAGGCGTCGCGTTCCCCGGGAACGGTGGAGCGCGGCGGGACGAGCGAAGTGGTGTGGGCCACGGAAGAGACGAAGGATACACGTCCCCCGTGCCCTGAGCGAGGGTACGACTTTTCTCCGCGCGTAAGAAAAAGTGCGATCCGGGAAAAAATTGGTTCCGCGCACGGATACCTCGCTAGCCTTGGCGCGTATCCCTGGACGACTCGGCCGAACCGATTTTCGGGCGAGCATGACCGGCCAGGAAAATGGCCCCCGCGACATCGCGGGCAATTGGAGGAGAGATCATCATGAAGATGGGTAAGGTTCTCGCGGTGTCTGCGGTTTCGGGCATTCTGATGGGCGTCGTCGCAGGGTGTGGCGGCGACAAGGCTGCCGCGGCGCCTGCGGCCGACCCCGCCACCACGGCTGGCGAAAAGGGCAGCTGCGGCGGAGCAAAAGGCAGCTGCGGCGGCGCCAAGGGCGCGGGCTCTGCGGCCCCCGCCGGTTCGGCGGCCCCGACGGGTGAGAAGGGCAGCTGCGGCGGCGCCAAGGGCAGCTGCGGTGGCGCGGGCGGTTCGTCGACCACGCCGCCGAAGAAGTGAAGGGACGGAGCAAACGCGAATGAGCTTCCGCGCGCGTCATGGCCTCCCCGATCTCGGCGTGGGCGTTGGCGCGCGCGTGAGGCACTACCCCGCGATCTTCGACGAGGCGCCCGATGCGCCGGTGTCGAAGATCGATTGGTTCGAGATCATCAGCGACAATTTTCTCTTTCCAGGTGGGCCGCCGCAGAAAAACCTGGAGCGGCTGCGTGCGTTGCGTCCCCTGGTGCCGCACGGCGTGTCCCTGTCCATCGGCGCGAGCCACGCATTGGACGAGGGGTACCTGCGGGGACTGAAGGGGCTCGTCACCCGGCTCCGCCCCCCGTGGGCTTCGGATCACCTGTGTTGGTCCGGTGTGCCGGGGTCGAACCTGCACGACCTGCTTCCGCTGCCGTACACCCGTGAGGCGCTCACCCACGTGGTGGAGCGCGTGCGCCAGGTCCAAGACTTCCTCGAGGTGCCGTTCGCCCTCGAAAACGTATCCAGCTACATGACGTACCGCGCGAGCACCATGCCGGAATGGGAGTTTCTCGCCGAGGTCGCGGAGCGTGCCGATTGCGGCATCCTGCTCGACTGCAACAACGTGTTCGTCAGCTCGTACAACCACGGCTTCGACCCGAACGCGTACATCGATGCCATCCCGGCCGGGCGCGTGGTGCAGATCCACCTCGCCGGCTACACCGACAAGGGCTCGTACCTCCTCGACACGCACTCCGCCCCGGTGGTGGACGCCGTGTGGGAGCTTTACCGGCGGGCCATCCGGCGCATCGGCCCGACCTCGACGCTCATCGAGTGGGACGACGACCTGCCCGCCTTCGACGTCTTGGCGGCGGAGGCCGAGCGCGCCCGCCGCATCCGCGAGGAGGTGACCTCATGACGCCGACCCATGGTGCGCACCGCGGCCTGGCCGACTTGCAGGCTTTCCTCGCGCAGGCCGCAACGAGCGCGCGCCCCATCCCGGACGATCCCGCGCTCGCGGCGGAGGCGGAGCTCGTGGCCACCGGCAACGCACGCCTCTCGCCCGCGCAGCAGGTGGACATCTACCGCGAGCAATTCTGGTTTCGCCACCTGGCCTCGCTCGAGGAGGATTACCCGACGTTGCAGCACCTGCTGGGCAACGACGGCTTTCAAGCGCTCTGCCGCCGCTACCTCGACGCGCACCCGCCGGACAGCTTCTCCTTGCGCGATTTGGCCGCGAAAATGCCGGATTTTCTCGCGCATACCGATCCGTACCGCGCCGACGCGCTGCTCGCCGATTGCGCCCGGCTCGAGTGGGCCTTCATCGAGGCGTTCGACGCGGCCGATGCGCCGCCGTTCGATGCGTCGGTGCTCGCCACCACCGAGGAAGAGGCGTGGGAGCGCGCGGTCATCGTCTTTCACCCCTCGCTGCGATTTCTCGCGCTCTCGCACCCCGTCCATGGCTTTCGTGCGGCCATCCGGCGCGGCGAAACGCCGGAGCGCCCGGGTCCGGAGCCAACGCACTGCATCGTGTACCGCGCGAACGACATCGTCGGCGTCGAGGTGGTCGAGCCCATGGCGTTCGCCCTGCTCGAACGCCTCGCGCGCGGGATGCCACTCGGTCCCGCGGGCGAGGAGGTCGCGGCGATGGACGCCTCCGTGGAGGCGAGCATCGGCGCGTGGTTTCAGGCCTGGGTGGCCTTGGGCTGGCTCCGCGAGGTGCGGGTTTAGAGCTACTTGGCCCCGCCCGGCGCACGCTGGTTGCCGCGCGGGTGGAAGTTGAACGGGTAGTGCATGCGCGACTCGAAGCCCTTGGGGCTTTCGGCGAACTTGATGTTCTTGATGATCGCGATGATGCACTTGCCCAGGCCCTCGTCGTGGATCTGGCTCTTCGAGTCGTCCACCGCGATGTCGGTCACGATGCCCTTCGGGTCGATCGTCCACTTGATGTCGATGTCGCCCTCGAGGCTTGGATTGCGCTTGACGGCGTCGTCGTAGCACTTGCGCGCGTCGTCGCGGCGCGAGCCGATGATGGTCTGCACGTCCTCGCGGCGCCGGCCGATTTCCCCATCGCCGCTCGGGCGCGGTCCGCCTTGGCCCTTCGTCTCCACCGTGGTCGTGGACGACGTCGTGAGCTTGGCGCCCTGCAGATCGCCATTGCCGCTCAGGGTGGAGGTCGTCGTGGTGGGCGGGCCGGCATCGACCGCCGGTGCGGGCGGAGCCGTGGTCGTCTCTGCGGACGCAGGTTCGGGCGTCTTGGCCGGTTCGGACGAGCCGCCGGATCCGCCGCATGCGGCAACGCCAAGGAGGGAAGTGATCACTGCCACGGTGGCAAAGAGCGGAGCGCGCATGGGAAAACCTCCGACAATGTAGACGGGCACAATCTTATCACGATGGTGGACGCCACGCGCCAGCTGCCCCATCATCCAACGTGTCGGGACGGTGCGAAAGATTCCTTCCATCCCGCCCGCTGGCGGTCACTCGCATCCTCCGCCGCTTCCCGCGGCAGGCCCACCTCCATCCACGCCACCCGTGGTACGTCCAACGGACGTGGCGCGTGCGGGCACCTACGACCTTCTTCTCGAGCTGGCGTGTGGCGGCATGGCCACCGTCTATCTCGCGCGCGCGCACGACGACGCGACCGGCGATGCACCGCTCGTCGCCATCAAGAGGCCACATCGGCACCTGGCGAAGGACAAGGCATTCCTGTCGATGCTGCTCGACGAGGCACGCCTCGCTTCGGCCATCGACCATCCCAACGTGGTGAAGGTGCGCGAGCTCGGGTTCGAGCAAGCGGAGCCCTTCATCGTGCTCGACTACGTCGAGGGTGCGTCGCTGTCGGAGTTGCGCAAGGAGCTCGCGGTGGCCGAAAGGGCCGTCGACACGCGCGTGGCCGTGCGCGTGGTGCTCGATGCGCTGGCCGGGCTGCACGCCGCGCACGATCTCACCGACGACAAGGGCCGCTCGCTCGGGATCATCCACCGCGACGTGTCGCCGCACAATGTTCTCATCGGCTCCGACGGGCGGGTGCGCCTCACGGACTTCGGCATCGCCAAGGCCGAGGATCGCATGCAGGAGACGCGCACCCACGAGGTCAAAGGCAAGCTGGCCTACCTCGCGCCCGAGCGCATCGACAAGCGCCGCATCTGCACCAAGCAGAGCGACATCTTCTCCATGGCCGTCGTGCTCTGGGAGTGCCTCGCCGGGCGGCGCCTCTTTCGCGGGGACGAGGCCATCGACACGTTGCACGAGGTGATGGAGGCGCCCATCCCGCGCCTTCGCCAGCTCGGTGCGGACATTCCGGCGGCGCTCGACGAAGCGGTGGCGCGCGGTCTCTCGCGCGACCTTTCCGTGCGTTACGCCAGCGCGGCCGAGTTTGCGCAGGCCATCGAGCGCGGCGCCGGCCCGGCCAACGTGGGCACGGCGGCCGATGTGGCGCGTGTCATCGCCGCGGTGTTCGGTGCGACCCTTCGCCACCGCCACCAGGAGGTTCGCAGCGCGGTGGGCGAAGAGGCCGCGGAGCACCTGCTCAAGGCCACGGGCATCACACCGCGCCCGCCGCCGCCGCCGAACATGCCTCTGTCGACGCCCGCGCTTTACGCTGCGGTGGCGCCTCCCGCGCCGAGCGAGCGTTATGCCTACGGCAACGTGCGCGATCTCACCCCGTCGCGGCGCCTTGCGGGTCGCTGGAGGACGGCTGCAGCCATCGCCGCGGGCGGGCTTCTCGGTGGCACCGCCGCCCTGGTGGTTTTCTCCACCGTGTACGGTGCCGCACCCGTTGCGCCCGCGCCCGCGCGCCCTGCGGTGTCCAGCGAGTCCGCGGGGAGCCCTGCGCCGCCGGCCGATCCGCGCGAATCCATGGGGGCGGCATGGTACGGGACGCCGAGCGCCGATGAAGCTCCGCAGGTGGAGCCCCCGCCGCCGGCGCCCGAGTCCAAGCCCGCCGCGCGCGATGCCGGAAAATCGCGCGCGCAGCGTGAATCGGATGTGGGCACGACCCGAAATGGGTTTACCAAGCTGAAATGAGATTTCGCTGGGCTCTGCTCTTCGCGGCCGGCGTCGCGTGCTTCGCCGTGGCCGCGGGTTGCGAAGACTCCATCCTAAGCATCGCGCCCTGCGGCGAGATCCCCGCCGGCGGCTGCCCGCGACGCGGCGATACTTGCGCCGACGTCACCTGCGACGCCGTCTACACCTGCACCGACGGCGCTTGGACCCGCATCGCCACGTGCCCCGCGCACGAAGCCGGCCCTGATGGCTCACCCTCGGACGCCGGGGTGACCGACACGGGCGTCCCGCCCCGGGATGCAAGCTGGCTGGATGCGCCAGGCTCCAATGGCGGTCCCGGCTGCGCCGATCTCGAGCTGCCCGATTGCCCGCTGGGCGTGGCCGCCTCATGCCCGAGCGGCTGCTGTGGCTGCGAAGACCTTTTCGTCTGCCGCGATGGCGGATGGGAATTTTGGGGCACGTGCCCGCTCCCACCCGGCCCCTAGGTCAGCTCGCCTTGAGAAACGGATCCCACTCTTTGTAGCGGGAGCTGGCGCCGAGCAGGAGCTGCGCGCAGGTGGACCACTTGGGCCGGAAGGGGCGCCGCGCCAGGCGCATGTTCGCTTCGTCCGGCGTCTTCCAACCTTTGCGCAGGTTGCAGACCCGGCACGCGGTCACGAGATTTTCCCAGGAATCGACCCCGCCGCGCGAGCGCGGCAGCACGTGGTCGATGTTCAGCTCACGCAGGGGCGGCCGCTTGCCGCAGTACTGGCACTGGTGCGCATCGCGGAACATCAGATTGCGGCGCGTCAATCGGACCGTGAGGCGCGGCGTCCGATCGTAACGATGTAGGTGCAAGATTCGCGGAACACGCAAATTGCCGCCCACGATGGCCACCGCATCGTCATGGTCGCGCACGGGCAGATGACGCCACGATTCGAAGGCATGGGTCTCACCGTCATCGTCCAGGGCCTGCGCCGCACCCCCATAAAGGAGAACGAACGCGCGGCGTGCCGTGGTGAGCTGAACAGCCTCGAAATGTCGGTTTAACACCAGTACCGGAATCGTGAGCACGTCGCCCATATCCAAGTGATGCTCAGTGTAGCACCGTTGGCGCGGGCCGCCCGTTGACGGGGGCACACGAGGGGCTAAGAATTCGCCGAACGATGGCACAAGACGAAGTGGTCGAAGGGGAGAAGGACGACGGCATCGAGGTGCCCATCCGGCGGCGAGGCCCCGTAAAACAAGACGAACAAGCGCGCAAACGCGGCGTTTTGATCGTGGTTGGTATGGTCGGGCTCGGCGGACTTCTGGCGGGGGTTTTCCTGACGCAGATGAAAGACAGCGCCGTCTACTCCAAGCCAGTGGATGAGCTCGTCGCGCAAAAGACCAAGTTTGCAGGCCGTCCGGTGCGGGCCGAAGGAAACCTCGTCCACGGCACCCTGATGAAGCGCGAGCAGCCCTGCGAATACCGCTTCACCATCAGCAAAAACGGTGTCGAGGTGCCCGTGCGCTACGCACAATGTGTGGTGCCCGATACATTCCGCGACGTCGCGGGCATGGACGTGGGGGTCACCGTCGAGGGCGAGCTTCGCGCGGACAACAGCTTCGAGGCCACCAACGTGCTGGCGAAGTGTCCGAGCAAATACGAGATGAAGGAACGCGCCAGCAAGGGCGAGCAAATGCCGCACGCGCAGGTCGACGGGACTTAAACGGAATTCGGACGGAACCCGACGCCGTGACCCATACCGTGCCCGTCGGCTGGATGGCCGATTTTGCTGCACGACAGGGACTCCGCTACGAGCCGGACGCCGACGAACGGTGGATGCGTGCGTGGGAGCCTTATGCGACCCTGAAGGTTCCCTACCGCTACGAACACGCGTTGCAGGCGACCGGTGAAACGGGATCGATGACCGTGGCCCGCATGGTCATGTCCTTCGATTACGAGGTCGCCGGTGTTCGGCATACACGCGAATCGGGAACGTGGATTGCGATTGTCCAGGATGTGCGCATCGATGCCGTCGCGGCGGCTACGAGCGATCACGGGCGCACCTTCGCCGAAACACTGGACTTGGTGACCATGCCGCGGCGTCGCACCGGCGATCCCGCGTTCGACGCAGTTTTTGCAGCCTTTTCGCCCACGCCGGAGAGCCTCGCGCGGGCGGTCACCCCGAGCCTGCGCAAACTGGTGTTGGGGTGGCGCATTCCATTGCACTTCGAATTGCGAAAAGGCGGATTCGTCTTGGTGCCCGTCGCTTTGACACCGGATGTTCAGGGGCTGTCCTGGTTGGTGCGCTCGCTCGAACTTTTCGGCGAGAAGGCGACGAAGCACCGCGCGTCGGAGTAAGCTAGGCCCCATGTCCGTCTTGCGTCACCCGATGGCGTTGACGATCTTTCTTACGAGTCTCGTCGCGGCGCCCGCTTTTGCTCAATCATCGCCCGGGCCGTCGCCTTCGAAGGCGGCCGAGGCGCCAACGTCTGGGCTGACCGTCTACCCCGACTGCAAAACGACGCCGACCGAGGCCGAAAGCGAAGCGGCCCACGGTGCGTACCTCGCGGGCAAAGGATCGTTCGACGAGGCCGATTACACGACGGCCATCACGTATTTCAAAGATGCCTACCGGCGCGATTGCACGAAATACGAATTGCTCAATGCCCTGGCGCGCGCCTTCGAGGCCAAGGGCGATACGCCGGAGGCCATCAACGCGCTCGAGACCTATTTGCGCCGCGCGCCCGCCAACAACCCGGGAAATGCCGATGTGCAGCGCCGCATTGCCGCATTGAAGGCGCAAATGTCACCGGCCCCGCCGGCCGTGGCCTCCGCCCCCGCACCGGCTCCCACCTCGTCGACGACGACCACGACGGCGCCTGCGCCGCGCGAAGCGGACCGCCCCGCGCCCGTGCACACGATCTATCCATGGATCGTCGCGGGTAGCGGTGCCGTGGTGGCCATCGTGGGCGTCTCGCTTTGGGCTGTTGGCAACGGCCAGGTGAGTCAATCGAAGGATGACGCCGCCGCCGCGGGATGCGACGGCACGCGCTGCCCGGATGGCGTCAACGTGAAGCCCTTTCAGGACAAGAACGATAGCGGCACCACCAAGAAGACCCTGGGCATCGTTCTCGTGGGGGTGGGCGCCGCCGCGGTGGCCGGCGGGCTCGTGTGGCACTTCGTCGAGCCGTCGCTCGCGCGTTCGCGCAAGGTGCACGCGCGCCCGGACATCGCGCCGGGCTACGCGGGACTGTCGCTGGGCGGCTCTTTCTAGCAGGGGAAAGGGGCTAGAGCAGCTCGACGCCGGTGGCGTCGAACTCGAGCTGGGCGCCGGTGGCCGACATTTCATCGCATTCCTTGCCGTCCTTCACGAGGACGACGGTGCCCTGAATCTTGGCCTGCTTGCCGCTCGAGGACTTGGGAACGAAGAAGGCGTGGCCGTGCATGCGCACGTTGGCGTGGTTCTCGGTGTCGACGATCTCCATCCAACAGCCGCGTTCCTGGCAGACGGCGCGCACGGTGCCGGTCGTGGCGATGGTCTTGCCCTTGAAGGCCGACGGGTTCTTCGCCACATCGGCCAGGGCCACCCGTTCCGCGGTGACGGGCTCGCCCAGCTTGATCGGCTCGGCCTTGGCCTCTGCGGCTTTCTGTGCGGGAGCGGCGGCGGCGGCCTTGGACGGATCCTCCGCGGCGGGATCGCTCATCTTGCAGCCGGTGGCGAGGGTCAGAAAAATCACGAGCCACGAGTGAAAACGCATGGCTACGTTTGTAGCACGGCGCAAAAAGAGAGAGACCTACATGCTCGTCCTTCGTTTGGTGCTGCAATTTTTCCGTCTGCTCCTTTGGCCCCTGTCCCGGTTGCGGCGGGCCAAGGCGGCACCGGATGGGGCGTACGTGCACCTCGAAATCGACGGAGCCGTGACCGACGTCGCGGCCCCGGCGCGGCCGTGGGATGCCTGGGTGCGCAAGCGCGCGGTCACCGTGCACGGCATCGCGGACCTCGTGGATGCGATCCTCGACGACCCCAAGCCGCGCGGGCTCCTAATCACGCTCAAGTCGCTCCACGCCGGCATGGCCACCGCCACGTCGCTACGGGCGCAGCTCTCCCGGCTGCGCGATGCGGGGCGGGACGTCGTGGTCTTTCTCCCGCTGGGGGGTGACACGCGCGAGTACTACGTTGCTACCGCGGCTGCGCGCATCTTCGTGGGGCCGCAGACGACGGTGGCTCCGCTCGGGTTTGCCGTGAATGCGCGCTACCTGCGCGGCGCGCTGGAGAAGGCGGGGCTCACGCCCGAGGTGTTCGCCCGCGGCACGTACAAAAGCGCCGGCGAGACCTTGGTGCGCGATTCGATGAGCGACGCGCAGCGCGAGCAGATGGAAGCGCTGCTGGCGACCTTTTACGACGAGCTGGTCGACGCCGTGGCCGAAGGGCGGCACCTCGACGTGGAGACGGCGCGGGCCCGCATCGATGGGGCGCCGTACCGCGCGGCCGATGCGGTGACCGCCGGCCTGGCCGACGGTGAGGCCTATGACGACGAGGTCGCGCAGAAGCTGGACGACGCGAAGCTCGTTCCGGCGGCCGCTTACCTCGGCGCGCGCAGGGCGGGGCGGATCGGGCCGCTGCGTCCCGAGCCCATCATCGGCGTGGTGCGCGTGCACGGGCCGATTGCGACGGACAATGCGGCGCACTTGCCGTTCGCGACCGACGAGCCGCTCATCCAGGTCGTGCGCCGTGCGCGTCGCGATCCGAGGGTGCGCGCGGTGGTGCTCCACATCGATTCGCCCGGCGGCAGTGCGCTGGCGTCGGACCGCATTCACCACGAGCTGGTGCGCCTCGCCGCGGAGAAGCCGCTCATCGCGTGCATGGCCAACGTGGCGGCGAGCGGTGGCTACTACGTCGCCGCTCCGGCCCACGTCATCGTGGCCGAGCCCACCACGGTGACCGGATCCATCGGCGTCATCGCGGCGCGCTTCACGCCCGAGCCGCTCTTTTCGCGGCTGGGCATCACCACGAGCAGCCTGCGCCGCGGCGAGCACGCGGGGTTGCTCGATCCGGCGGGTGCCCTCAGCGACGGCGAGCGCGGCGCCATCGAAAAGGAGCTCGACGGCGTGTACCGCGGTTTCGTCCAGGTCGTCTGCGATGGCCGCAAGAAGACCTACGACGAGGTGCACGCCGTCGCGCAGGGGCGCGTGTGGGTCGGCCGCGATGCGCGCGAGCGCGGCCTGGTCGATGAACTCGGTGGGTTCGCGACGGCGCTTCGGCTGGCCCGTGAGCGGGGCGCGAATGGCCAGAAACTCGCGCCCAAGGTCCTGCGCCCGCCGCGCTCGCCGCTGCCGCCGCTTTCGGCCGAGCATCGCGAAAAGCGTGTGGCCCGCGTGGTCGCGTGGCGCGTGCTCGCGATGCTCGGGCTCGGACCGAGCGCTTTGCTCTTCGGGTCGGCGCGCAAGGAGCGCCTGTTTCTCTGGTCCGAACTCGGCGAGCGCTTCGCGCAACCCACGGAAATCGAGTGACACGATCGTAAAGGTTCGTGCTACGGTCGAGGCCATGTGGGTCGCGGTGACCGGCGCCATCCTTGGGATTGCCAGCGGAGTGCGACACGCCATGGAGCCGGATCATCTGGCCGCCGTGTCGACGTTCGTGGCCGAACAGCGCACGCCTCGGGCCACCGTCACCTTTGCCGCCGCGTGGGGCTTCGGGCACGCGCTCATGCTGCTCTTCGTGGGCGGTGCGTTGATGCTCCTCGGCCGCGAGATGCCGCCGGCCTTGGCCGATGTCTTCGAGCTTGGCGTCTCCTTCATGCTCGTGGGCCTCGGCGTGCGCGGCTTGGTCCATGCGCTCCGCGCTTACCGGGGCGAGCTCGTGCAGCACCACCGGCACGACGGCCTCCCGACCCACACGCACGTGGGCCGGCCGCTGATTGTCGGCTTGATGCACGGCCTCGCGGGAAGCGGTGCGCTGACCGCGCTGGTGCTCGGTCAGGTCGGCTCGCCCGTCGCGGGCCTCGGCTTCATGGCCCTTTACGGATTCGGCGCGATGCTCGGCATGGCGCTTCTCGCGGGCGTGGCCGGTGTACCGCTCGCGCGCATCGTGCGCTCGCCGTTGGGCATGCCGATCATGCTCGCGGTCACCGGCGCCATCTCGCTGGTCGTCGGTGCGAGCTGGGGCGCGCCCCTGGCGATGCGAATGCTAGGGTGAAACCCGCGGATAGCCGCCGGCCCGCTGCTCCAACGGCGCAGTGAGGGGCAGGGGCTCGTGGTACTCGGCCAGCTCGTGCAGCACGTCCCGTGAGAGCGGTGTCGCGCCATCGAGGCAGGCGAGCCCCTCGACCAGGCGGCCCATGACGTCGTCGGCCTGCGTTTCGCGCTGCGCGTCCCATCGGGCAGCGGCCAGGGCGAAAATGGCCATGGCACGCACGCCATGATCGCCACCAAGCTTGCGCGCGATGCACTGCGCGGTCGCCTCTGGCCAAGCGAGCTCGCCGGCGCGCTTCACCCATTCCCAGGGCATGCGGGAGTACTCGTAGAGCACCATGACGGATGCCTGCATGGGCTCCGGGAACGTGGCGAGCGCCCGGGTCCGCGGCCGCGTCGAGGAAGCGGGGGCGGCCATGATGACGACTTGGCTCGGAGGTGTAGCGGCGTCGCACATGATGTCTCGTCCGCGCCTCAGCATGTCGAGTGCCAGCCCCCCGTCGTCGAGGGGTATGGCGCGAACAGACGGAAATGTCGACGATCTTCACCGGCTGCGTAGCGCGGGGTGTACCAACGTTGGTGCACCCGAACGGAAAGGGCCGGTACACCCGGTACGATCTTGGTCAGCGCGATCGTTCCCATGCAGGGACCTTCGGTCAACGCGCCGAGAATGTTTTGCGGTTTATCGTCGCAGACGACGTTTTGTCAGGTCACGCCGAGCAGCGCATCCATCGAGGCTTCGTCGGCGGGCGTGAACGGATACTGGTCGAACTCCGCGCTGAGCACCCATTTGAAGCCGTTCACCGCGCGAGCTTCCAGCGAGTTCGACAGCAGCGCGCACTCGTAGAGAAAGAGATCGACCACGTAGTGCTCGTAGGGGTGGCTCACGAACGAGATGAGCTTGCCACATTCGATCTCGGCCCCGAGGCGGTGCATCACCTCGCGGCGGAGGGCCTGCGCGTCGGTCTCGCCAGGCTCGACGCGGCCGCCAGGGAACTCCCACATCAAGGGAAGAACCGCCGTGGCCCGCCGCTGCGTGATGAGGTATCGGCCATCTTGCTCGAGCACGGCGGCGACGACCCGAATGGTGCGCGGCACGGTCATGGGGCTAATCTCACATGGTGATCCGGAAAAGCTGTTGACCCATCAGGAGCACGTCGCCGTTCTGCACTTCGACCTCCTCGCGTAGGCGGAGGAAGGTGCCGTTCGAGCTGCCGAGATCCGTGAGCGTCAACTTTCCCCCCGCGTAAGCCAGATGGCAATGTAACCCGGAAACGTAGCCGTCTTCTGGAAAGAGAATGTCCCCGCGCTCGCGCCCGAGGTGCACTCCCGCTTCCGGTACCGGAAACGCGTTGCCGGTCGTGTCTCGTCCAATGATCAGGGCGATTCGTCCCACGTAGCCCTTCGAGGGGGCGCCGAGGCGCTCGACGCCGTCGGGCGAGGCCGGCAGCGGGGCGAGTGGTTCGAACCGAATGATCTCCTGGCCGATGCGGAAGATGTCGTTCGGCTGAAGCTCGACCGGCGAATCGCGGAAAAGCTTGCGGTAGACGCCGTTGAGCGAGCCTTCGTCCTTCACGTGCAGGCGTGAATTGGCCTGGCGGAAGGTGGCGTGGCGCGGGGACAAGTAGCTGTCGCCCGCGAAGATGCCGCCCGTGTCCCGACCCACCGTCATGGTCGTCGAGGGCAGGGTGTAGTTGCCCGCTTCGCTCCCATCCGCGCGAAGGGCGGTGAGGACGATGGTGCCCGTGGCTGCGGCGGCCGGTGGGGCCACGGAACGCGCGGCCGGGGCCGCGCCCAGGCGAAATCCGCACGAACCGCAGAACACGTTGTTGGCGGCGTTCATGTGGCCGCACTGCGGGCAGCTCGAACCACCGGCCCCAGGACTCGCTTGCGGGGCCCCTCCGGGCGGTGGGGAGGTCGTGGCCGGTGCCGCGGCCGGCGTTCCGCCCGAGGGAAGCGAGCTTGCCGCCGGCGCCTGGGGAACGCTGGGAACGACCTGGGGCGGGGCCTGGGTCGGCTGATGCGACGGCATGGACGGCGCCACCGCGGCCAGATCGCCGGGCGTGTAGCCGGGCGGCGGCGCCTCGCTGGCGGCGGGCACGCGCGCGGCCGAAGCGGCCTTCACGCCGTGCGGAGGCGTCGACGCCGAGAACGCACGCGGCGCCGCTTCGCGGGGAAGTTCCGCACCGCAGCCGAGACAGAACTTGTAGTGGTCCTGATTCTCCTTGCTGCATTTCGGGCAAACGATCACAAGGGCCTCCGGTTATGCTGTCATTGAGTATCCCGCGGCCGGGCGAAGGCGGTCAAGCGCGTGACGACTTTCGGTCCTGGGAGCCCCGTGATAGCACCCGGGGCATGCCCAAAGCCCAATTTCCCGATATCTCGGTCCCCGGAACCGGAAAGCTCTACGCTCGCTTCGTCACCAGCGTGGGCAACATCGTCGTCGAGCTGGCGGAAGAGAAGGCGCCGGACACGGTGAAAAACTTCGTCGGCCTCGCCACCGGCACGCAGGAATGGAAGGACCCGCGTCCTGAAGCCAAGGGCGCCATCCGCCAGGGCGTGCCGCTGTACGATGGCACCATCTTCCACCGCGTGATCCCGGACTTCATGATCCAGGGCGGCGATCCCCTCGGCAAGGGCATCGGCGGCCCCGGCTACGACTTCAAGGACGAGTTCCACCCCGAGCTCAAACACGACCGCCCGGGCGTCCTCTCGATGGCCAATGCGGGCCCCGGCACCAACGGCTCGCAGTTCTTCATCACCGAGAAGCCCACGACGTGGCTCGATCGGAAACACTCGGTGTTCGGGCACACGGTGGCCGGCGTCGAGTTGATCAAGAAGATCACGAGCAGCCCGCGCGACAGCCAGGATCGCCCCAGGACCGACATCGTCCTCAAGAAGGTGGAAATCTTCCGCAGCGAGTCCGTGCCTACATCGTGACGGCAGCGGCCGCAGGATCGGGCGTTCGCAAGCTCTCGAATGCGGCCAATTTTTCCGCGCGGCGGGCAGAAATCTCGCGCGCGATGCGGTTGCGCAGCGTCAGCGGAAGGCCGTGCTGGCGCTGCATGACCAGGCGGGCCACGTCCAGATCGTGCACGTCGCCGAGCACTTTTTGCAGCTTCACCGCGGGCTTGCGCAAGGCGCGCAGGTGTTCCGGGAGCACCTCCTCGAAGAACTCGACGGTGTAGCGCAGTTGCTTGCAGGCGATGCGCAGCTCGTGCAGCTGCTCGGCGTCCTCGGTTTGCCGCATGGAGAGGCGCTCGGCCTCGGTCAGGGCGGTCTCCACCTTGCGCTGCGCGAACGCGGTCAGATCGCGTTCGCGCTGGGGGTGCACGGGCAGGATCAAGATGGCGTGCAACATGTCGTGCGCATGCGCCAGATCGCTCGACGACACGCGGGTGACCACGACCCGCCGCAGGGCGCGCGCCTTCGCGGCGCGCCGGCTTTGCCAGTCCTCGAAGGCCGGGTGGCGAATGGAGAGCGCGGCCACCGTTTCCTCGAGGGCCTCTTCGTCGCGCAGAGCGCCGGTGGCGCGATGCATGGCGGTGAACGAACCGCGCACGGCATCGGCGTGGAAGCGTCCGTAAAGCGGCCGCGAAAGCTTGAGCAGGGTGCGCAGCTGGCGGATGCTCACGCGGAAATCGTGGACGGCCTCGGCGTCGTTTCCGGCGACGATGCGGCCGGCGCCCTGCCGGATTTCCTCGTCGAGCGTCCGGAATTTGGCGCCGACGTGGGCCGACGCGGGGCGGATCGCAGGAACGGCGACGAAGTTCACGATCCCTCGCGGTGGACGGACACGGCGGTGAGCGGCTTGAAGCCGAGAGCTTTGTAAAAGCTTCTTCGGGCGCCGAGCCGCGCGGCCTCGACGATGGCATTGTCGTCCGCGCCACCTTGCGTGGCCATGCGCGCGAGCTCCTCGTTCACGGCGGCGGTCACATCGCGCTCGACCCGCACGATGACATCGCGCTCGAGCGACTCGTCCACCACGCCGCGGGTCAGGACCTTCACCGAGCGCACGGCGGCACGGACCGAGAGCGACACCGCCACGAAGGCGCACCCCGATTCGGCGAGCCATGCCCGCTCGCGCAGGACCTGCGCCGCCAGGGGACGTCCGGCGTAGGTGGCCACGCGCCCCACCGGTACCCGCTCTTTTCGGGTCAAGAAGGGTTGTCGCCGATCGTCGGCCGTCAGGGCGAGTTCCACCACGTCGCCATTTTCGATGACGCACACGTCGGGCACGCCGCACTCGCGGGCCAAATCTCCGTGGCGCATCAAGTGGTGAATCGTCCCGTGCACCGGGATGAACGTCTTCGGGCGCACCAGCTCGAGCATGCGCCGCTGCTCGCCGCGGTGGGCATGCCCGCTGACGTGAATATTCCGGTCCGTCCCGCGCGTGCGCACCACCACGCCGCGCCGGAGCAGGTCGCCCAGCACGGCGTAGACCTCGGGCTCGTTGCCCGGGATGATGCGGCTCGAGAGCGCCACCACGTCGCCCGGCTCGAGCTTCAAATATGGGTGCTCGCCGCGGGCCAGCCGCGCCAGCGCCGCGCGCCCCTCGGCCTGCGTGCCCGTGGCCAAGCCCAAAATGGCGTTGCGCGGCAGCTCGTTCACGCGCTCTTGCGGGAACAGAAGGTCGCTCGGCCAGGCCAGGTAGCCCGTGTCGTGCGCCACGCGCGTGTGCGTGAGGATGCTCCGCCCGAGCGGCACGATGCGCCGTCCGGTGCGCCGCGCGATGTCCCCGAGCATGCGCAGGCGGTGCACGTTCGAGGCGAAAAGTGCCACCACCACCGCATTCGGGGCCTGCGCCACGATGGGCTCGAGCGCATCGCCCACGGTTTGCTCGCTGCCCGAGCCGCCGTCGGCGTCCACGTTGGTCGAGTCGGAAAAGAGCAGCGCCGTGCCCTCATCGCCGAGCTCGCGCAGGCGCTCTTCGTCGAACGCTTCGCCGTCGGGCGGGCTCTCGTCGAACTTGAAATCACCGGTGTGCACCACCACGCCTGCATCGGTGCGGATGGCCAGCGCGGTGGCGTCCGCAATGGAGTGGGTGACCCGCACCGGCTCCACCTCGAACGAGCCCACCGTCACGCGTGTGCGCGCCTTCGTCTCGATGAGGCGCGCGTGCGCGAGCACCTCGTGCTCCCCGAGCCGCTCGCGCACCAGCCCCAGCGCATAGCGCGGACCCCACACCGGCACGTCGAAGCGCTTGAGCAGGTAGGGCAGGGCCCCGATGTGATCTTCGTGCCCGTGGGTGATGAACACGCCCGCGATGCGATCGCGGTAGGCATCGAGGGCCGTGAAGTCGGGGTGCACCACGTCGATGCCCAGACCGCGGTCATCGAAGGTGATGCCGCAGTCGATGAGCAAAACTTGGCCCCGTTGCTCCAAGGCCAGGCAATTCATGCCAATTTCGCCGAGCCCGCCAAGCGGAAAGACGCGCAGCATCTAGGCGCTCGCCCCAGGGTTACGTGTTCCGGCCGAGTAGGGTAGAAGTTGGGAGGTGTCGGCTCTCGAAGACAAACGGTTTCTCATCGTGACGGGCAAAGGCGGCGTCGGCAAAACGACCGTCGCCGCGGCCACCGCCGTTTCCTTGGCGGCAAAAGGCAAGCGCGTGCTCGTGGCGATGTGCAACGCCAAAGAGCGGCTGTCGGCCATGCTCGGGTCGGACCTCATTGGCGAGGACGTTTCGGAAGTCGCGAAAAACATATGGGCCGTCAACATGAACCCCGAGCGAGCCCTCGAGGAATACGGCCTGATGACCCTCAAGTCGAGGGTGCTCTACAATCTGCTCTTCGACAACAAATACGCCCGCAGCTTTTTTCGTGCGGTTCCGGGCATGAGCGAATGGGCCATGCTCGGCAAAGCCTGGTGGCACACGACGGAGGTCCGGGCGGACGGTTCACCGCGCTTCGACGTGGTCATCTTGGATGCGCCCGCCACGGGGCACGGGCTGGACATGCTGCGCGTGCCCAAGGTCATCGTCGACGTCACGCCGCCCGGGCTTTTGCGGCGGGATGCCGAGCGGGCCATCCAGCTTTTCCGCGATCCGAAGTTCTCCGCCGTCGTTCTCGTCACCTTGCCCGAGGAGATGCCCACCAGCGAGACCATCGAGCTGGCCGCGGCGCTCACCGGCGAGCTGGCCATGCCCATCGGGCAAATCGTGGTCAACGGCGTCTTGCCGCCGCTGTTTTCACGTGACGAGCGCGCCACGCTCGAGGGCTTCGCGATGCCCGAGATCCGCAACGCCGGCGACGGTGCCCTTGCCGCCGGGCGGGATCGGGCCATCCGCGAGCGCGTGCAGGCCGAGAGCCTCGCACGGCTATCGCGCGAGCTGCCGGTGAAGCCCGCGTTCCTCCCGCTCCTGTTCGACAATGCCTCTACCCCCCACGCGATCCACGAGCTCGCCAAACGCGTCTGATCGCATCGTGCCGTTCACGTACCCTTTCCCGCGCCCGTCCCTCACCGTCGACACCGTCGTCTTCGCCCTCCGTGCGACCGATCTCGCGGTGCTCTTGATCCGCCGCAAGAATGCGCCCTTCCAAGATGCGTGGGCCCTGCCCGGTGGCTTCGTGGACGAGAATGAACCGCTCGAAGTGGCCGCCCGCCGCGAACTCCACGAGGAGACGGGGATCTCCGGCGTGACCATCGAGCAGCTCGGGGCCTTCGGCGATCCGGGCCGCGATCCGCGCGGGCACACCGTCAGCATCGCGTACTACACGTTCGTCACGTCGGAGTCGCGCCCTGCCGCCGGCGACGATGCGGCCGATGCCGCGTGGCACCCGCTTCGTGGCCTGCGCAAGCTGGCGCTCGCGTTCGACCACAAGAAGATCATTGCGGCGGCGAGGGCACGGCTTCAGGAGAAGCTGCACACGCCGACCTTGGGCACCGCGTTTCGGCTCGTGCCCCAACATTTCACGCTCACGCAACTTCAGCGCGTGTACGAGGCCGTTTTCGGCCGCACGCTCGAAGCGCGGAACTTCCGCGCACGTCTCCTCCAATCGAAAGCGGTTGTCGCACTTGACGCACGCAAGACGGGACGCCACCAACTTTACCGCTGGGCCTGAGCCGAGAACCGGAACATCCAATCCAAAGTTGCCTTAGGCTACCGGCCTACCGGTCCATGCCGCCTGCCCCTCCCGCGTTTCTTCCCGTCAGTGCGCTGTCCGTCGAGCTCGAAGCGTACGTTGCTGTGACCGCGTCGCTTCATGCTGGCTTTGCCGAAGCGCGCACCACCTTCGAGTGCGTCCTGCCGCCGCTGCGCGATGCCGGCTTTCTCGTGCTGGCCGGCCTCGAGCCGCTGCTCGATGCGCTCGAGCGCTTCAAACTGAAGAACGACGAGTTGCTCTGGCTCGAAAGCCTGGGCGCGATCGACGAGGCCGCGCGGCGAAAGCTCGTGGACATGCGCTTCTCGTGCGACGTCGATGCGGCCCTCGAGGGCACGGTCGTCTTTCCGGGCGAGCCGGTGCTCACCGTGGAAGGCCCCTTCTGGCAGGCGCAGCTCGTGAGCGCGCTCGTGCGCGGCGGGCTCACGTCGCCGACGTTGACCGCGACGCGCGCGGCCCGTTGCTACTTGGCCGCCGATGGTGCGGAGGTCATCGAGGGAAGCGCCACCACCGCGCACCGCCTCGGGGGCAATCCTCTCGGCGCGCGGGCCGCGTACATCGGCGGCGCCAGCGCAACCACGTGTGCGTTGGCAGCGCGTCGCTATCGATTGCCAGTGCGCGCGTCGCTTCCGCGGCAGTTCGCACTGGGCGACTCGAACGCGCGCCAGATGTTCGAGTCGTGGCTGCGCGCGTCGCAGGACAAGGCGATTTTGCGCTTCGAGTCCAGCGAGGCCGAGACGGCCATCCCGGGCATCGTCGAGGCGGTGAGGAGCCGCGCGTCGCAGCCGTCGTGGCACCAGGGCGATATCGCGGTGGAGATCGCCGGGGGCGATCACGCGGAGGTGTCGCAAATGCTCATCGACGCCTTCGAAAAGGCGCGCCTCGGCGAGCCGGTCATCGTGGCCTCGGGCGATCTCGACGAGCACGCGATTGCGACGCTGCGCCTGCGCGAGACGCCCATTTCCGCGTACATCGTGCCGTCGTTCGACGTGGACGACGGGAATTGGCCCGCGCGTTACGATCTGACGGCCATCGAGTCGCATGGCCAATGGTCACCGCGCATGCGGCGCGGCGCCACCGTCGCCGACAGCGGCGATCCCGGGCGCAAGGTCATCGTGCGCTACGCCGATGCCGAGGGCCAATGGCTCGCCGACGTGGCGCATGCCACGAACGAGCGTGTGCAGAATGCACGTAACGTCGAATTCGTCGATCGTGCCACCGGCTTTCCGTCCCGCTTGTCCGCGGCATCCGGCGCCCCGCTGCTGACCAACGTGATGCGCGCCGGCAAGCGCGTCTCCTCGCCCGAGCCCGCGCGCGCCCTGCGCGATCGCACCACGCGCAGCCTGGTCGCGCTGCCCGAGCGCTACCGAAGGCTGCGCGGCCCCGCGCTCTACCCGGTCGGAACGACGCCCGCGCTGGCGGCCATCAAGCAAGAGATGCTCGGCCGCGGCTCCGGCTGATCGCGGCCCGTCCGCCACACCAGGGTCATCGGCATGCCGTGCAGCGGTCGCAGGGTGATGACCGGCTCCAGTTCGACGCGGGCGCCGGCGGGAAGTTGCAGCCGGTAGCGCGTGGCGATCATCGCGAGGAGGATCTGCGCCTCCATCAAGGCGAAGGCGTTGCCGATGCAGATGCGCGGCCCGCCTCCGAAGGGCAGGTACGTGTAGCGCGGGCGCTCGGTGCCCGGGGCGAATCGGTCGGGGTCGAAGCCCTCGGGGTTGTCCCAATACGCGGGGTGGCGGTGCAGCACGTACGGCAGAATGGCCACCATCGTTCCCTTGGGGACGCGGTAGCCGCCGATCACATCGTCGGTGAGCGCCTCGCGCTCGAAGCCCCACACGGGGGGATACAGCCGCATCGATTCCTCGATGACCGCGCGCGCGTAGGGCATGCGCGGCAGATCCTCCAGCGCGGGCAGCCGCGTGCCAATCACCGCGTCGGCCTCCGCCTCCACCCTCCGCGCCACATCGGGGTGACGTGACAAGAGGTACAAAGTCCACGACATCGCGTTGGCCGTCGTCTCATGGCCCGCCGTGACGATGGTCATCACCTCGTCTTTCAGCTGCTGATCGGTCATCGCTTCGTTGGTCTCTTCGTCCCGGGCGGCCATCAGCATGGCCAAGAGATCCTGCCGCCCCACGTCGGACGTCTTCCGGCGCTCGGCGATGATGTCCAGGACCAGGGCGTCCAACGTGCGCTTGGCGCGCTTGAAGCGGAGGTTGCGCGGTGTGGGCACCCAGATGGGCATCGGAAAGGGCGTCGAGGCGTACTCCGCCGCCGTGCGCACCGTCACCGCCATGGCGTCGCCGATGCCCTCGGCGCGGTCGTCGAGGCTTTGGCTGAGCAAGGTGCGCCCGACGATGTCGAGCGTGACCCGCATCATCTCCGCGTGCACGTCGAGCGTGCTTCCCGAGGGATGCCCGTACCAGCGCGCGAGCATGTCGCTCGCCGCATCGGTCATGCGCTGCGCGAGATCGGCCAGCTTTTCGCGATGAAACGCGGGCTGGGCCAACTTGCGCTGGCGCCGCCAAAAATCGCCCTCGCTGGTGACCAGGCCTTGCCCCAGGATCAACTTGAGCCCGCGGTAGCTGTAGCCCTTGATGTAGTTCTTCGCGTTGTCGACGAGCACGTGCTTGATGGACTCGGGCTCGTTCGCCATCACGTAGCGGTACGGGCCGAAGTCGAAGTGCACGATGTCCCCGTGCTCACGCGCAGCCCTGCCGAAGAAGCCCAAGGGATCGCGCCCGGCTTCGAAGGTGTGCCCGAAATAGGGCAAACCTCCGCGCGGGCCGGGCGGCCGCGCGTTCGTCTCATTTTTCATGGGCACGGCTCCCTCCTTGAAACGTGAGGAGACCCTCACGTTTGACAGAACTGTGAGCTTGTCCTCAAAATTGTCAAGTGACCCAGGCGTCGGCAGCGCGACGTATCCCCTTGCAGCAACGCAGCCGCGAGCGTCTCGAGCGCATCCTCGAGACGGCGGCCACCCTTTTCGTGGAGCGCGGCTACGAGTCGACGACGATGGAAAACATCGCCGAGCGCGCGCAGACGTCGATCGGCTCGGTGTATCAATTTTTCCCGAACAAACGCGCCATTTTCGATGCGATGGCGCGCCGCTACATCGAGCTTTCGCGCGAGCAGTTCGAGGAGCTCTTCGCGAGCTTCACACGCATCGAGCGATGGGACGAGATGCTCGATCGCGCCATCGATGCCTTCGCGGCCTTCGATCGATCGAGTGTCGTCATTCGTGCGGTGTGGCTCAATTTGGCGCTTTCGCCCGAGTTTCTGCTCGCCGGCGAGGCCCTGAACCGTGAGTTCGCACGCCGCGCGGTGGATCTCTTCGCCGATCGCGCCAAAGATCTTTCGCCGGACAAGCGCCTGGTCATCGCCACGATGGTCGTGGAGCACATCTCCGCGATGATGATCGTCAACGTGCGCCGCAACGATGCCTTGGGCGATGCGGTTCTCGAGGAGACCAAAGTGCTCTTACGCCGCTATTTGCAGCCGTACCTCGGCGCGCCGGAAGGCGGCGGAGGCACCAAGAGCAAAGCCCCTCCTTCCAAGCGGAAGAAGGGGCCCTGATCATTGGAACGTGTGGTTCGAAATGCTTATTTGAGCCACTGCGTGGCGCGCGTTTCGACGACGTCCCAATTGATGCTTTCCCAGAACTTATTCAAGTAGTCGGGGCGCTTGGTTTGATAATCGAGGAAGTACGCGTGCTCGAACTCGTCGAGGATGAGCAGCGGGATGGCGCCCCAGGGCGTGTGGTTCTGGTGCTGCTCCACCACGTAGACGTGGGACTTGTTGTCGAGCAGCGAGACCGCCCAGACAGCCCAACCCACCGGCGCGACCTTGCCGCCGCCGAGCAGCTGCGCCTTGAAATTATCGAGGCTGCCGAAGTCGCGGTTGATGAGCTCCAGCGTCTTCTTGCCGGGTGAGGTGCCCTTGCCGCCGATGTTCTCGAAGTACCACTCGTGCAGGATGACGCCGTTGTGCGCCCACGTCTCGCGGCGCTTCAACTCGCCCCACTCCGAGAAGTGCGGGTTGGCCTTCGTCACGTCCGCTTTTTCCAGCGCGGCCTGGATGTTGTTGTACTGCGTGACGTATCCCTTGTAGAGCACGTCTCGGTGCTCGGTCAGGGCCTTGTCGGAGAGAAAGCCTTCTACTTTGCCTTCCAGCGGGAAATTTTTTGCGTCGATCGCCATGGCTCCTCCGGGTTCTTTCGGATCTTTTTTCTTCGGGAACCGGGAGTCTAGGCACCCGCTGGCAATGTGAAAAGAGGAAGAGACGAGGAAGAGCAGAGAAGGGCGCAGACCAAAAAAAAAGAGCGCCCCCGCGAACGAGGACGCTCTCCCGTAGCCCCACGGCTACTGCTTACCCTACGGCGCGGCCTCCCTTCAGGTCGCGCCGCAGTTCTCCGCCACTATGTGACGTACGTGGTTCGTTGGCTCAGTGATCGCCGCGGCCGCAGGTGACGTCGGCGTGGACCTGGGCGATCTCCACCTCGATGGTGTTCAACAGTTCGACGTACAGAGCCGCCGCGTTGATGCTCCCGCCGTCGCTCTCCTGGTAGTTGACGATGATCTTGCCCACGTTGAGGCCGGCCACGTCAGACAGGTCGATCGTGGCATTCGGTCCCACCGCGATGGTGATCGGCTTGCCGTTGATCTTGACCTCGGCGATGTTGCTCTTCGCCTCGGTGGACGCCTTGCCGCTCTTGTCGCAAGAGGCGCTCGCGGACGCATCGGCCGCGCTGTACGAGATGCCCAGCTTGAGCGCCCCGTCGTCCCCGAAGAGACCGTCGAGCAGATCGCTCACGCCGAGGTTCTCGAGGAGTTTGCGCAGGTCGATGTCGAGCACGCCCACTTCTGCGTCGTCGCTGAGGACGTCCGCGAGGACGCCTTCCGCCGGTGCGTTGAGAACGGTGCCGGCAGCAACCGAGGCGGCCGACGCCGCACCGCTCGCGGTGCCCTGCGTCGAGGCGTTGGCTGCAGCGTCACGCGTCAGGTTGCCCGCGTTCACGCGTGCCACGGTGCGCGCCCGAAGAGCGCCGTCTGCACCGAGATCACCCGTGTCCGAAGAGAGCTTCTCCGGCAGCATGTTGGCGAAGCTGTTCGGTCCGAACGGCTTGCCCGCGTTAACCCTCACCGCGACCGCGCGGCCCGAGATGGCCTTCGGCTTGCCACCCTGCGGGGCTTGGGCAGCCGGATCGCCCATCAGTTGATCGCTTGACGAAGTGCCGCTGTCCCCAGAAGCGCAACCGAGTACGCCCATGGACGCAGCAAAGAATCCGACGATACCCAAACGTGCGAGTTTCGATGTAATCATTGTTTCCCCCCCCGACGTGTGCCTACATCCTTGTAAGCGCACGTCCTTGGCCATTCTGATGCGAGGTGGGACAAAGTCGCTGCGCACAATGCACATCGAGGTAGGGAAATTTGCGATAGGTGCGCCGAGTTCGCTGCGCTTGGGTTCTTGGGTCCGGTAGGGTCCTTCCTTCTTACACGGCCCCATGGGGGGCCTTGGGCCTACAAACGACGAAGCTGGACTTGCTATGCGCAAAATCCAGCTTCTTTCCATCGCCGCGCTCGCCTCGGCGGCGCCCACCTCAACAATCTTCCGAATTGAGAAGCGAGCGCCGCCGAGGCGAGTCGTCTCTCAGTGGATCAGTGGACGCGGCCGCAGCCACCTCCGTCGGAACCCCCGCACTCGACGCCAGCTTGTGCGCGGGCAACTTTCACATCGATTCGTCCGTCGAGCAGATTCACGTGGAGCCCCGTGGCATCCATGCTGCTCTTGCTCGGATCGTCGGACGTGGTGATCTGCTCGTTGATGGTGATGGTCACCAACCCGGGCAGATCGAGGATCTTCTGATTCGGTCCCAGCGTGATGTCGACGGGCGTGCCGCCGATGACCAGGCCCACGACTTTGCCCGTGGCCTCGGAGTGCGCTTTGCCACCCGCATCGCAGTAGGACTTCGCGCTTTCTTGAACGACGTCGGCCTGGATGCCGCCCTTGAGCGGGCCGGTGAAGATCACGGCGAGCAAGTCGTCGTTGATGCCGAAGTCCTCGAGGAGCTTCTGCAGGTTGATGGCCACGGAGCCCCCGCTTCCATCTTCACCGAGGACGTCCTTGAGGAAGCCGTCCGGCGCGGTGTGGAACAGGGACGCATTCGTGGCGGCCGCCGTGGCCTCCGCAGTGCCTCCCGATCCTTTGGCCTGCGAGCTCGATGCCGCGGCCTGCGCCACGGCGCCCGCATTGACGGTTGCCGTGCTCTTGATGATGTTGCCGCCGGACGCAGGAAGCGCCTTGGTGTCGGTCAACGTCGCAATGCCATCCCATGCCGTGGTCGACGGATTCTTGAGATCCACACGAACGGAGACCACCACGCCGCGCGCCGAATACGTCTTCGCGCTGCCCTGACCCGCCATCGCACCCGGGCAAGCCGGCTGCACGGCATCGCCCGTCAAATTGCCATCTTGTTGCGCCGTGGAATCCCCAGAGGCGCACCCGACCATACCGACCCCTGCGAGCACGACTCCCAACAGGCCGGTCTTAAACCCCCTCGAAACGATCATGATGTAATCCCCCCACTCGACACCGGCGTCCTACGTTCGATTACGTTAGCCGCCGTGTCTTACGGGATAGGATGCGCCGCACTTACGGTCCGGTTTCAGACTCCGAACTAGGAAATGCGCTTTGTCGACATGTCGATCGATCAGAGCGTCGATCGATGGGTCAATAGCTTCTCGATCAAGTCCTTCGAGTAGGCCGATAATTCGCGGAAAACCACGCCCATACCGGGCGGATCCTTCTCCACGCGCACCACCTCGCCAATGCCCTCGATCGTCTCGATGTCGTCCATGATGACGGTGAAACGGAGATTCACGCGGGTGCCCACGGGAAGCACGCTCGTCGATTTGATGAAGACGCCGCTCGCCGAAATATTGGTCACGTACTCTTGAATGAACGCGTCGAACGACTCGAATTCCTTGTTGATCGTGACGCGTTCGGCAATGCGCTTCTTGCCTTCGTCCATGTCACTTCCCCTGAAGGTCGAATTGTTCGAGGTGGTACTCTTTGCGCGGAACCACGGTGATCTTGCGCATGTAGCGGTTCTCCGCGTCGGCGACCGCTTCCTTTTCTTTGTTGGCAAGCACGTCGGCCACGGCGGGGTGGGCATTCACCAGCACGGTGTAGCCCGGTAGATCCTGTCGTTTCCTGCGGATTTCCCGCAGAATCTCGTACGCGATGGTCTCCTTCGATTGGAGTTGCCCCGTCCCATCGCAATAGAAGCAGGGCTCGTGGAGCAAACGACCGAGGCTCTCACGGGTACGCTTTCGCGTCATCTCGATGAGGCCGAGATCGGATATGCGATTGAGCGTCGTCTTCGCTTTGTCCTTTTGAAGGAGCTCCTCGAGCGAGCGGCGCACTTTCTCGCGATTTTGGTGCCGCTCCATGTCAATCAGGTCGAGAATGATGAGGCCGCCGATGTTGCGGAATCGAAGTTGATAGGCGATCTCGTGCACGGCCTCCAAGTTGGTCTTGAGGATGGTTTCCTCCATGTCCTTGGAGCCTTTGCCCACGAATCGACCGGTGTTGACGTCGATGGCGGTGAGGGCTTCGGCCTGATCGATAATGAGATATCCACCCGACGGGAGGGGCACTTTGCGCGAGAGCGCACGGCCAATTTCGTCTTCGATTCCGTAGGCATCGAAGATGGGTTCGTCTCCCGAATAATAGATGATGTCCTTGAGACGATCGGGCGCGAACATCTCCACGAAGCGGCAAAGACGCTCGTATTGATGGCGATCGTCGATGACGATCTGGTGCACTTCGTCGGTGAAGAGATCGCGTGCCGTTTTGAGCACGAGATCGAGCTCGCTCATGAGGATGTGCGGCGCTCTGGCACCCTCTTCCTTCTTTTTGGCAATCTCGCCCCACAATCGAACGAGATAACCGACGTCTTGCTTCAATTGCTTCTTCGTGAGGCCTTCGGCGACGGTGCGCACGATGAGACCGCCGCTCGGCGGTTTCACCGTTTCGATGGCTTCGCGCAGACGGGAACGCTCTTTTTCCGAGCCAATTCGCTTGGAGATGCCGATATGGTCGACCGTCGGCAAATACACGACGTAACGGCCGGGCAACGAAACGTGGCTCGAGCAACGAGCGCCCTTGGTTCCAATCGGGTCTTTGGTGACCTGGACGATGATTTCCTGCCCCTCGCGCACGACCTCTCGAATCGGGGTCGTCTTGGAAATGCGATTGGGCATGCTGCTGCGATCGCCGCGTGAACGGCCGTCGCGTCCCTCGCGTCCGCCGTCACGATCCCGGTTGTCGCGTCCTCCGCGGCGGTCCCGATCGCGATCCTGATCGCGATCACGTCCGCGGCGATGGCGCGATCGCTTGTTCGATTGGCCACGGGCTCCGCGGGCGTTGCGCTCGTTGCCGGCACGCGGCGGGCTCGGTGCGCGGGGAACGGGCGCGTTGGGATCGGTGATGGTGAAGCCGGGCATGCCCGGGAAATCGGGAAGGGGCTCCAACGTGGCGCGCGCAGCCGACGGCGGGCGCTCCGAAACGTGGGAGGGCGCGTCCCAGGCAGCGTCTTCGGCCGCTTCGAACGTCTCGGCAACGGGGGCGTCTTCGGCCGCGGCCGCGGCAAGCTCCGGAGACGAGGACACCGGTGCGGCCGCCTCGATTTCGGGGTTCGTCGGGCGAGTGCCCTCTTCGTCGTCGTCCTCTTCGTCGTCGATCGAATCGAGCGACGGGGACGCCTCCTCGGCGAGGTCGACGCGGGAAGGCTCCTCGTCGCTCAAATCGAGCCGCGAAGGCTCTTCATCCGTGAGATCGAGCCGGGAAGGTTCGTCCTCGTCGATGGAGTCTTCGCTCGACGGGCCCTCTTCTTCTTCTTGCTCTTCCTGCTCTTCTTGTTCTTCCGGCTCCTCGTCGTCGTCCTCGTCCACGGCGACCGCCAACGAGGGTAGGCTGACGCGCGAATCCTCGATGCTGTCGTCCATTTGAACGACGTCGGCATCGAGCGCGGCACCATTCTGGTGCGCCGGGTGGGCTTCCTCGGGCTCCACCAAGCTGGCCGTGACGTTTTCGACCGACTTGGCCGTGGGCGGCGGGGCGGTCTCCAGGATTTCTTCCGCCTCGGCGTCGAGCTCCTCGTCCCCCGTCACCTCGGGCAGGGCGGTGTCCTCTTTGACGCGCTTGGCGCCACCGGCGAGGTAGGTCTCGAAATCGTCCGGTCGGATGAGGTCTTCGACATGGAGGAACGCGGCGCGCTCCTGGCCAATGTCGACGAAGGCCGCCTGAAGGCCGGGCAGCACCCGGGTCACCTTGCCCAGGTACACATTCCCTACGGTATACGCGCTCTTACCGCGCCGCTCGATGTGCAGCTCGGCGATGATGCCCCCTTCGATGAGAGCTACGCGGGTTTCACGAATATCGACGCTGATGACAAGGATGTTCTTCGACATGAAGCGCTGGAAACTTTCTCGCTCCTGCCTCGTCTCCGCCCGCGCACGAGCCCGCCGTGCCACGGCCCCAGATGGTGGGGGTGGCGTACTCGGTCCTCGTCGTCGCGGAAATAAAGCCCTGAGCGCATTTTTGCTGGCGCATCGAACGTGAACTTTTGTGGTGGTTCGTGGTTCGTACTGCGCGGCGCGTAAACTAAAAACCTGCGGGGCGTGAAAATCACGTGACCCTAAGAAGGGGCAGTACCAGAGCTTCCCGCCCGGGGCCACAGATTTCTCGATCGTATCGTCCCCGAGCCCGCTACCGAAAGGACCGGCCGAGCTCCTTCATGAAAAAGGCTCTCGCCATCCGCGAAGAGACCTGCTAGTGACGGCGGGCAGTTCAGTCCTAGCCGGCTAGAAGCCGGCGCTCCATAGGGTTGGCCGATTGTGGCCTCACCGACTTGGAAGCGTGAACCCCGCCAGGCCCGAGAGGGAGCAACGGTAGCGCGGAAGAGTGTGGTGGGGCCTTTACCATTTTGGGCTAGCATCCGCGCAAGCAAGCAAGCCCGCTCCCGCTCCTCCTCCCGCTCCCGAACGTCTCGCCAGAGATGAATCGGGAGCGGGAGCGGGATCGGGAGGGGGATTTTACCGAGGAGCACGGAGTGACCGCACTGAACGAAGTTGGCCTCATCGCGTCCCGTGAGATGCGGAAGAATCTGCGGAGCCTGAAAGGCCTGGCCCTGGTCAGCCTGTCCCTGCTGGGGGCGATCGCCGTCGCGTTTCTCATCAACAAGGGGCACAAGCTGCAGGAAGGGCGCTTCGGTGCGGAGGAACTGCGCACCGGGCAGGAGATGGTGCTCTCGCAGGCCTACGACGATCCGCAGATGGGCAAGTACCTGGCGGAGGCACCGGCGGTGCTCCTGGCGCTGCTCGCCATCACCATTTGGCTCAGCCCGCTCATTGCCGGCGTTCTGGGTTTCGACGCGGTCTCTGGCGAACTTCAGCACCGCACGGTGCGTTATTGGACGGTACGGGCGCGGCGTGCGTCCTATTTCGTGGGGAAAGTGCTGGGGCTCTGGGGCGTGGTCGCCGCGCTCACCTTGGTGATGCACGTCTTCATCTGGATCGTGACGCTCATCGTGGGAGGGGCGGGCACGGCGCCGGCTTCGGCCACGGTGGGCTGGGGATTCCAATTTTACTTGGTGACACTCCCCATCAGCGCAGCATGGTGCGCATTGGTGATCCTGATTTCCGCGCAATTCCGTAATCCGATTGTCACCCTTTTCGTGATCAGCGCCGTGTTCGGCGGGCTCTGGATCGTCAACATCATCGGCCGGCTGGCGCAGATCAAACCGCTCACGTACCTGTATCCCAACTCGTACGATGCGCTGCTCTTGTCGCCGCACTTGAACAAGGTGGCGTTGGGCGCGGCCATTTGCTTCGGCATCGGTGTGCTGGCCACGGCATTGGGCACGCTCGTGTTCGTGCGGAGGGACGTCTGATGTCGCCCGAATCGTCATTGGCGCGCGAGCAAGAGAAGATCGACGACGCCGCCAAGCAGGATCAGCAGGAAAAGCCCAAGAAGAAAAAGGTCGCCGAAGCCGCCGTGCGCATGAAGCACGTGACGAAGCGCTTTGGCTCGAAGCTCGCCGTCGACGATCTGTCGCTCGAAATTCGCGCCGGGCGCGTGTACGGCCTCATTGGGCCGAACGGCGCGGGCAAGACGACGACGTTTTCGATGCTCGCCGGCTACCTTCAACCGACGGACGGCAACATCGAGGTGCTGGGCTTCAGCCCCCACCAGGTCTCCGAGTTGAAATCGCGCGTCGGCGTGCTCCCGCAGGATGCGATTTTGCCGCCGCTCGACAAGGTGGGCGAATTTCTCATGCACATGGCCCGCCTCCAGGGCACCTCCCGCGATCGCGCCGAATCCATGGCCCGCGCGGTGCTCGACGAGGTGGAGGGGCGCGACTGGTGGAACCAGCGCTGCTCGAGCCTGTCCCACGGTATGGCCAAACGCGTGCAGCTCGCGCAGGCGCTGCTCGGCGACCCCGACGTGGTGCTGCTCGACGAGCCCACGGGCGGCCTCGATCCGCGCAGCGCCTACGAGGTGCGCCAACTCATCAAGGGGCGCAAAGGGCGCTGCACGCTCATCGTCTCGAGCCACAATTTGCAGGAGCTCGAGGAGATCTGCGACGGCGCGGCGATCCTCGATCGCGGCAAGTTGGTTGCCTCGGGCACCATCGCGCAGCTGACCGGCGCCTCCGAGGAGGTGCACGTCAAGATCGGGCGCCCGCCGCGCGGAATGGACGCGTCCGCCTACCGCGCAACATCCGCCGACAGCATCGTCTCGCGCGGCATCCAGCGTGTGCGCGATCTGCCCATCGTCAAACGCGTGGAGTACGACGACGAGAAAAATGAACTCGTCGTGTATTTCGAACGCAGCGGCGAAGTCGATGCCGAGATGGTGATCGGCCACGTGCTATGGGCGCTCTTGCAGGAGCAAGTGCGCATCAGTGGCGTGATCAAGGGACGCGGCCTCGAGCGCCGCGTGATGGATCTCACCGACGAAGAGGACTGAATCATCCGTCGCTTCGGGTACTTCGGGTAGACTAAGCGCGGATGACAGGAGCTTCGCCGGCCCCGCCCACGCACCAGACCGAGCTTTTGCGTGTCGTCCTGGGGCTTGCGCTGGCCTTCGGTCTCGCCATCGTCGCGGCGCATCCCTTGGTGCGACGCATCGAGCGGCGTCTCGGGCTCACCGTGCTCTTGTCGAGCGGCCTCCCCTTCATTGCGATGGGGGTCATCTTCCGTCTCCCCAGCGTGGGCATCCTCACGAACGAGGTGGTGGCCGATCTGCGGCCGGCCCTGGAGTTCGGCATCGGGTGGCTCGGCTTCGTGGTGGGCATGCAGTTCGACGTGCGCGATCTCGACTTGGTGCCGCCGAAGACCGGTGCCGTCGTGGTCGCGGAGACGGTGATCCCGTTCATCCTGACGGCGCTTGCATGTGCAACCTTTTTGGCCACGCTCGATCCGGCATGGTCGCTGTCCGACCATAGTACGTGGAAGGCGACGTTGCGGGCGGCGGTGCACCATGCGCCGCTGCGGGATGCGCTGGCCCTGGGGGCATGTGCGGCGCAGGCGGCGCCGGTCGCCGCCGTGGCGATTGCGCGCGGCTCGGGATCGGTGGCCGCAAAGCTTTTGTCCTACGTCACGCAGCTCGACGACGTGGCGGGTGTGCTCGTGCTCGGGCTGATCTGCGCGGCCTTCCGCCCGACGGACGCGGTGGCCGCGTGGAAGCTTCCGCACATCGCGTGGATCTTCGTCACCTTGGGCATGGGCGGGGTGTTCGGCATTTTGACGTATGCGCTTTTGCGCAGTGCGAAGAATTCGAACGAGGAATTTGCCTATCTGCTGGGGGCGATTGCGCTGTCGGCGGGCATGAGCGGCTACTTGGCCATCTCGCCTCTTGTCACGTGCGCGATTGCGGGCGCGCTGCTCACGAACCTGCCGCACAAGAATTTCGACCAGCTCAAAGAGACGATGCTCCAGGTCGAGCGGCCGCTGTACCTCATCTTCCTCCTCATTGCGGGCGCGATGTGGGACGTGACGGCGTGGCAAGGCTGGCTGCTCGCGCCGGTGTTCGTCTCCGCGCGCGTGGGCGGCAAGTTGATCGGTGCGCACGTGGCCAAAGGCACCGGCCCCGAGGGGCTGCCCGATGCGACGACCCTGGGCTTGGCGCTGGCGCCGCAATCGCCCGCGGCCATTGCGACCATCGTGAGCTACGCCACGGTGTACAAACCGCATGCGACGGAGTCGGCGTCGCTCGGGTGGCTCATGACCGCGTGCATCGCGGGCGCCGTGCTCACGGAGCTCATCGTGCAGGCCACGGTGCGGATGCGCGGCGGACTGCGCATCGATTTCCGCAGCCCGTCGCTGGTGACCATCCCGCCCCCCTCGTTGACGCAGGGAGAAGAAGGAGAGCACTCGTGATCCGCGCCATCATGCTCCTGGCCATCGTGGTGATCCTGATCGCCGCGGCCCGTTCGTTCCTGCCTCAGGAGACGTCGCTCGTGGGCTCGGGCGCGGCGCTCGCGTTTGGCTTCGTGCTGCTGGCCGCCTTGCAATCGGGCACCATCTTCGCGTCGCTGCGCCTGCCGCGCCTCACCGGGTACTTGATGTGCGGCTTCATCGCCGGCCCGAGTTGCTTCAATTTCGTGACCGAGGGCATGGTGCACGATCTCAAGCTGGTGAACGGTGTGGCCATCGGTCTCATTGCGCTGTCGGCCGGCGGGGAGCTGAGCTTTCGCCGTCTGCGTCCGCGCATCCGCGCCATTTTGTCCGTGGGCTCGGTGTCCATTCTGATTGCGATCCTGTGCATCTCGAGCGCGTGCTTCCTGCTGAGCAGCCGGCTGCCCTTCATGGACGGCATGAGCACGTTCCACCGGTTCGTGGTGTCGCTGACCATGGGGGTCGTGCTCTCGGCGCTCTCGCCCGCGGTCACCTTGGCCATCGTCGCGGAGACCGGCTCCTCGGGCCCGATCAGCGAGACGATCCTCGGCATCGTGATCATGGCGGACCTGGCCATCGTCTTCACCTTCGCCGGGGCGAACGCGCTCGCCAACGCGGTGTTCGGAACCGTCGGCGGCGGCTCGGGCGGGGGCTTCATCGAGCTGATGATCCACATCTTCGGATCCATCGGCGTGGGCGCCGTGCTCGGCTTGGTCCTCGCGTTTTACCTGAAAAAGATCGCCCAGCGCGTCGCGCTCTTCGTGTTTGGCATCTGCTTTCTCTGCGCCGAAGCCGGCACGCGGCTGCATCTGGACCCGCTTCTCATGTGCCTCGTGGCCGGTCTATTCCTCGAGAACGCGACCTCCATCGAGGGCGCGAAGCTCGTACACGACATCGAATCCGCGTCGATGCCGGTCTTCGCCGTCTTCTTCGCCGTCGCTGGTGCGGGATTGCATTGGGACATTCTCAAGCGCGTGCTGCTGGTCGCGGTCATTCTCGCCGTCGTCCGCGCCATCGCGCTCGTCATCGGGTCGTACATCGGCATGGCCCTCGGCAAAGTGCCGGCGTTCCACCGCAAAATCATTCCGTATGGAACGATCTCGCAGTCGGGCGTGGCCATCGGCCTCTGCATTCTTCTCGCGAAGCACTTTGCGGGCTGGGGCGAGCAGGCGGCGACCTGCCTGCTCGGAGCCGTGATGATCAACGAATTGATCGGCCCCGTGCTGTTTCGCAATGCCTTGATGAGGAGTGGCGAAGCCGGCCGTCGCCAAGCGGTCGCCGCCGCCCACTGAGTCTTCCGCTCCGGAAGGAGATGTCTGGCGCCTCTTGACGCGGCGTCCAAAGTCCCGTACGAGGCGTTGTTGAAAGTGAAAGTCACTTTTGTTTTCTTGACAGGGGGGGAGGTCGGGAAAGGCGTCTGCGGATGAAACTGAAATCCTTCTTGGTCTCGACGACGGCCATCGCGGTGGTCTCGGATTCCATGTTGATTCCGTTTTATCCGCAGTTCTTCGCCGACGCCTTCGGTGTCACGGATCCGCGCCACGTGGGCATCTACCTCGCGGCGACGTGCTTCACCGTGATGCTCGCCTTTCCGGGCTGGGCACTTCTGGCCAAAAAGGTTCCACCGCTGCGGGTTCTGCTCTTCACGCAGCTGGCCGCGGGGCTCCTGAGCATCGGTTGCTACGGCTGCACGAACGTCGTCGCGTTTTGGCTGGTATCGCTCGGCATGCTCGTGTTCAAGGCGAGCTACCTGCTCATCTACCCCTACGTGATGAGCCTGGAGGACAAGGCGAATCACGCGGCCACCATCGGGCTGCTCTCGGTGATCGTGCACCTCGGCGGCATCGCCGGTGCGCTTCTCGGGGGCGCGGTGTTGCAGGCCTTCGAGCCGCGACACGCCTTTCTCGTCATGGCTGCGGGCGATTTCCTCCAGATGGGCGTCTGCCTCTTCTCGTTTGGCAGCGCGGCGGCATCGAAGGGAGAGCCTGTGGCGGAAGCTGCGCCATCGACCCCGGCCCGCAAAGGCATGGTCCATCGCCTCGGGCTCGTGATGTTCGTCTTCTACTTCAGCGCGTTTCTCGTGCGCCCGTTCTTTGCGACGTATTGGGAATCCATATCGTCGTTTCGTAGCCCCGTCGTGGCCGGCTTCGTCTTTGCCATTCCTGGATTGGTCGCCCTGCTCGCGCTCTGGCTGCGCAAGGGCGATACCGCGATCCCCCTCGCCATCGTGCTGGGAACCCTGGGCCTGTTGCTGCAGGCCGCGCCCTTCGCGCCCGTCGTCCTCGTGGGTCGCTGCGTCTTTGGTTGGGCCTTGTTCCACGCCATCGTCAAATTGGACCTTTTGCTCTTCGAGCTGAGCACGCCCGAGTCGTACGCGACCGACTTCAGCAAGATCAACATTTGCCAGCAGCTCGGTGTGCTCGTTTCGTCCTTCACCGCCGGCACGCTCGTCGTGTCGCACGGCCTGCGCATTCCCTTCTTCGCGGCGGCCGTTGGATTCGTCCTCACTCTCGTCTCGTACGGCCGCCTGCTCGCTCCGGAGAAACCGAAGACGGCCGACAAGGAAGTCGTGGTCATATCATGAGTACCTGCTTCGAAAAGCACGTGCCCGAGGTGGGGACCTTCGAATTGCGCGAGCTGCGCATTCCCGAGGACATCCCCGTCGTGCACGGGTGGGTGACGAAGGATTATGCGAAGTATTGGGGCATGCAGGGCAAATCCGTCGACGAGGTCGCGGTGGCGTACCGCGAAATCGTGAGCCCCGAGCATGCCCATGCGTACATCGGTCTTCACGACGGAAAACCGGCATTCCTCGTCGAGTGTTACCACTCGATGCACGATGCCATCGGCCGCTATTACGATGCGCTGCCGAGCGACCGCGGGATGCACGTCCTGGTCGCGCCGGCGGAAAAGCGCATTCCCGATTTCACCTGGCATGTCTTCACCGTCATCATGGACTTCTTGTTCGATGATCCGGCGGTGAAACGCGTCGTCGTGGAGCCGGACGCGCGCAACGAGAAGATCCACGCGCTGAACCGCCGCGCGGGGTTCGAAGTCGTGCGCACCGTCGATCTGCCGGCCACCTCCGCGCAGCCGGCCAAAAAGGCACTGTTGTCCTTCTGCACGCGTGAGCAATACGCGGCAGCGTCCACCGTGAGAACCGCACCCATGAAGACTTCCATTTCGTCCTCCCCCGGCGCGGCCGTCGCGCATCTCGATCCGCGCACCTGGGCCATCGTCAACCGGCAGCACGTTCGCAAGATCCTCGGCGAGTTCGCCCACGAGCTGCTCATCACCCCCGATCTGGAAGGCACGGTCGAAGGCTGGGGCCATTACCGGCTCGCGACCGATCAGCCCAATGTGGAATACCGCTTTCGCGCGCGCATTCTCCAGCTCGATCATTGGCACATCGACGGCGAGTCCATCGAGAAGTTCGTCGACGGTGCGCGCACGCCGCTGGATTCGCTGGCGCTGATCCTCGAGCTCCACACGACGTTGGGCATCAATCCGGCGATGCTCCCCACGTACATGGAGGAGATCACGAGTACGCTCTATGGCGCGGCGTACAAATACGAGACGCAGCGATTGACCGCCGTCGAGCTCACGCGGGCGTCGTTCCAAGAGGTGGAGACGTCCATGACCGAGGGGCACCCCTCGTTCGTGGCCAACAATGGTCGCATTGGATTCGACGCGCTCGATTACCGCGCCTATGCGCCGGAGGCAGCCTCGCCGGTGTCGCTGATCTGGATTGCCGTGCACGAGAGCCGCGCCGCGTTCGCGTCGATCGATGGACTGACGTACGGCGACTTGATCCGCGAAGAGCTAGGCGACACCGTGCTCGATTCGTTCCACGGCATCCTGCGCGGCAAAGGGCTGAACCCCGAGTCGTACCTGTTCATGCCGGTGCATCCGTGGCAGTGGTTCAACAAATTGGCCAGCATCTTCGCGCCGGACATTGCCGCGCAGCGGCTGGTGTACCTGGGCAGCAGCGAAGATCGCTATTTCGCGCAGCAGAGCATTCGCACGTTCTTCAATACGACGAACCCGCAGAAGCGCTACGTGAAGACGTCGCTCTCCATTTTGAACATGGGGTTCATGCGCGGCCTTTCGCCGTACTACATGGGCGGCACGCCGGCGATCAACCAATGGGTGCATGAGACCATCGGCAAGGATGCCTACCTGCGCGAAAATGGATTCAGCATTTTGCGCGAGGTGGCCACGGTGGGCTACCGCAATACGTATTACGAGGCGGCCATCCCCGGCGATAGCCCGTACAAGAAGATGCTCGCTGCGCTATGGCGCGAAAGCCCCATTCCGCAGCTGACCGAGGGCCAGCGGCTCATGACCATGGCCTCCTTGCTCCATCGCGATCGCGAGGGCGGCTCGGTGCTCATGGAGCTCATTGCATCTTCCGGCGTGGGCGCGGATACGTGGCTGCGCAGCTACCTCAAAGCGTATTTGAGCCCGCTCCTCCACTGCTTCTACGCCTACGACATGGTGTTCATGCCGCACGGAGAGAACCTCATCTTGGTGCTGCAGAACAACGTGCCCGTGCGCGCGCTCATGAAGGACGTGGCCGAGGAGGTCGCGGTCATGAACAAGAACGCGGTCCTGCCGGAAAAGGTGAAGCGCCTGGCGGTGTCGGTGCCCGAGGAGCTGAAGATCCTATCCATCTTCACCGACGTCTTCGATTGCATTTTCCGCTACGTCGGGCACGTCCTCGTGGAGCATGGTGTTCCGGAGGAGCGCTTCTGGAAGCTCGTGGCCGAATGCGTCCACGACTACCGGCGGTCGCGACCGGATCTGGGGGAGAAGTTCGATCGGTACGACCTTTTCGCACCCGAGTTCACCCGCTCGTGCTTGAATCGGCTGCAGCTCGGCAACAACCAGCAGATGATCGACTTGGCCGATCCGGCGAAAAATCTCAAGTTCGCGGGGACGCTGAAGAATCCGATCGCCGCCTTCAAGGCCTGACGTACTAGACGTAACAGGAGTTGCCCCGTGAAGTCCGCCTCGGTGAAGTCTTGGTACCTCGTGCACAAGTGGACGAGTTTGATCAGCACGTTGTTCCTGCTGATGCTCTGCGTGACCGGTCTTCCGCTCATCTTCCACGAGGAGATCGATCACGCGCTGGGCTACAGCGCCGAGGCGCCCGCCATGCCCGAGCCCGCACCGCGCGCCAGCTTGGATGACATCGTCGCGTCGGCGAAAGCGCGCCGCCCCGGCGATGCGGTGCAATTCGTCTTCAAGGATGCCGAAGATCCGCGCCTTTGGCTGGTGCGCCTGGGCGAAAAGGCCAATTCGGAGGATGCGTCGGCCTTTTATACTTACGACGGCCGCACCGGGACGTACCTCAACGAGTATCCGGTGAACAAGGGCGTGACGAACTTCTTGTTGCGGCTTCACGTCGACATGTTCGCCGGATTGCCGGGCACGCTCTTTCTGGGCTTGATGGGCCTTTTGCTGGTGGTCTCGCTGGTGTCCGGCACGGTGCTTTACGGGCCGTACATGCAGAAGGTGCAATTCGGTACGGTGCGCCGGGATCGTTCGCCGCGCCTCAAATGGCTCGATTTGCACAATCTGCTGGGGATTGCGACGTTGGTGTGGTTCCTCGTCGTCGGCTTCACCGGTGTGGTGAATACCTTGGCCGTTCCGGTGTTCGGCCAGTGGCAGGCGACGGAGCTTGCCGAGATGACCGCACCGTACCGCAGCAAGCCGCCGCTCACGGAGATGGGCTCGGTGCAAAAGGCGCTCGACGCCGCGCACGCCGCGGTGCCGGGGACGGAGCTCGGGTTCATGGCCTTTCCGGGCAGCGATTTCGCGAGCCCGCACCACTTCGCTATTTTCATGAAGGGCACGACGCCCTGGACATCGAAGTTGCTCAAGCCCGTATTGGTCGATGCGCAGACCTTGCAGGTGACCGACACGCGCGACCTGCCCTGGTACGTGAGCACTTTGCTCATTTCGCAGCCGCTTCACTTCGGCGACTACGGGGGATTGCCGCTCAAGGTGATCTGGGGCTTGCTCGATTTGCTCTCCATCGTGGTGCTGGGCAGCGGCGTTTACCTCTGGGTTCGCAAGCGCAATCTCTCGTTCGAGGCGTGGCTGCGCACGATGCAGGGCGAGAAGGAGATGGCCGCGTGAGTGCGCCACTGACCAAAACGCAGATTTGGGGAGCGCCCATTGCGCTGGGTGTACTCAGCTTGGTGGGGCTGCTCGCGGCGTTGCTCGCCGACGGCATTGGGGATGCCGCCTCGTGGGTGGCGCTGGGTGTGCCGGTGGTTGTTTCGATTTGGTACTGGGGCCGGCGGAGTTAATACGTGCGTTTACACAGATTGGCGTTCATCGCTGCTTTTGCGGCGGTGGGGATGTGCATTCGAGGCGGTAGCGCTCACGCGCAGGAGGCGGTGACGCCGCCGGCCGTGCAGCAGGAGATCCCCGCGGAGTATCCGGCGGAGGCCAAAGCGGCGCGCCTCGAGGGGCGTGTGGTGTTGCGTTTGACGATCGAGGCGGACGGCCACGTGAGTGCGGCCGACGTGGTGGAGTCGGCCGGGCACGGCTTCGACGAATCGGCGCGCGCGGCGGCGTTGCAGTCGCGGTTTTCGCCGGCGCAGCGTGGCGGCACGGCGGTGCGTGCACGGGTTTTGTATCCGTACGAGTTTCGTTTGCCGGCGGAGGTGCCGCAACCGCCGGCTCCCGCGCCCGTGAACGAGAACGCAGCGCCTGCGAAAGGCGCAGCCCCCAGCGATGTGACCGTGCGCGGGAAATCCGAGGCGGATCGATTGCGCGAATCCGCGCAGGCCGTGCAGGTCATCGAGACGGAGCAAGCGAAGCGACAGACCGCCGACTTCGGCGAGGTCATGGCGCGCTCGCAAGGTGTGAGTGTGCGCCGCGAGGGGGGCCTCGGGTCGGGAACGCGGTTTTCGCTCAATGGACTCACGGACGATCAAATCCGCTTTTTCCTGGACGGGGTTCCGCTGGACCTTGCGGGCTATCCGTTCGGCCTGGCCAACGTGCCGGTGAACCTCGTCGAGCGCGCCGAGGTTTACCGTGGTGTGGTTCCAATCCGTTTCGGCGCCGATGCCCTGGGTGGCGCCGTCAACCTCGTCACCGAGAAGATCACCCCGGGCACGCACGGTTCGGCGTCGTACCAAGCGGGCTCCTTCGAGACGCACCGCGCGACCTTGGCATTGCGCCATCTCGACGCGGACAGCGGCTTTTTCGCGCGCGCATCGGGGTTTTTCGACTACGCGAAAAACGATTACAGCGTCGACGACGTCCCACTGGGCAATCTAGCCGGTGAAGAGACGCGCATTCGCGCCACCCGATTTCACGACGGATACCGTGCCGGCGGCGCCAATTTGGAAACCGGATTCATCGATCGCTCCTGGGCCAAGAACCTTCGCCTGCGCGTCTTCTTTTCGGATTACAGCAAGGAGCTTCAGAACAACGTCGTGATGACCGTGCCCTATGGGGAGGCCGAATACGGTAAATTCACGACCGGCGCCACGGTTCGCTACGAGAATACCTTCGCCACACGGGCCGGTCGCGTCTCCGTCGATGTGCTTGGCGGCTACACGTACGGTCGCACCTTCCTGCGAGACGTTTCGAATTGTACGTATTTATGGAACGGCGAACGTAACTGCAACGATCGCGTCCTGGGTGAAATCGATTCCACCCACGGGCCATTCGATCAAGTCGTTTGGGTGCATAGCGGCTTTGCCCGTGCGAACACTAGCTGGCAAATCCGTTCGGGTCACACGCTTCGATTATCGCTTTCACCGACCTACTCCACCCGCAGCGGCGAGGAACGCCAGCGGCAAAGCGATGTGCTTCCCGATCCACTCGGCGCGAAGCGCGACCTCTTGAACATGGTGAGCGGTCTCGAATACCAAGCTGACCTATTCAAGCGCCGCCTCGAGAACATCGCATTCGTCAAAAGCTACTTTCAATCCCAGCGCTCGGTCGATCAACTGCCGGGCGGGGCCCGCGTCGATCGCGATCGCAATACGCACCGTTTTGGTGTCGGAGATGCTCTGCGCTATCGCTTCGTCGAGGGGCTCTACGCCAAGGCGTCCTATGAATGGGCCACCCGTCTTCCGAGCCCGGACGAACTCTATGGGAATGGGATACTCGTTGTCTCCAATTTGAACCTTCAGCCCGAGACCAGCCACAACGTCAATCTCGGGATGACCGTCGATTTGCGCACCACACCCGTCGGCGCCGTTCGTGCCGACATCAACGGCTTCCTCCGTGCGGCGGATCAACTCATCACGCTGCTCAGTAACGACAAATACTTCAGCTACCAAAACGTCTTTTCGGCCCGCTCGATTGGCGTCGAGGCAGCCGCCGGCTGGACCTCGCCCGGCGAATACGTCGTTCTCGACGGAAACGTCACCTACCAAGATTTTCGCAACGTTTCGGCCGATGGCGCATTTGGCAAGTTCGAAGGAGATCGCATTCCCAATCGGCCGTATCTTTTTGCCAACGCCTCGGCACGTCTTCAATTCCGGCGGGTGCGCCGCGCGGACGATGAGCTCTCGCTCACGTGGTTCACGCGGTACGTGCACGAGTTCTATCGCAGCTGGGAAAGTGCAGGCGTTCGCGAATACAAACCCACGGTCGATTCCCAACTCGTCCACTCGGTGGCATTGACCTACCTCGTGCACGGCGAGCCCATGGCGATGTCCTTCACCGGTGAATTGCAAAATATCACCGACGAGCGTGCCTACGACTTCTTCGGTGTCCAGAGGCCGGGTCGCGCTTTCTATTTCAAAACCACGCTCGAATTCTAATTCGCAAAAAAAAAGGAGAATATCCCATGAGAAGGCTTACACTCTTTGCGGCCCTAGTTACCCTTGCGGGCTGCGGAAGCGACGATTCCAATGGTGGTGGCAATTCCTCGGGGCTCACGGGGACATCGCGTTATGCCGTGCACAGCATCGTCACCTCGCCCGATGGGCAGGATGGCTATGTCACCATTCTCGACTCGCTCGCGCCGCGTCCGAATGTGGGCCTCTCCAAAGCGCGCGAGTTTTCTGGCCCCTCGGATATCTGGGTTTACGAAGGCTCCGTTTACGTCTCCGGTGGCGAAACGCCGACGGTGACCAAGTACACACTCACCAACGACGGCCAGCTCGTCGACCCGAAGGTGCTCAATTTCTCCGCCCGCGGTCTCACCGATGCGGCGTTCTGGAACAACACCTTCATCAGCCCGACCAAGGCCTACATGCTCAATGGCCTTGCCCAGTACATCGTGTGGAATCCCACCACCATGGCGATCACCGGCACGGTCGACCTGCCCAAAATCGAAAATCGAAATGGCTTGATCCCGCGTCCAGGCTCCGCCGACCGTTCCGTCATCGTTCACAATGGCCGCCTTTATCAACCGGTAGCCTGGTACGATGAACAATACGCGCACCGCACGGATGATTCCCAAGTGGCCGTGTTCGACGTGAACACCGACACATTCGTCCAGATGATCGACGCGCCGTGCCCGGGGCTCGATGTCGGCACCAAAGACGATTCCGGCCATATCTATTTCAGCCCGTGGACGGGTGGCGCAGGTACCGCCCTCGTTCTCCATACGGCTCCCACCTGCGTGGCCGACGTCGACACCGCTACATTGACCGCGTCCGTCGCATTCAAATTCGCCGACGTGGCGGCCGGGCACGAGGGTTCCGATTTCCACTATGTCGGAAATGGCAAATTCGTCTTCACCGCTTTCGACGAGAAGCGGGTCGACCTCGCGAATGCCAAAGAGCCCTTCGGCATCATTGGCGGCCTCAATTGGCATGTCTGGAATTACGATCTGCAGACGAAGACCGCGACGGAAATGCAGAGCGTCGCCTGGAACAGCGGGGCGGCGTATTGGTTCAAAATCGACGGCGTCGAGCACGCACTCATTCCGGGCACGGGATATACGTCGAGTACGGTTTATCAGCTTGGAACACCGGGCACCGATGCAGCCACGCGCCTCTTCGACGTCGATGGATACAATATGCGCCTCTTCAAGGTGCGGTAACGCGCCTTGACACCATGCATTGGCGCGTGTAGCTACAGCCAGTGTACTGAAAATGAAAATCACTTTCTATTTCAGATGCAGCCCAGAGGAGGGTTCGTCATGAGCACCGTCAACGAGTCGCCATCGGGATCGTTCAAGGCGCTTCGAGTCTCTCAATCGCGACAGTCCCGAAGCGCATTCCCGCTCGCCGGCACCGGCGATGGCCTCGTTGACGCGGCAGGCGTCCTCTCGCGGACCATTGGTGGGGCGCTCGCCGCACGCGGCGCGCGTGGTCCGCTCCCCGTTGGTGCACCGGCCGACGTACTCGCGAAGGCCGCGGAGATGCTCGGGCCTGCGCGTTTGCGCGAGCACGGCATCGGCACCGACGCCGCACTTCAACACGTGGCGCAGTTGATTCTCGAACACGGAATTCACCTCGCGCACCCCCACGCCGCGGCGCATTTGCAGCCGCCTCCTCTCGCCGTGGCCGTGGCGGCCGATCTCATGGTCAGCGCGGAAAACGGCTCGCAGGATACCTACGACTCCGGCCCCGCGGGCATTGCCGTGGAGCGCTGGGTCGTTTCGGCTCTCGCCAAGCTGGCGGGCTTGGGCGAGCACGCCACCGGCGTGTTCACCCCGGGCGGCTCGCTCTCCAACATGATGGCACTGCTCCTCGCGCGGGATGCCGCCGCCGCGAAGCACGGCATCAACGTGCGCAAAGACGGCGTCGCCGGCCTCCCGCGGCCCGTCATCCTTTGCTCGGAGCTCGCGCACTTCTCGGTGCACCGCGCGTGCGCCACCCTCGGTCTCGGCGAAGCGTCGGTGATCGGCGTGCCCGCCGACGAGCACCACCGCATGCACCCCGATGCCCTCGCCCCGATTCTGCGCGAGCTCGGGCCGAGCGCCACGCCGGTGTGCATCTTCGCCACCGCGGGCACGACGGACTTCGGCAGCATCGACCCGCTCCCGGTGCTCGCCAAAATCGCGCACCGGCACGGCGCATGGTTCCACGTTGACGCGGCTTACGGCTTCGGCGCGCTCTTCTCCGATCGGCTCGCGGGCAAGCTCGCGGGCATCGAGCTCGCGCACTCCATCACCGTGGACATGCACAAGATCGGCTGGCAACCCGCCGCGGCGAGCATGCTGCTCGTGCGCGACGCGAACCTGTTTCTGCCACTGGAGCGCTCCGTCGACTACCTCAATCCGCCCGACGACACGAAGGCCGGCTACGACGGTCTGCTTGGTCGCTCGCTCCAGACCACCCGGCGCGCGGACGCCGTGAAGGTCGCCGCCACGTTGCTCGCATACGGCCGCCAAGGCTTGGGCGCGATGGTGGACGCATGCCACGATCTCGCGCGCTACGCGGAGCAGCGGATCGCGTCGCATCCGCAGCTCGAGCTGATTTCGCCCGCGAACCTCACCACGGTCCTCTTCCGTTACCGAGGCCATACGGACCCGTGCACGCTCGACGACTTGAACGCCGACATCCGCCGCACCTTGCTCGCCTCGGGCACGGCGCTCATCGGCCGCACCTCCGTGAACCTCGAGGGTCGCGACAGCACGTGCCTCAAGTTCACGTTGCTCAACCCGAACAGCACCCCCGCGGACATCGACTCCCTCATCGACGCCGTCGTGGCGTGCGGTGAGCAACGCGAGCCCCTGATCCGCGTCCATGGCCGCATGGAAGGCGCGTGATGGATCTCGGGGGATCGTCGCCCACCTTGCCGGGCCTGCGCACCATCGCGGCGGTTCCGCCGCCGCCGGTGCCGCGGCTCGACCCTCCATGGAGCCTGCGCCCGGTCGATCCGCAAGGCGCGGATCTGGAGCTGGTGCACGCGTGGATGCGCGCCGAGCACGTGGCCAAATACCTGCGCCAGCCATGGTCGCGCGAGCAGTGGCGCGAGGAGCTCACGCGCCAATTGCAGGGCGCGCACGAGCTCCCGTGCCTCTTGCGCCGCGACACGCAGCCCATCATGTACCTCGAGATCTACCGCGCGGCGCAGGATCCCGTGGCCGACTGCTACCCGGCGCGCCCGCACGATCTCGGCTTGCACCTCGCCATCGGCGACCGCGCGCTCGTCGGCATGGGGATCGCGCGCACCGTGCTTCCGCGCATCATCGACGCCCTCTGGCGTGCCGATCCACGGTGCACGTGCATCCTCGTCGAGCCGGACGTCGGCAACGCTGCCGCGATCCGCACCTTTTTGGCCAGCGGCTTCGAGCCGCGCGGCGAAATCACATTGCCCAACAAAACGGCGTTGCTGCTCACGATTTCGCGCCGTCAGGAAGACGTGTCCCGTGAACCCGAATAGCCCCCAGAACGATTTCGACGCCATCGCCATCGGCTGCGGCCCCTTCAATCTGGGGCTCGCCGCACTCGCGTCCACCGTCGACGACGTGAAGCTCACCGTACTCGAGGCCCAGCCCGATCTGCGCTGGCACTCGGGCATGATGTTCGACGACGCGATGCTCCAGGTCAATTTCATGGCCGACCTGGTCACCCTCATCGAGCCGACGCACCCGCTCTCGTTTTTGGCGTACCTGCGCGACTGCGACCGGCTCTATCCCTTCTACATTCGGCAGCAGTTTCACTCGACCCGCAAGGAATACGAGCACTACCTCCGCTGGGCCGCGGCGAAGCTCCCATCGATTCGGTTTTCCCACCACGTCGACAAGGTCGCGTGGGATGCTCGAAGCGAGCGCTTCGTCGTGCACGCCGTGCGCGAGGGCGGCGAGCGCGTGCTCTTTCGCGCGCGCCACCTCGTGCTGGGTGTCGGGACGGAGCCTTCGCTTCCGCCGTCGCTTCGCCAATTGCCGAAGGACAAGCTTCTGCACACGGCCGACTTCCTTCGCCGCGAGACCGACATGGTGCGCGCCAAGCGCGTGACCGTGGTGGGCTCGGGTCAGTCCGGCGCGGAGGCGGCGCTCGATCTGCTGCGCAAGAACCTCACCGGTGGTCCTGCCGTGAGCTGGCTCACGCGCACCGTTTCCTTTGCGCCGCTCGACTACACGAAGTTGGTCCTCGAGATGACCACGCCCGCGTACGTAAGCTATTTTCATAGCCTCCCGCAGGCCAAACGCGACGAGCTTCTCGCCGAGCAATGGCGCCATTACAAAGGCATCTCCACCGCGACCTTGGAGCTGATTCACGACGCCCTGTACCGGCGCGAGTTCGAGACCGGCCTGGCCGACGTGGAGCTGCGCTGCGGCATTTCCATCGAGGCCTCCGCCGTGGCCGACGACGGCCAAGTCGTCTTGACCTGCCGCCAACGCGACACGGACCGCGTCTTCGAGCACCGCACCGACATGGTCGTGGCGGCCACCGGCTACACGCCCCGCCGCCCGGCCTTTCTCGAGCCCCTCGAGCCGGTGATCCGGCGCGATGCCAAGAGCCGCTACATCCTCGGCCTGGATCACTCGGTGGAGCTCGCCCCATCGGTTTCCGGCCGGATGTTCGTGGCGAATGCCGATCTGCATAGCCACGGTGCGGCTGCCCCGGACTTGGGCATTGGCGCCTATCGAAACGCGACCATCCTGAACGCGATCGCAGGTCGGCCGCTGTACCGCCTTCCCAAGCACACCGCCTACACGACCTTCGAGCATTAACGAGCTTTCTTCCCCCTCCCGCGCCCGCTCCCGATCCCGAAAAAGCTCGGGATCGGGAGGGGGAGCGGGAGCGGGTAGGAATGCGGGGCGAAACGCTTTTGCTACCAAGGCAAAGCGCTGTATTTGGGAAAGCCATGCCCCTGTCCCTATCGATTCGCGCGGCGCAACCTTTGGAACTGGAGACGGACCTCACCGTTTTCGGTGTTTGGGCGTTTGATCCGTCCAAAAAACTCCCCGACGCCATCAAGGCCGTCGACGAAGCCCTGGGTGGGGGGCTCCTGGCACTCCTCAAGAAGGAGGAATTCACGGGAAAGCCGGACCAAAGCCTGTCCGTGCCGGCCTTGGGTCGTGCTCCCACGGGTCGCATCGTCTTTCTCGGCCTGGGCGAGCGCGCCAACGTCAAGGATCCGGCCACGCGGACCTTTGCCGCCAAGGCTGGCCGCGCCGCCATTTCCGACAAGGCCAAGTCGCTCGTCGTCGTCCTTCCCGACGGCCTCGAGAAGCACCTCCGCGCCGTGGGCGAGGGCATCGAGCTCGGCACCTACCGTTTCACCAAGTACCTGACGGGTGACCGCCGCCCCAAGGAATCCCTGGAGACGGTCACCTTCGTCGCGGGCAAAAAAGCCCCGGCCGACGCCAAAAAGGAAATCGCGCTCGGCCAAAAGATCGGCCAGGCCGTCAACCTCACCCGCGATCTGAGTAACGAGCCCTCGAACATCCTCACCCCCGCCGCCCTCGCCGGCGAGGCGCAGAAGGTGGCCAAGGCGGGCGGCCTCAAGATCGAAGTGTTCGACTACAAGGAAATCCAAAAGCGCGGCATGCACCTGCTCGACGCCGTCGGCCGCGGCAGCGCCAACGAACCGCGCTTCGTGCACATCTCGTACACCCCCACCAAGAAGGCGAAAAAGAAGCTCGTCTTCGTCGGCAAGGGCATCACCTTCGACACGGGCGGCATCAGCATCAAGCCGGCCGCGGGCATGGGCGAGATGAAGCACGACATGTCCGGCGCCGCCAACATGGTGGGCCTCATGGCGGCCGTGGCGGCCATCAAGCCCAACGTGGAAGTGCACGCGATGATGGCCTGCGCGGAAAACATGCCCGACGGCAACGCGTACCGCCCCGGCGACGTGTGGCCCTCCCTCGATGGCAAGAGCGTCGAAATCATCAACACCGACGCCGAAGGCCGCCTCGTTTTGGCCGACGCCCTCGCGTACGCCGCCAAGCTCGAGCCCGACTTGCTCGTCGACAACGCCACCCTCACCGGTGCGTGCATCGTGGCGCTCGGCAACACCTACTCGGGCTGGTACGCCAACAGCGACGACGCCGCGCACGACTTTTCGGCGGCGCTCAAGGCCTCCGGCGAGCAAATGTGGCGCATGCCCCTCATCGAGGACCTGCGCGATCAACTCAAGAGCGACAGCGCCGATCTCAAGCACATGGGCGATCGCTCCGGCGGCTCCATCACCGCGGCGCTCTTCCTCCGCGAGTTCATTGGCAAGACGAAGCACTGGGTCCACGCCGACATCGCCGGCCCGGCCACCTCGGATCGCGCCACCGGCTGGAACCCCAAGGGCGCCACCGGCCATGGCGTGCTCACCTTCGTCTCCCTCATCGAGCAAGCGGCAAAGTAGTTTTTCCGTAGTATTGGAGCAGCCGTGGTGGACGTCGTCACATTGGAAAAGAAGCTCTCGCGCGCGGTGGGGCGCGCCGTGGGCGATTTCAACATGATCGCCGAGGGCGATCGCATCCTCGTGGCCGTCAGCGGCGGCAAGGACAGCTACACGATGCTGCACCTTCTCCGTCAGCTGGCGGAGAAGGCGCCCGTGCGCTTCGAGCTCGAGGTGGTCAACATCGATCAGGGCCACCCCGGCTACCCGGCCGACGTCCTTCACGACTACATGAAGCGGGAAAATTACCGCTTCACGATGATCGAAGAGGACACCTACTCGATCGTCACCGAGAAGATCCCCGCCAACAAGACGTACTGCTCGCTCTGTTCGCGGCTGCGGCGCGGGATCTTGTACCGCGTCGCCACCGAGCTTCGGTGCAACAAGATCGCGCTCGGCCATCACCGCGACGACGTCATCCAGACCTTCTTTCTCAACCTGATGTTCGCCGGCCAGCTCGCCGCGATGCCGCCCAAGCTGGTCGCCAGCACCGGCCACATCGTGCTGCGCCCTCTCTTGTACTGCGCCGAGGAAGACATCGCGGCCTTCGCCGAGGCCATGAAGTTCCCAATTTTGCCGTGCGATCTCTGCGGCTCCCAGGACAACCTGCAGCGCAAGGTCGTGGGGCGCATGATCGACCAAATGGAGCGCGAGCGCCCGGGCATGAAGGCGAGCTTCCTGGCGGCGCTTCAAAACGTGCGCCCCAGCCAGCTGCTCGACAAAGAGCTCTGGGCCCAACTCGGGCTCGAGGCCGCGCGCGATCTGCCCGAGGCCAGCGGCGGCAGCGAGGTCTCCGGCGTGATTGCCCCCACCCGCCTCGTGCGCAACACCGGGTAGCTCGAGGCGGGGTGCGCATGCTTACGGGGGATCAAAAGCGGCCGCGCTTGTTCGAGCTCGGCTCCGTCGCGCAGGCCAGCGTCCCTGGAATTTACGCGTGGTTCGTCACCGTCGCGCCCGCGGCTTGGTCGCGCGGCGCACCACCGTTGGCCAAGGTGTTTGCCCTCGCAGGCCTCGTCTTTCTCGTCGTTCCCGCCGCGCTCGAACCGCGCTGGCCGAAAGGCGCACGCATCGCCTCGGTCTGGGGCCTCGCCTTCACCAGCGTCATCGTCTGGGCCTTGTGCCCCACGGCCTTGGGCAGCTTTGGATCCGTGCGGTTCGACACCGCGCGCGGGATCACCGGCATGATTGGCTGGGGCCTGTTCGCCTACGCGTCCGCCGCCCCCGCGGTCATCCGAAGCACCTCGCCCGGCGTCGAAAATGCCGCCCCACTGAAACCGCGCGGCCGCGTCCCACGCGGTG